>NZ_JALRMO010000001.1:6897500-7197500 GCF_023276405.1 Paenibacillus hamazuiensis
ACGTCTCGAAGATTTGAAAAGCATATAGCGAGCTGCATGGCGCGCCCGATACGATTCGAACGTACGACCTGCAGTTTAGGAAACTGTCGCTCTATCCTGCTGAGCTACGGGCGCGCAGCGAAATTAATAATATCACATCATAAAGAGATTGTAAAGATCTTTTATGGGCGTTGGCACCATTTACATGCCGTCTGCGGAATCACGGGATGTTCTTCCCGCGAAGCCGGCGAAAAAATTGCGTCAGCATGGAGCTGCATTCTTCCTGCAAAATCCCGCTTATGACTTCCGTACGATGGTTGAACCTTTCCTCCTGCAGCAAATTCATAAGCGTTCCTGCGCAGCCGGCCTTCGGGTCCGGAGTTCCGTAAATCACTTGACTGATTCGGGATTGCACGATCGCGCCGGCACACATCGGGCAAGGCTCAAGCGTAACGTACAGCCTGCAATCCGTCAGCCGCCAGGCCTTAAGGTATTCGCTGGCTTCGCGAATCGCCAGCAGCTCTGCATGGGCAAGTGGGTCCGCGGCGGTTTCCCGCAAATTATGGCCGCGCCCGATGATTTGATCGTTCCAAACGATAACCGCGCCTATGGGCACCTCTTGTTTTTCTTCCGCCAAACGAGCTTCCTTTATAGCTTCCCTCATGTACATTTCATGTGTATGTATCTGCAAAACGGCACCTCTGGACGCATAGTGGATACGAAACGAACATGCATTCGTTGTTAACATGTTGTGGATAACCCTGTGGATAAACGGCGGATTATTCACATTTTATTGTAGGGGATTGTGGGTAGAATCTCAAGCAACGAAACTGTATCCGGTCATTATGAAAACAATGTAAATTGTTTGAAAACCTATTGAAAACGGATTTTTTTCTCGATATACTGAGTCTATATTCATAGGAACAATTACCTATATAGATACCGATAATAGCAAACTTGCCGAAAGGCAAGGACGCAAAGTCAAAGGGTCTAAGGTTCCAATTGAGGAGCGATGACAGCCTGGCTGCCGGGTTAACGTGTGCTGTATGCTCGTACTGTACATGAGGCGGTGCAAAGCTGTCTTCGGCGATTCCGGAGGCGGCTTTTTTCCTATATCGATAAGGAAGGGTGGTTTTGGTAATGAGGTCGATGCCTGCGTTCAGAAAAAAAGCCCAATTTGAGTTTGCCCCGGAAAAATATCAAAGTCCGGCTGGAATTTTGCTGAACAGCCGAACGGTGGTAGAGAAAAACGATTATGTGTCCACAGGAGTATTGTCGTACGCCGAAGGCGATATTCTTGAAGTTGAACTGAACAACTATAACGTATTCGAGCTTGGGGACAGCGTCAAATTAACCGTTTATTCGCCGGGCGGAATTTACATGTTCGGTTCGACCGTCGTTGCCAAAGACCATGGAGCCTTAATGTTCATCAATCCGCCGAGCAATCAGAAACGTTTTGCCGAAAAAAGGGACCATCCCCGCGTTCCGGTATCGCAGGAAGGCCGCATCCGCTCGCTGATTTCTCCCGAGCCGTCCGCTGGCGGTCTACATGAAGACATTATGCTGAATATTGAGAATATCAGTGTAAGCGGTCTTGGATTTACGGTGGGGCACGAGGTGCAATTGGACCCGCAGATGCGAATTGAAATCGAGATGGACCTCGGAATGCCGATTCCGTGCATTGCCGAAATTATCCGCAAGGAACCGTCTCAGGGCGGTGTTTATTATGGCGCCAAATACGTCGAATTAAGCGGGGACAAAGCGAATTCGCTCAGGGCATTTGTGCTGAAAAAGCAGGTGGAGACGCATTTCAGCAAGAAAAAGGAAGCTCAGGCCAAACGTATGTTCAAGTAACTTATTTGCAAGCTCCGCATACCGTTGATTCGGGTGGCGGGGCTTTTTTAACGCACCTGGAAAGGAAATGGATAGATTTATTGTGAAAAGAGAAGAGCAAATGTATAATAGTTGTGTTTGACGTTATTGAAACTTGAGGAGTTGTTAAATATATGGGGCTTTCATGTGGTATTGTCGGACTTCCCAACGTGGGCAAATCGACGTTGTTTAATGCGATTACGCAGGCGGGGGCGGAGTCGGCCAACTATCCTTTCTGTACGATAGATCCGAACGTAGGCGTCGTTGAGGTGCCGGACGAGCGGCTGCAAAAGCTGGCCGACATCGTCACGCCGAACCGCATCGTGCCGACGGCGTTCGAGTTTGTAGATATTGCCGGGCTCGTGAAGGGCGCAAGCAAGGGCGAGGGGCTTGGCAACAAATTTCTCGCGCACATCCGCGAGGTGGACGCCATCGTGCATGTGGTGCGGTGCTTCCAGGATGAGAATATCACGCACGTCTCCGGCAAGGTCGATCCGATCAGCGATATCGAGACGATCAATCTGGAGCTGATTTTGGCGGATATCGAATCCGTTGAAAAGCGTATTGAGCGTTCGCGGAAAAATATGAAGGGCGGCGACAAAAAATACGCTCAGGAAGTGGAATGTCTGGACCGTATCAAAGAGGCGCTCTATAACGACAAGCCGGCGCGCAGCGTCGAGTTGGACGACGAAGAGAAGCTGCTCCTCCGCGATCTGCATCTGATCACGATGAAGCCGGTGCTGTATGCGGCGAACGTCAGCGAAGCGGAAGTGGCGAATGCGGACGGTAATCCGTATGTGCAGAAGGTGCGCGAATACGCGGCGCAGGAAGGCGCCGAGGTCGTTCCGATCAGCGCCAAGGTGGAGGCGGAAATCGCCGAGCTGGAAGGCGAAGACAAGGAGATGTTCCTGGAGGAGCTCGGCATTCAGGAATCCGGCCTCAACCGGCTCATCCGCGCGGCATACAAGCTGCTCGGATTGTACACGTATTTTACGGCCGGAGTACAGGAAGTGCGCGCTTGGACGATCCGCAAAGGCATGAAAGCTCCTCAGGCGGCAGGCGTCATCCATACCGATTTCGAACGCGGCTTTATCCGTGCGGAAGTGGTCGGCTACGAGGATCTGGTCGGAAGCGGTTCGATGAACGCGGCCAAAGAAAAAGGTTTGCTCCGTCTGGAAGGCAAGGAATACGTCGTGCAGGACGGAGATGTCATGCACTTCCGTTTTAACGTTTAACGGATCATGTATAATATATATAGAATGAGCAACAGGAGGTGAATCCACATGTTGGATAAATTGCAGGCATTGGCCGACCGATATGAAAAGCTGAGCGAACTTCTGTGCGATCCGGATGTAGCGAGCGATCCGAAGCGGCTGCGCGAGTATTCGAAGGAGCAGTCGGATATGCAGGAAGCATACGAAGCTTATACCGAATATAAAAGCGTCGTGCAGCAGCTGGATGCGGCGAAAGAGATGCTAGGCGAGAAGCTCGACGACGAGATGCGCGAGATGGTGAAGATGGAGCTTGACGAGTTGTCCGAACGCAAGCAGCAGCTGGAGGACCGGCTTCACATTCTGATGCTGCCGAAAGACCCGAACGACGACAAAAACGTCATTGTGGAGATCCGCGGCGCGGCGGGCGGAGACGAGGCGGCGCTGTTCGCGGCCGATCTGTACCGCATGTATACGAAATATGCCGATTCCCAAGGCTGGAAAACCGAAGTGCTGGACATGAATGCGAGCGATTTGGGCGGATTCAAGGAAATCGTGTTTATGATCACCGGCAAAGGCGCCTACAGCAAGCTCAAATACGAGAGCGGCGCTCACCGCGTGCAGCGGATTCCGGTGACCGAATCCGGAGGGCGTATCCACACCTCAACTTCGACCGTCGTGGTCATGCCGGAGGCGGAGGAAGTCGAAATCGAAATCAACGAAAACGACATTCGCGTCGATACGTTTTGTTCCAGCGGTGCGGGCGGTCAGTCCGTCAACACGACGAAGTCGGCCGTGCGCGTGACGCATATTCCGACGGGGATCGTGGCGACGTGCCAGGACGGCAAATCGCAAAACTCGAACAAGGAAAAGGCGCTGCAGGTTCTGCGCGCGCGGATTTACGAGAAGCAGCTGCAGGAAGAGCAGGAGAAATACGCCGGCGAGCGGAAAAGCAAGGTCGGCACCGGCGACCGCAGCGAACGGATCCGCACGTACAACTTCCCGCAAAGCCGGGTGACCGATCACCGGATCGGCCTGACGCTGCATAAGCTGGATGCGGTGCTGAACGGCGATATGGAAGAAATCATCGGAGCGCTCACGATAGCGGCGCAAACCGAAGGTCTGGATGAAAGAGGAGAGGCCGTATGACAGACGGCCGGGACCGAGGCGATGCCGCGATGAGCGATCGGCGTACAGTACGGGAAAACGGACAGACAGTGACCATTCGGGAAGCCTTCGCAGAGGCTTCTTCTTTTTTACGGGCGGCGGGGGTGCAGGACGCCGCCGGCTGTGCCGAGCTCTTGCTGATGCACCTGCTCGGGCTGGACAAGACCGCGCTGCTGCTCCGCTGGAGCGAGCCTCTCGCACCGGGGCCGGAGCGGGAGGCAGCATGGCGGGAAATGCTCCGGCGCAAGGCGGCAGGTGAGCCGGTGCAGTATATTATAGGGGAGCAGGAGTTTTACGGGCTCCCCTTCGAGGTCACGCCGGCGGTGCTCATCCCGCGCCCCGAGACGGAGCTGCTCGTCGAGGCGGTCGTCCGCGCCGGACGCGGGTTGTGGCCGGACGGCGCGCCGCTCGTCGCCGACATCGGCACCGGCAGCGGCGCGATCGCCGTCACCGCCGCGGTGCAGTGCCCGAGCTGGAGCTTCGCCGGCTCGGACATCTCCGCCGCCGCGCTCGAGGTCGCGCGGCGCAATGCGGCGCGCCACGGCGTGACGGCGCGCATCAACTTCGTCCAAGGAGACCTGCTCATGCCGTTCATCGAACGACGGGTCGCCTTGGACGCAGTCGTTTCGAATCCGCCGTATATTGCGGCGGATGAGCTGCCCGGGCTGCAGCCGGAGGTACGGCTGCACGAGCCCGTGACCGCGCTCGTCGGCGGTGTCGACGGGCTGGACCCGTACCGCCGGCTGACGGAGCAGCTGCCCCAGCTTCCGCGTATGCCGCGGCTTGTCGCGTTCGAGTACGGCCAAGGTCAGGCGCCCGCAATCGCCGACATGCTCGGCAAGGCCGCGGATTGGGATGAGCTGCGGATCATCCCGGATCTGGCGGGCATCGACCGGCACATTCTAGCAATCCGAAAAAAATGATAGATTCATAGGTTTAACCCTTTCCGGTTCTGCCCATACTGATGCTATGAGGCAAGAATGACAGTTTCGGAAGGGGTTAGCCGCTATGGTCAAGCAAGCTTATTCGATGTCGGTCAGACGTCTCGCTTATATCGCTTTTGCACTTATCGTGATGATGATGAGCTGGGAATCGACGAAAATGCAAGCTTCCGCCCTCATTCAGCAGGACATTCCGAAGGACTCGATCCGCATTCGCATCTTGGCGAATTCGGATTCGGTGGCCGATCAATGGGTGAAACGCGAAGTGCGTGACGCGATTTTTGCAGAGATCCGCACATGGGCGGAAGGTCCGCAAACGATCGAACAGGCGCGCGAGATGATTCGCGCTCGGTTGGGCGAGCTGGAGCAGCTGAGCAACGACACTCTGCATGACCGCGGATTCGGATACGATGCGAAAGTCGAGCTGGATACGGTTCCGTTCCCGGCGAAAACCGTCGGAACGAAGGTTTATCCGGCCGGACAATATGAAGCGCTGCGTGTGACGCTCGGCAAAGGCGAAGGCCAAAACTGGTGGTGCGTGTTGTTCCCGCCGCTGTGCTTCATGGGCGGACAGATCGTAGCGAAAAAAGATGTGGAAGCGAAGCAGGCTGCGGAGCGGGAAGAGCCGGCGGCCGGACAGGCGGGGCAGAATGCCCGTGGTACGGCAAGCGCAGCGGGCAATCAAGGGCAAGGGGCGGATTCGGGAAAGGCACCCGGGAAAGCCGCTTCCGGCAAGAACGCTACGGAAAAAGCCTCCGGCGGCGGTAAAGTCGGTTCCGGCGAAAACATAGCCGCTTCCGCGAAAGAGAGCGGCGCTAAAGGCAAAACTGCCTCCGACACGTCACAAACCGTTAAAGCGTCGCAGCCGCAGCCGGAAATCCATTTCTTCGTGTGGGACATGCTGAAAAAGCTGTTTGCTTGATACCGATAATCCTATACGTAAACAAAGGAGATACCTCCTCATGACGAACTATTGGCAGGTCGACCCCGAAAAACCCGACGGGCAGGCCATCCGCGAAGCGGCCGGCCTGCTCCGCGAAGGGCAGACCGTCGCGTTTCCGACGGAAACGGTGTACGGCCTCGGAGCCGACGCGACGAACACCGAAGCGGTTCAGGCGATTTTCACCGCCAAGGGCCGTCCGTCGGACAACCCTCTCATCGTACATATCGCTCACCGGTCTCAATTGGACGGGCTTGTCCTCCCGTACGATGAGACCGTTTGCCGTTTGATCGACGCCTTCTGGCCCGGCCCGCTGACGATCGTGCTGCCCGCCCGGCCCGGCGTGCTGTCGCCGCTTGTGACCGCGGGGCTGGACACGGTCGGCGTGCGCATGCCGGCGCACCCGGTCGCGCTCGCGCTGATCGATGCGGCCGGCTGCCCGGTCGCCGCGCCCAGCGCCAACCGCTCGGGGCGTCCGAGCCCGACGCGCGCGGAGCACGTGCGCGAGGATCTCGGCGGTCGCATCGGCGGCATCGTGGACAGCGGCCCGACCGGCGTCGGGCTCGAGTCCACGGTCGTCGCCGTCTCCGGCGGCGGCGTGCATATCCTGCGCCCGGGCGGCGTGACGGCCGCCGCGCTGCGCGCAGCTCTGCCGGGCGCGCATGTCGAAGACAGCGCCCGCGAGGTGCAGCCCGGCGAAGCGCCGCGCTCGCCGGGGATGAAGTACACCCACTACGCGCCGCAGGGCCGCATGGTGGTCGTGCAGGGCGCAAGCGAGGCGGCCGTCGTCGCCCGCATGCGCCAGGAGCTCGCCCAGGCCAAAGCCGCGGGCGAGACAACCGGCGCGCTCGCGTTCACCGGCGCGGCGGCGCAGCTTGACGCCGACTGCGTGCTGGAGAGCGGCCGCGGCCTCGAGCAGCTCGCGCATCGCCTGTACGATGCGCTGAGGCGTTTTGACGAAGAAGGCGTCACCTTCATCGTTGCGCAGGGCTGCCCGGAGGAGGGGCTAGGCGCCGCGATCATGAACCGGCTGCGGAAAGCGGCCGGCGGCCGGGTCGTCCAAACTTAAGGCATGTTTGTCCCCTTGTCCGCATATTCTGGTTAGGAACAGTGGACAGGGGGAGTTGAACCTTGGAAATCATGACGCCCTATCAATGGGGCCAGCTCATTACGATCCTTGTCATGGCCATCGCCCTGGGACTGGACGCGCTTTCGCTGGGGCTGGGTATCGGCATGAGGGGGATTCGCCTGTGGGATATCCTGAAAATCAGCGTGGTCATCGCGTTATTTCATATGATCATGCCGCTGATGGGAATGTTCACCGGGCAATACGTCAGCACGCTGCTCGGCGATGTGGCGACGATGATCGGCGGCGTGCTGCTGCTGCTGCTCGGCGCGCATATGGTATACAGCTCCGTCAAAGGCGACGAGGTTCGATCGTTCGATCACCGCACCTTTTGGGGAATCATCGTATTCAGCCTCAGCGTCAGCATCGATTCGTTTTCCGTCGGCGTTTCGCTCGGCATGTTTTCCACGGATCTGCTGCTGACCGTACTGATGTTCGGTTCGTTCGGCGGAGCGATGTCGATCATCGGACTTTTGCTCGGCCGCCGAGTCGGCCATTGGATCGGCGAGTATGGCGAAGCGTTCGGCGGAGTCATCCTGCTAGCGTTCGGAATCAAATTTTTGTTGTAAACGATCCCGGGCCCGCTGAGCCGGGTTCCATAATTGCCGTCAATTAGGGTAAAATAGATGTTGGAGTGAATAAGGCGAGACTTTCGCTGCAAAAGGGGGGATCATCGCCATGAAGCATATTTTGTTCATCTGTACCGGCAACACTTGCCGCAGTCCGCTTGCCGAAGGGATGCTTCGCCAGCTTGCCCGCGAACGGGGTCTGGCTATCGAAGTGAGATCGGCGGGAGTCGCCGCTTATGAAGGTGCGCCGGCCTCCGACCATACGGCGACGATTTTGCGGGAAAAAGGGATCAAGGAGCCGCACAAGGCGTCGCCGCTAACCGGAGATTTGCTTGACTGGGCCGATCTGGTGCTGACGATGACCCAAAGCCACAAGCGGCATGCGATTCAGCTTTTTCCCGAAGCGGTGGATAAAATATTTACACTCAAAGAGTATACGCTGGACGATCCCGCCGAGCTGGAGGCTGTTGCCGAAATAGAGCGGCTTTATGCCGACGCGCAGATGAAGCAGGCGCTCGCCCAGCCGATCACCGATGACGAGCGTTCCCGGATGACGGAGCTGCAGCGGAAGCTGCCGAGCTACGATATCGCCGATCCCTTCGGAGGTTCGCTGACGACGTACCGCAAAAGCGCCGAAGAAATCGAGCGGAGCCTGCACAAGCTGATCCGCAAGTTGGAATCTTTTTCATGAAAAATAGACGAAAGCTTTCCCGATTGCATCTTTACACATGCTTCCGATTGAGCTATGATGAAAATAAGCAATCAAGGGACCCGGTGTAACTGGCGACGCGTGGAATGAACCACAGTGGAGCATCGGGACATACGGCCGGTCGCCTGGGCAAAAGAGCTTGCGCTTATCGTTCTTGCAGAACGGGCGTGATGCTCTTTTTTTCGTCTGTAGAGGCATGTTTAGGTTATACTAGCCGTATCCCATGTATATTCAGGAGGGCGACATTTATGAAAATTGCCATTGGTGCGGATCATGCCGGTTACCGGCTGAAGGACGAACTGGTCGGTTTTATCCAATCGCTCGGACACGAGGTAAAAGATTTCGGCGCTTTCGGGCCTGAATCGGTCGATTACCCCGACTACGCATCTGAGGTATGCGGTCAAGTTGTTTCCGGCGAGGCGGACAAAGGTATTCTGATTTGCGGAACGGGCATCGGCATGACGATTGCCGCCAACAAAATTCCCGGTATCCGCTGCGCGCTTGTGCACGATTTGTTTTCCGCGAAGGCGACGCGCGAACACAACGATTCCAACGTGCTTTCGTTAGGCGAGCGTGTGATCGGACCCGGCGTGGCCCAGGAAATCGTCAAGATTTGGCTCGAGACGGAGTTTTCCCAGGGAGAACGCCATAAAAACCGCGTCAATAAAGTGAAGCAGCTGGAAGAAAAACATACGCTTCATCCTTAATCGCTTTGTGCGGAAAGGAGGCGGGCTTAATTGAACAGCAATCCTATAAATGATGCCGCTGGCGTACCGGCCCCGTCCACGGAGCAGTTCGCCGATTTTGCGGGCCATGCCGCCGACATTGCGCTGCACGTCGAGCAAATTTTGCGAGAGCTCGTGCAGGCGGGCGGGATTCGGAACGGGCACATCGTCGTTATCGGGACAAGCACCAGCGAGGTGCTCGGCCAGCGTATCGGCACATCCGGTACGGTGGATGTGGCCAGGCATATTTTCGCTGCGGTGGAAAAGGTTCGGCAGGACGCCGGTTTCTACCCGGCATATCAATGCTGCGAGCATTTGAACCGCGCGCTCGTGGTCGAATCCGCTTTGCTGGAACGGTACCCGCAGCTCGAGCCCGTATCCGTCGTCCCCGTGCCGAAGGCCGGAGGTTCGATGGCTTCATACGCGTTCCGGCAGTGGGCCGATGCCCGCGTGGTCGAGACGATTCAGGCGCACGCCGGAATCGATATCGGCGAGACGCTGATCGGCATGCATTTGCGCCGGGTCGCGGTGCCGTTTCGCCCCTCGATCCGCTTCGTCGGGCAGGCGCGGGTCACGGCGGCTTTTACAAGGCCGAAGCTGATCGGCGGAGCGCGGGCGGTGTATGAACTGGAATCCGCCAAGCAGGACGTTACTTGCGATTAATCGTTACTTGATACGAGCATTTATCTATTTTGAGGAGGAAACCCTGTGGAACATTTGCGTAAAACCGATCCGAAAATCGTAGAAGCCATGAATCTGGAGCTCGGCCGCCAGCGCGATAAAATCGAGCTGATCGCCTCCGAAAACTTCGTTAGCCAAGCTGTTTTGGAAGCGATGGGCACCGTGCTGACGAACAAGTACGCCGAAGGTTACCCGAATCGCCGTTACTATGGCGGCTGCGAATACGTCGACATCGTGGAAAGCATCGCACGCGATCGCGCGAAAGAACTGTTCGGCGCCGATCACGCGAACGTGCAGCCTCACTCCGGCGCGCAGGCGAACATGGCTGTTTATCTGGCTGCGCTGAACTCCGGCGATACCGTTCTCGGCATGAACTTGGCGCATGGCGGCCACTTGACGCACGGCAGCCCGGTGAACGCATCCGGCATTTTGTACAACTTCGTCGCCTACGGCGTCAGCGAAAAAGACGCCCGCATCGATTACGACGAAGTCCGCAAAGCGGCTTTCAAGCACAAGCCCCGCATGATCGTAGCCGGTGCGAGCGCTTATCCGCGCATCATCGATTTCGAAGCGCTCGGCCAAATCGCAAATGACGTGGGCGCGCTGCTCATGGTCGACATGGCGCATATCGCCGGTCTCGTTGCAGCCGGGCTGCACCCGAACCCGGTGCCGCACTCCCACTTCGTGACGACGACCACGCACAAAACGCTGCGCGGTCCGCGCGGCGGCATGATCCTGTGCCGCAAGCCGTGGGCGCAAGCAATCGATAAAGCGGTGTTCCCGGGCAGCCAAGGCGGCCCGCTGATGCACATCATCGCCGCGAAAGCCGTTTCCTTCGGCGAAGCGCTGCAGCCGGAGTTCAAAACGTACGCACAGCAAGTCGTGAACAACGCGAAGGCATTGTCCGAAGCGCTGATGGCCGAAGGCATCAACCTCGTTTCCGGCGGCACGGACAACCACCTGATGCTGATCGATCTGCGCAACCTGAACATCAGCGGTAAAGATGCCGAGCACCTGCTGGACGAAGTCGGCGTGACCGTCAATAAAAACGCGATTCCGTTCGACCCGACCAGCCCGTTTGTCACAAGCGGCATTCGCGTCGGCACACCAGCAGCGACTTCCCGCGGCATGGACGAAAACGCGATGAAAACGATCGCTCGAATCATTTCTTTGACTTTGAAAAACCCGACCGACTCCTCCGTACACGACAAAGTGCGCGGCATGGTCAAAGATCTGACTTCCCAGTTCCCTCTCTATCCGGGTCTGGCCTATTAATCAGCTTTCACAGCCGGCGTTTCTTCCACAGAAACGCCGGCTTTTTATTTTGCCAACCATGTGGATAAACATTGTGCAATCTGGGGATAAATTGTGGATAATTAGAAACAAAAGGTATCCACGTGTGCATAACTGTTTTTTTTGCTGAAATTTTGTTTGTACATGTTTTGAAGCTTAGAAGATTACGATGAGTTTTGAGTGTAAGTGTATGCGGATGTAATGTGTTGAAGGTTAGGGTTAGGCTTAGCAGAAAAGTGGAGCGTGGCGGCATAGGATTTCGCGTCAGCGAAATCCATCCCGTCATACGCGAGCCCGTGGCACTCTGAAACTCCCACCGTATCGCGCCAAAAGTAAAGCGTGTCCGGCATAGGATTTTTCGACCGAAGGCGATAAAATCCATGCCGGACAAACGCGAATTAGAAGCATGCAGCTGCTCCCGGCGGGCGGGTCCAGGGCGCTTGGGGCGCCTGGGGTCCCCCTTTAAGGGGGATTTAGGGGGTGGTGCTAGGGGACTGCTTACGGCAGTAGGATATTTCCCGCAGCTTATGATATAATAAACGAGATTTTGGACAAACCGTCCTATTTTTCAGGGGGAAACAAAGCATGGGAAAAGTATTCGTTTGCGACCATCCGCTTATCCAGCACAAGCTGACGTACATACGCGAGGAGAACACTACAACGAAGGATTTCCGCGAGCTGGTCGACGAAGTGGCGACGCTGATGGCGTACGAAATAACAAGGGACATCCCGCTTGAAAAGGTGCAGGTCAAAACCCCCGTAGCGATGGCCGAATGCCGCGTCATTTCCGGAAGAATGCTCGGGCTGATACCGATATTGCGGGCCGGGCTCGGCATGGTGGACGGGATCTTGAAGCTGCTGCCCGCAGCCAAGGTAGGACATGTCGGTTTGTACCGCGACCCGGATACGCTGCAGCCGGTGGAATATTACCTGAAGCTGCCGACCGACGTGCAGGAGCGTCTGCTCATCGTCATCGATCCGATGCTGGCGACCGGGGGATCGGCGAATGCGGCCATCGAGGCGCTGAAAAAACGCGGCTGCACGCAGATTAAGCTGATGTGCCTGATCGCTGCGCCCGAAGGTGTCAAAGCGGTGCAGAAAGCTCATCCGGACGTCGATATTTACGTAGCTGCCATCGACGATTATTTGAACGATCACGGTTATATCGTCCCAGGCTTAGGGGACGCGGGAGACCGTCTGTTCGGAACGAAATAATAAGCGAACCAATATAAGCTAAGGGGATAGAGCGCATGAGCAAAATCAAAGTGATGACGATTTTCGGCACGAGACCGGAAGCGACCAAGATGGCCCCGCTTGTTCTGGAGCTGCAAAGACATCCGGAGCATATCGAGTCGCTCGTCTGCGTCACCGCCCAGCACCGGGAGATGCTGGACCGCGTGCTCGAATTGTTCGAGATCAAGCCGGATTACGATTTGAACGTCATGAAGCCGGGCCAGTCGCTGAACGAGGTGGCGATCCGCGTGCTGCAAGGGCTGGAGCCGGTTTTCCGCGAAGAAAAACCCGACCTGATTCTCGTGCACGGCGATACAAGCACCACGTTCCTGGCCAGCTATGCCGCATTTCTGCAGCAAATTCCGATCGGTCACGTTGAAGCGGGGCTGCGCACCTGGAACAAGCTTTCGCCGTATCCGGAGGAAATGAATCGCCAGCTGACCGGCGTGCTCTGCGACCTGCATTTTGCGCCGACGGACTGGTCGGCAGGCAATCTTCGCAGTGAGAACAAACCGGAGCAGCATATTTACATCACCGGCAATACGGCGACGGACATTTTCCGGTACACGGTGAAAAAAGATTTCCGGCACCCGATTCTCGACTGGGCCAAAGGAAAGCGGCTGGTGTTTATGACCGCACACCGCAGGGAATCGCAGGGCGAACCGCACCGTCAAATTTTTCGTGCCGTACGGAGATTGGCCGATGAATTCGAAGATATCGCGATCGTGTACCCGGTGCATTTAAGTCCTGCGGTAAAAGGACCGGCGCATGAACTTCTGGGCGGTCATCCGCGCATCATGCTGACCGAACCGCTGGACGTTGTCGAGGTGCATAACCTGTATCCTCATACGTACATGATTTTGACCGATTCCGGGGGACTGCAGGAGGAGGCGCCTTCGTTCGGCGTACCGGTGCTGGTGCTGCGTGAAACGACGGAACGTCCCGAGGGAATCAAGGCCGGCACGCTGGAGCTTGTGGGCACCGATGAAGACAAGGTTTTCGACCGGGCTCGCGCACTGCTGACCGACAAAACGCTGTACGACAAAATGAGCAAGGCTGCCAACCCTTATGGAGACGGAAAAGCGTCCGAGCGCATTGTAGAAGCCATTTTGTACCATTTCGGCAAGCTTGAAAAGCGCCCTCTTCCGTTCCAACCGTGACAATATCATGACAAACATTACAGCATACAGTTGTACTGTCTGGTTTAAAAATCACAAAAACCTTGATCCATCAATGTTTTTGTGATTTTTGTCATGGCGCTGGAAGATCAGTCCATCATTGACAAAAGGAACTTTACTTCGATAAAATAAACTAGGATTTAAGGAAGGGAAGGGTTCCGTATGCAAAAACCACCTTCTCAGGATAATCCTTGGCGAGCGGTTGCGCTTGTCAGCGCCATCGGGGCGGATCTGGTCGTCTGCATGCTCGCCGGGTATTGGTTAGGGCAGCTTGCGAGTGAATGGGCAGGCGGCAAACCGATTCTGATCGTAGGCGGGATTATGCTCGGCTTCCTTGTCGGCGTGTTCAGCGTCATCCTCATTCTTCGCAAGTATACAGGGGGCTCTAATGGATGATTTCTCCGCCCATCTGAAAACGGTTCAACGCATGGCGTTCTTTTTTTTGTCCTTCTGCTTCATGGGTTGGGCGTTAGTGCCGCAGCACCGCCCTTACATGGCCGGTCTGATTTTGGGTACCTGCGTCAGCATGATCAACGCCCGCTACTTGGCGTGGAAGATCGAGCAGCTCACGAAAGCGGTCATGGAGAAGTCGAACCGCAAGATCAACATGGGCTTTATCACTCGCGCCTCAACTTCGCTGCTAGCCATCCTGGTTTGCTATAGATTCCAGCAGCAGTTTGCATTTTCTACCACGCTGGCAGGATTATTTTTCGCACAGTTGGCAACACTCCTACTGGGCATTATTTCAAATTTTAAGCAACGTAAGTAGGTTCACATTATTCTGCGGAAAGGGGTGAAATACTGCATGCATGAACTGCCGATAATTACACTTGGCGGGATCCGCTTTGATTTATCCAGCATCATCATGATTGTGGTCACCAGCATAATCGTCTTGATTTTGGCGCGCCTCGGCACAAGCCGGCTGTCTGTGAACAATCCGGGCAAAATGCAAAACTTTCTCGAATGGGTGGTTGATTTTGTCTCCGGTCTAATCGCCAGCACGATGGATATGAAAAAGGGCAAGTCGTTTTTGATGCTGGGCATTACGCTGATTATGTTTATTTTCGTAGGAAACATGTTGGGCTTACCGTTCGGTATCGCATTCGAGGTGACAGAGCCGATGCCGATCTTCGGCATTACGGCGGAAGAACTGCATCATGCTCACGAAACCGGCAAGCATATCGCGCTTTCCTTCTGGAAATCGCCTACGGCCGACGTTGCTGTGACGATGGGCCTCGCTGCCATGATAATCGTGATGGTACACTTCCTGGGGCTTACGAGAAACACGCATCACTACTTGAAGCACTATGTGGAACCGCATTGGGCGATGTTCCCGCTGAACGTGATCAAAGAGGTGTCCAAGCTTTTGACACTCGGTCTTCGTCTATTCGGTAACATTTACGCCGGCGAGGTGCTGATTTCCGTCATCTTGATGGCCGGTTGGGTGGGCATCATCCCGCTTATCGTATGGCAAGGCTTCTCGGTTTTCGTAGGCGCAATCCAGGCGTTCGTGTTTACGATTTTGACTATGGTTTATATCTCCCAGGCGACAGAGCATGGGGACGAGCATTAATCTAGCGGATCTACGGATCCGATGAGATCAAAAAATAAAAATCTAATGACATTTGAGGAGGATTTTATCCATGGAATTTCTTGCTGCAGCAGTTGCTATCGGTTTGGGTGCGCTTGGCGCAGGTATCGGTAACGGTTTGATCGTAGGTCGCGCAATCGAAGGTATTTCCCGTCAGCCGGAGCTTCGCGGTACTTTGCAAACGACGATGTTTATCGGTGTAGGTCTTGTCGAAGCATTGCCGGTTATCTCCCTCGTATTCGCCTTGCTGTTCACTTTCGTTTTGAGATAAGTTTCAGGTGGCGGGGCCTTACGCTCTCGCCTTCGTTTTGCCTAGGGCTTTTCATGCGAAGTGATCGACTCAGAATGTAAACCTCTCAGAAGGGAGTGACCTTGGATGAATTTTATTCCGTCAACGTTTTTTATTGCGATAATTTCCTTCGGGATTTTGTATCTTCTGCTCAAGAAGTATGCTTTCGGGCCTCTATTTGGCATTATGGAGCAGCGCAGAACGCACATTACCGAACAAATCCAGCAGGCGGAGCAAAACCGCAAAGCGGCTGAGCAACTGCTCGCCGAGCAAAAAGAAGCCATTCAGCAAGCTCGAAACGAAGCTAAAGAAATTTTGGATCAGGCTCGAGCTACCAGCTCCAAGCAAGCGGATGAGATCATTCAGCAAGCGAAAGCGGAAGCGTCCCGCTTGAAGGATGAAGCGCTTCGCGATATCGAGAACGAGAAGAACAAAGCGGTCGCATCGCTGCGCGCTCAAGTAAGCGCCATGTCCGTATTGATCGCTTCGAAAATTATCGAAAAGCAAATCGATGAAAAGTCACAGGAGCAGTTGGTTGACCATTACCTGAAAGAGGTAGGGGGCAATCTATGAGCCGGGACTTGAACGTAGCGAAGCGTTACGCCAGAGCGCTTTTCGAAGTGGCGAAGGAACGTAACGCCGTATCTCAGGTGGAAGAAGAGCTTCGCGCCGTTTCTGCGGCATTCGACAGCAATCGCGATCTGCAGAAGCTGGTCCAGCATCCCGGCATCGACGTGGATGTGAAAAAAGGCCTGTTGAAGCAGCTGTTTGAAAACAATGTCTCCGACATGGTGTACAATACGCTGCAGCTGCTCGTCGACCGCGGGCGCGAAGACATTCTGGGTGCGCTCAAATTGTATTTTACCGATATTGCCAATGAGGCGCTGGGGCAAGCGAATGCCACCGTCTATACGCCGTTTGAGCTTTCGGAAACCGAGCTGTCGCAAATAAAGGACCAGTTCGGTAAAATCACGGGCAAAACGATTCGCGTGGATTCCGTGATCGACAAGAGCTTGCTGGGCGGCATTCAGGTGCGCATCGGTGACCGTCTGTACGACGGAAGCTTGTCCGGCAAATTACAACGTATACAAAAAGTTTTGAATCAATCTCAAGCACTGTGAGAATAGGGGTGAGGTTCGTTGAGTATCAGACCTGATGAAATCAGCACGCTGATTAAACAGCAGATTGAAAACTATAAATCCGAATTGGAAGTCGTTGAAGTCGGTACGGTCATTCAAGTCGGTGACGGTATTGCGCGCGCGCACGGTTTGGAAAACGTCATGGCCGGCGAGCTGCTTGAGTTCTCCAACGGCGTACTCGGTTACGCGTTCAACCTGGAAGAAAGCAACGTCGGTATCGTTATCTTGGGACCTTTCACGGATATCCGCGAAGGCGATCAGGTTCGCCGCACGGGCCGCATCATGGAAGTTCCGGTAGGCGAAGCTATGCTGGGCCGCGTTGTCAACGCGCTCGGACAGCCGGTCGACGGCAGAGGCCCGATCGAAACGACGCATTTCCGTCCGGTCGAATCTCCAGCACCGGGCGTTATGGCCCGTAAATCGGTTCACGAACCGATGCAAACCGGTATCAAAGCGATCGACGCGATGATCCCGATCGGCCGCGGTCAGCGCGAGCTGATCATCGGCGACCGTCAAACCGGTAAAACCCAGATCGCGCTCGACACGATCATCAACCAAAAAGGCAACGGCGTAAAATGTATTTACGTCGCGATCGGCCAAAAGCAATCCACCGTCGTCGGCGTTGTCGAAACGCTGCGTAAAGCCGGCGCACTCGACTATACGATCGTTGTAACGGCGAGTGCATCCGAGCCGTCCCCGATGCTGTGGCTGGCTCCGTATGCAGGCTGCGCAATGGGCGAGTACTTCATGTACAAAGGCGAGCACGTTCTGATCATCTACGACGACTTGACCAAGCAAGCGGCTGCATACCGCGAGTTGTCCCTGCTGCTCCGCCGTCCTCCGGGCCGGGAAGCTTATCCGGGTGACGTATTCTATCTGCACTCCCGTTTGCTGGAGCGCGCTGCGAAGCTGAGCGACGAGCTTGGCGCAGGTTCCTTGACGGCACTGCCGTTCATCGAGACGCAAGCAGGCGACGTGTCCGCATACATTCCTACGAACGTCATCTCGATTACGGACGGTCAGATTTTCCTTGAAGCGGATCTGTTCTATTCGGGTCAACGTCCGGCGGTTAACGTCGGTATCTCCGTATCCCGCGTAGGTAGCTCTGCACAAATCAAAGCGATGAAAAAGGTTGCCGGTACGCTCAAAACCGACCTTGCGCAATACCGCGAGCTCGCAGCGTTTGCCGCGTTCGGCTCCGATTTGGATAAAGCGACGCAAAACCGCTTGAACCGCGGTCTGCGTACCCTCGAGCTGCTGAAGCAGGGCGTAGCCCAGCCTATGCCGGTTGAGAAGCAGGTTGTGGCGATTTATGTCGTAACCAGAGGTCACCTGGACGAGTTGCCGGTTCAAGACGTACGCCGTTTTGAAGCCGAGTTCCTCGCTTATGTGGACTCGAACCGTCCGGAAATTTTCGCAAGTATCCGCGATACGAACGATTTGACCGCGGATAACGAAAATGCTCTGAAAGATGCGATTGCGCAGTTCAAAAAAGGATTTGCTCCTTCGGCATAAATAAAGTGAATCACCGGAGCTTCTCGTGCGGGAAGCTCGGTGCTTTCGTTTATGGGCGAACAGCCTATGCATAGAGAACGGCTTCTCCCTTGGAGAAAAGCTTCGAGAGGCAGGTGAGCAGGCATGGCAAAAGGTATGCGCGAAATAAAGCGCCAAATCAATTCCAAGAAAAATACGATGCAAATTACGCGGGCCATGGAGATGGTATCGGCGGCGAAGCTGAGAAGAGCCCAGCAAGCGGCAGAAGCGGCGCGCCCGTACTCCGACAAGATGAAGGAAGTTATCGCGAGCATCGCAGCAGGGACGAAGGGTGTGAAACACCCGATGCTGCAAAGTCGCGAGATCAAGAAAACCGGTTATCTGGTCATCACCTCGGACCGCGGTTTGGCCGGCGGTTTTAACGGAAATTTGCTTCGTAAATTGATGACGGAAATTCAGGAGAGACACAGCTCTCCGAATGACTATGTCGTTTTTGTGATCGGACGCAAAGGAAGAGACTTCTTCCGCAAACGAAACATCACCATCGTGGATGAGGTGACCGGTTTATCGGATTCACCGACGTTCGCGGACATCAAAACGATTACTTCGGCGGCGGTAGGCAACTTCGAAAACGGCAGCTACGACGAGCTTTACCTGGTGTACAACGAGTTCAAAAACGCAGCAACGCAAATTCCTCGGGTAAAACGGCTGCTTCCGCTCGAAGAAGTCAAAAGCGGCGCTCCCGTAACGAATTACGAATACGAGCCGTCCGCGGAAGGCGTACTTGAGGTGCTGCTGCCGAAATATGCGGAAACGCTCATCTACAGCGCGCTGCTCGATTCGAAAGCGAGCGAACACGGCGCAAGGATGACGGCGATGAACAACGCTACGAAGAACGCGAAGAAAATGATCACTACGCTGACGCTGTCCTATAACCGTGCCCGTCAGGCTTCCATCACTCAGGAAATTATGGAGATCATTGCGGGAGCTAACGCGCAGGCGTAGTTCGGATGAATGGATTTTGAGCTTCTAAAGCATATCCTTACGAAGTAAGTTTTGCCAGAGCAAAACTTTTAGGAGGTAAAACATGAGCAAAGGGCGCGTTGTGAATGTAACGGGGCCGGTTGTCGACATCGAGTTCGAACGTGGACATCTCCCCGAAATTTTAAATGCGATCAAGATCGAAAGAAAAGCCCAAAACGACAAAGAGCGCGATATCAACCTGACCGTTGAAACAGCGGTTCACCTCGGCGACAACATGGTTCGCTGCGTGGCGATGTCTTCCACGGACGGTTTGATCCGCGGTGCGGAAGCTGTTGACTTGGGCGTGCCGATCAGCGTACCGGTAGGTCCGGCCACGCTCGGCCGCGTATTTAACGTACTTGGTGATCCGATTGACGGCGACATGAACGTAGACCGTTCGATGACGAGCCCGATTCATAAGCCGGCTCCGTCGTTCGAGAACTTGTCGACACAAGCGGAAATTCTTGAAACGGGTATTAAAGTTATCGACCTGATCGCTCCGTATGCCAAGGGTGGTAAAATCGGTCTGTTCGGCGGTGCGGGCGTAGGTAAAACCGTTACGATGCAGGAGCTCATTCACAACATCGCTCAAGAACACGGCGGTATTTCCGTATTCGCAGGCGTAGGTGAAAGAACTCGTGAAGGTAACGACTTGTACCATGAAATGAAAGACTCCGGCGTTATCGCTAAAACGGCGATGGTGTTCGGCCAGATGAACGAGCCGCCAGGCGCGCGTCTTCGCGTAGCTTTGACCGGTTTGACCATGGCGGAATACTTCCGTGACCAGGAAGGCCGCGACGTGCTTCTGTTTATCGACAACATCTTCCGCTTTACCCAAGCGGGTTCCGAAGTGTCCGCTCTTCTCGGCCGTATGCCTTCCGCGGTTGGTTACCAGCCGACGCTGGCCACCGAGATGGGCCAATTGCAAGAGCGGATCACCTCCACGAAAAAAGGTTCCGTTACGTCGATCCAGGCGATCTACGTTCCGGCGGACGACTATACCGACCCGGCTCCGGCAACGGCATTCGCCCACTTGGACGCAACGACGAACCTGGAGCGTAACATCGCGGCAATGGGTATTTTCCCGGCCGTTGACCCGCTCGCTTCGTCTTCCCGGATTTTGACTCCGGAAATTCTCGGCGAAGAACATTACCAAGTCGCTCAAGGCGTGAAGAGAATTTTGCAGCGCTATAAAGAGCTTCTCGATATCATCGCGATCCTGGGTATGGACGAGTTGTCCGACGAAGACAAATTGGTCGTTCGCCGCGCCCGCCGCATCCAGCTGTTCCTTTCGCAGCCGCTTCACGTGGCCGAAGCGTTCAACGGCATCCCGGGCATCTACGTACCGGTTAAAGAAACCGTGCGCAGCTTCAAGGAAATCCTTGAAGGCAAACACGACGATCTTCCGGAACCGGCGTTCCATAACGTCGGCACGATTGAAGACGCGATCGCCAAAGCGAAGACGCTGTAATTTGCTTACGAAGTGAACATTCCGACGAATGTTCAGCCTATCCTTACGAAGTGAGTTTGCTAACGCAAACTCAGCTTATGCTTACGATGTGAACTTTTCCTCCGGAAAAGTTCTTAGGAGGAATCCAAGTGAGTACTTTCCTGCTTGAAATAGTAACCCCCGAGCGTAAAGTGTACGCGGAAGACGCGAACATGATCATCGTAAAGGGTGCGGAAGGCGAGCTTGGTATCTTGCCGAATCATATTCCTCTTGTCACTCCTTTGAAAGTAGCTCCGTTGACCGTGAAAAAAAGCGGAAGCCCGGACGCCTACATCGCCGTTCACGGCGGATTTATGGAAGTGCGCAAGGACAAAGTTGTGATTTTGGCCGAGAGTGCCGAATTGCCTGAGCAAATCGACGTAGACCGGGCCAGATCCGCCAAGGAACGCGCGGAACAGCGTCTTGCCGCCAAACGCGACGAGATCGATTTCCGCCGCGCCGAGCTGGCGCTCCAAAGAGCGATGAACCGGATTGATGTATACGAGCGTGGAAATAAATAATAAAAAAACGGAGACCGTGAGGTTCTCCGTTTTTTTGTATTTTTGGGGTGTCTCCTATAGCATCGTACAACGAAGTTAAGCGGGTCTGGCCATAGGTTTTGCGTGAGCAAAACCATGGACAGACAAACGCGAGCCCGAGGCACGCATCAACTCCCGCATCAGCGCTCCAAAAGTTAAGCGTGTCCGGCATAGGATTTTTATCCGAAGGTAAAAAATCCATGCCGGACAGACGCGAACCAGCAGCGAGCAGTAACTCCCGGCGGGCGGGTCCAGGGCGCCTGAGCGCCTGGGGTCCCCCCGGTGGGGGGATTTGATGGGAAAATAGACGATGGCGCCCATTTTCATTCCCCATTGTGACGCTCGGTCATCTTGTTTAGGGGGGGCTCCTGCGATTTAGGGGGGCCACCAATGTATGAACAAACCCTTTTTAGAAAAAAATGATTAAGTAACCCCTTACATTGAAAGAATGTTTCATTAGACACCCCTGAGCCCTTTTGATATAATTGTCTAGGTGCCTTACAGCCAATCTTATCCATCTGGTAAGATCGCTTTTTTTATCAAGCTTGTCTGATCAACGTTAGCTACATCTACAAAACCATATAAGCAGGAGGCGGTTCGTTCACAATGTACATGAACAACTATGTGGTTGTCGCGATCTTTCTTGCCCTTGGCGTGTTGCTTCCAATTGCAGCGCTTACAATCGGAAGGTTTTTGCGTCCGAATAAGCCTTTGGATGCCAAATACACGACCTACGAGAGCGGGAACGAACCGGTCGGTACGGGGCAGGTGCGGTTTAACGTCCGTTATTATCTGTTTGCCCTGATGTTCGTTATTTTTGACGTCGAGACTGTTTTTCTGTATCCGTGGGCCGTTGCTTATAAGCAATTAGGCTTGTTTGCGCTTGTGGAGATGTTCATTTTTGTCGGCCTGCTGGCCGTCGGATTAATTTACGCCTGGAAAAAGAAGGTGCTGCAATGGACTTCAATCTAGAGTCGATCTCCCCCGAGGAAAAACAAGAGCTGGACCGCAACGTGTTCATGACCACCCTGGAGCAGCTGAAGGCTTGGGCGCGAAGCAATTCATTGTGGCCGCTTACATTCGGACTCGCCTGCTGCGCGATTGAAATGATGGGAACAGGCGCATCGCATTATGATTTGGACCGCTTTGGCGTTATTTTCCGCACGTCTCCGCGCCAGTCCGACGTCATGATTGTGGCGGGGACCGTTACGAAAAAGATGGCTCCGCTGCTGCGCCGCCTGTACGATCAAATGCCGGAGCCGAAGTGGGTTATCGCGATGGGCTCCTGCGCAACGGCGGGAGGGCCATACGTCAAGTCTTATGCGGTTGTAAAAGGAGTCGATCAGATCGTACCGGTCGACGTTTATATTCCGGGCTGCCCGCCGAATCCGGCGGCGCTCATTTACGGAATCAACAAGCTGCAGGAAAAAATTCGTTACGAAGCGAAAACCGGTAAGCGGGTGACCAATCGATGAGCGATCAACCGAAAGAAGATAAAAAGCTAAGCGAAGAGCAGGGGACACTTGCAAGCAACTCCGAAGCGACTCCGGAGAAGCAGCCCGAGGCTGCTCAAGAGCAGGCGGTGAAAGCGGAGCAAACCGCAGAAACGCAAGTAGTGGAGCAGACGCAGCGGCCGGTTACGCCGGAAGGCCCGCAGGGGAAGCCGGAGGGGCCCGGCTCCGCCGAGACGCTCGCCGACGCGGCGAAGCAGGTTGGCAATGCGGCGGACCTGCCGGACAAGATCGGCGCGGCGACGCCGGAGCAGCAGGCGGAAGCGGCTGCAAAGCAAGCGGCGGATACCGCCAAGCAGACAACGGCCGAGCCGTCGGACGCTCCCGCGGCGGAGCTGAAAGGGCCGAGCGATGCGGAGAAGGAAGCGAAGGCCAAGGCCGCTGCGGAAGCGAGAGCCGCTCGAGCCAACGCGCGCGCGCAGAAGACGGAAGCTGCTGAAGGCGCGCCTGCGGCGGAGCCGGAAGGGTCGAGCGATGCGGAGAAGGAAGCGAAAGCCAAGGCTGCCGCGGAAGCGAGAGCCGCTCGAGCCAGCGCGCGCGCGCAGAAGACGGATGCCGCCGAGGATGCGGCGCCGAAGGAGCCTTCGCCGAAGCAGCCGCTGCTTGACCGCGCGGTGCAAATTTTGAAGGAGCAAGTGGGCGAAGACGCGGTGACGGAAGCTTTTATAAACGAGAAAGACGGCCACAGGCCTTATCTCATTATCCATGCAGATCGTTGGACCGCATGCGCGAAGGTGCTCAAAAATCACGAAGAATTCCAGCTCGATTATTTGCGCAATGTAGCGGGTTCCGATATGGAAACGCATTTGGAAGCGGTCTATCACCTGCTGTCGCTGAAAACGAACAACGAATTTTGCGTTAAAGTAAAAACAAACCGCGAAACGCCTTCGATTCCGTCGGTAACGCCGATTTGGGCGACGGCGAATTGGAACGAGCGCGAAATTTACGACTTGCTCGGCATTGACTTCCCGGGTCATCCGGATTTAAGGCGGATCATGATGCCGGACGATTGGGTCGGCCATCCGCTGCGCAAAGATTATGAAGCGATTGACCCGGAGGTGTAACGCATGTCTGCGATCAGAACCGAAGAACTGCTGCTGAATGTAGGCCCGCAGCACCCGAGTACCCACGGCGTATTTCGCATTATCGTGAAATTGGACGGGGAAACGATTACCGAAGCGATTCCCGTGATGGGTTATCTGCACCGGGGAACCGAGAAGCTGGCGGAAAACCTGACTTATACGCAAATTATTCCCTACACCGACCGGATGGACTATGTATCGGCGATGACGAACAACTATGTCCTTTGCCACGCCGTGGAAAAGCTGATGCAGATCGAAATTCCGGAAAGAGCCGATTTTTTGCGGCTGATCGTGATGGAACTTCAGCGCATTGCGAGCCATATGGTATGGTGGGGCACGTATTTGCTGGATATCGGGGCGATGAGCCCGTTTTTGTTTGCATTCCGCGACAGGGAAATCATCATCAACCTGTTTAACGAATTGTGCGGAGCGCGGTTGACGTACAACTACATGAGGGTCGGCGGCGTCAAGTGGGATGCGCCGGAAGGCTGGATCGACAAGGTGCGCAAGTTTGTTCCGTATATGAAAGGAAAGCTGGAGCAATATCATGAGCTGGTCAGCGGCAACGAAATCTTTTTGGCGCGGATCAAAGGCATCGGGAAATACGATGCGGAAACGGCGATCAATTACGGCCTCAGCGGCGCTAACCTGCGCTGCACCGGGGTGAAGTGGGATTTGCGCAAAGACCAGCCGTACAGCTTGTATAATCGATTCGAGTTTGACGTGCCGGTAACGCACAACGGCGATTGTCACGACCGTTACCTGATTCGGCTTGAGGAGATCCGCCAATCGCTGCGCATTCTCGAACAAGCGGTAGAGCAGTTCCCGGCCGAAGGCGAAATTATGGGCAAGGTGCCGCGGGTGCTGCGTGTGCCGGAAGGCGAGGTGTACGCAGGGATCGAGTCGCCGCGCGGGGAAATCGGCTGCTACATCGTGTCCAAAGGCAAAGATAAGCCGTACCGCCTGAAATTCCGCCGTCCTTCGTTTGTGAACCTGCAAATATTGCCCAAGCTGCTCGTCGGCGAGACGATGACGAATTTGATTACCATTTTGGGCGGTATCGATATCGTGGTAGGGGAGGTCGACGCCTGATGCTGGATATACTGCAGCAGCAATTGACGTTTGCGAACTTTGCGATCTTTTTCGCCTGGGGAGTGCTGATGCTGCTCATCGTGCTCGGCTTCGTGACATACGCGATCTATTTCGAGCGCAAAGTCATCGGCTGGATGCAGCTGCGGATCGGACCGAACCGCGTTGGCCCTCTCGGATTGCTGCAATCCGTAGCCGACGTGCTGAAGCTGCTTATTAAGGAAGATACGATTCCGAAAAAGGCGGACCGCGAGCTGTTCATCCTGGCTCCGGTCATTACGTTTATCCCGTCGTTCGCCGTCATCGCCGCCATTCCGTTTACGAAGACGATCATGGCCGCGGATTTGAATGTCGGTATTCTGTATTATGTGGCGCTGTCCGGTATTTCGACGATCGGCATCGTGCTCGGGGGCTGGGCTTCGAACAACAAATACGCTCTGCTCGGCGGCATGCGGTCTGCGGCTCAGATGATCAGTTACGAAATTCCGCTTGTCATCTCGGTGGTCGGCGTCATTATGACGGCCGGCAGCATGAATCTACGCATTATTGTGGAGAGCCAGCAGGGCGGATTCTGGCATTGGAACTTTCTGCCGCAAATCATCGGTTTTGTCGTATTCGTTGTCGCCGCGATTTCCGAGCTGAATCGGACGCCCTTTGACCTGCCCGAAGCGGAATCGGAGCTTGTTGCCGGTTATCACGTCGAGTACAGCGGATTTCGCTTCGCCTTTTTCATGCTGGCGGAATACGTCTATGTGTTCGCTATTGCTTCGCTGACGACGGTGTTGTTCCTGGGCGGATGGCATGCGCCGTTTACGTTCCTCGAGTTTATCCCGGGAATCATCTGGTTCCTGATCAAGTTTTGCTTTATCGTCTTCTGCTTGTTTTGGATTCGCGCCACATTGCCGCGGGTAAGGGTCGATCAGCTGATGGGCCTCGGCTGGAGAGTGCTGCTTCCGTTGGCTCTGGTCAATGTGGTGATCACGTCGATATATACAACCATTTTCATGAAATGACGCCGGAAAGGGTGAAGCAACGATGAAGGGCATAGTCAAAGGCTTGGGCGTTACCTTGAAGGCCATGACCGAGAAAAAAGTCACATACGCGTATCCGGATGTGCCGCTGGAGATGCCGGACCGCTTTCGCGGCATTCAGCATTTCGACCCGGAAAAATGCATCGTCTGCAACCAGTGCGCCCGTATTTGCCCGACCGAATGCATTACGCTCACCGGTAAACCGAATCCGGACCCGGAGAAAAAGGGCAAGGTCATCGACACGTACGATATCAACTTCGAAATTTGCATTTTGTGCGATTTATGCACGGAAGTTTGTCCGACCGAAGCGATTGTCATGACGAATAATTTTGAGCTCAGCACTTACAGCCGCGACGATTTGTTCAAAAATCTCGAGTGGCTGAACGAGAACAACAAAAACATTCGTCAGGAAAACAACTCGGCGCTTCCAAAAGGAGGGGCCAAAAAAGATGCCTAATTTCCTGGGCAATATCGTCAGCTTTTTCAGCAGCGGCGAAAGCATCGTATTTTTCATCTGTGCGCTGCTGGCCATCGGGGGAGCGATCTTTATGATCAGCTTGCCCCGCGTCGTACATATGGTGCTTGCGCTGGCCTTGACGTTCATCAGCTTGGCCGGGCTTTACGTATTACTCGACGCGGAGTTCGTCGCTTTCGTGCAGGTGCTCATTTATGCCGGAGCGATTTCCATTCTGATGATTTTCGGAATCATGATGACCAAACATCAGGAGGAAGAGACCGAACCGAAGCGTCCGACTCATAACGCACTGCTTGGAATCGGCGTGTTGGCGCTGTTCGGCATCATTTTTTACGCGATTCAGAAAGCGGAGTTCATGCCGGGGCAATTCCAGGCGGGCAGCGATAACACGCTCGAGATCGGCAAGCTGCTGATGAATCAGTACGCCATTCCGTTCGAAATCATGTCCGTGCTTCTGACGGTCGCATTTATCGGAGCCATCATCGTGGCGAAGCGGGAGGAGGATTGACGATGGCTGGACTCGTTACACCGTATTTGACGCTTGCCGCGATTTTGTTTTGCATCGGCTTGTACGGGGCGTTATCGAAAAAAAATGCCGTCATCGTGCTGCTGTCCATCGAGCTTATGCTGAATGCGGTCAACCTGAATCTCGTCGCTTTTTCCAAATTGGGCGCGCATCCGTCGCTCACCGGACAAATATTTTCGCTGTTTAACATTACCGTGGCGGCGGCGGAAGCGGCTGTCGGCATTGCGATTTTGATCGCTTGGTACCGGAACAAAGGCACCACCGATGTGAACGAAATGGATCAGATGAAGCACTAAGGATGCTTTCGAAGCAAGTTTTCCTACGGAAAACTTTTAGGAGGGAAAACATGATCTCGGCATACTCACAGTACGCATGGCTTATCCCGCTGTTTCCGCTGCTGTCGTTTCTGATTTTGACCGCCGTCGGGCGGCAGCTGAAGGATGCGGGAGCCTACATCAGCATCGTTGCCGTATTCGCCTCATTCGTCCTTTCGCTGCTCATTTTTATCGAGCGGATCGGCGGATCGGTGGAGGATTACACCTGGAACAAGCTGACGTGGATCAAAATCGGCGATTTTTCGCTGAATATGGGCTTCGAAGTGACGAACCTGAACGCGCTCATGCTTGTCATTGTGACGCTGGTGAGCTTTCTGGTGAACGTCTACTCGAAAGGCTACATGCACGGGGACGAACGGATTAACGTGTTTTTCGCATATATCGCGCTGTTTACGTTCTCGATGCTCGGTCTGGTCCTTTCGGAAAATCTCGTGGAAACGTATATTTTCTGGGAGCTGGTAGGCGTTTGTTCGTTCCTGCTCGTCGGATTCTGGTATTTCAAGCCGGAGGCGAGAGCCGCTGCGAAAAAGGCCTTTATCGTCACGCGGATCGGCGATGTCGGTTTGTTTATCGCGATTTTGCTGCTCTATTGGGCGATGCCGAACCATGCACTTGATTTCAGTTCGATCCATAACGCCTTCAGCGGCGGCAAAATCGAGGGGGATGTCGCAACCTGGATCGCGATTCTTATCTTCGTCGGAGCAGTCGGCAAGTCCGGCCAGTTCCCGCTGCATACCTGGCTTCCGGACGCGATGGAAGGCCCGACGCCGATCAGTGCGCTTATCCACGCGGCGACGATGGTTGCCGCCGGCGTCTATCTGGTCGCTCGCACTTTCGATATTTTTCAGGCATCGCCGGTTGCTCTGGGCGTTGTAGCGGCGATCGGTGCGTTCACCGCGATTTTTGCGGCAACGATCGGCATCGCGCAAAACGACATCAAGCGCATTCTCGCGTATTCAACCGTCAGCCAGCTCGGCTATATGATGATGGCGCTCGGGATCGGAACGACGATCGCCTACACGGCAGGCATCTTCCATCTGTTTACCCACGCATTTTTCAAAGCGCTGCTGTTCCTTGGGGCGGGCAGCGTCATTCACGCCGTACATACGCAGGACATCAACGAAATGGGCGGCCTCGGCAAAAAGATGAAAATCACAACGTGGACGTTTGCCATCGGCACATTGGCATTGTCTGGGATTTTCCCGCTTTCGGGCTTTTGGTCGAAGGATGCGATTTTGGCTGAAGCTTACGATCATAATGCCGCGCTTTTCTGGGTCGGCTTGATCGCGGCGTTTTTCACGGCATTTTACATGTCCAGACTGTTTTTCCTGGTGTTTGCCGGCAAGCCGCGCGGGGATGCGCACGCCCACGAATCGCCGGCGTCGATGACGTTCCCGCTCGTTGTGCTTGCCGTTCTTGCGGTGGTCGCCGGCTTCGTCTTCACGCCGTTTAATCCTTGGCTCGGCGAATGGCTGACCGGGAGCGCGGCGCACGAAGAAACGAATTGGATCGTCGTTATTTTGTCCAATGTGGTCGGACTCCTCGGCATCGGACTCGGCTATCTCATCTATGTGAAACAGTCGATTCCGAGGGATGCGGTATCAGCGAAAGCGCCTTGGCTCTATAAGCTGCTGAACCGCAAATATTACATCGATGAAATTTATAACGGCATATTTGTGCAGGGATTGAAAGGAATCGGCATCTTGCTGGAGCTGTTCGACCGGTACGTCGTGGATGGGCTCGTCAGGTTGTCCTCCTATTGCGTCGTCGGTATCGGGCGGCTCGGGACGAGGCTGCAAAACGGGCAAGTGCAGACGTACGGTCTTGCGACGCTGCTCGGATTTGTTATCCTGATCCTGGCTTTGGCGGGAAGGAGGTTCATCAATGCCGGATAGTTTTCCCATACTTTCGCTGATCGCCTTTTCACCGCTGCTCGGAATTATCGTGCTCGCCTTCATTCCGAAGGACCAGGGCCGCTGGATCAAAACGGTTGCGATTATTGCGACGTTGATCCCGCTGCTGCTCTCCGGCTGGCTGTATGCCGACTTTAACCGTCAATACGAGGGCACTCAGTACAAGGAGACGGTGAATTGGCTGCAAATTCCGCTGAACCGGGAAACGTTCCAAAACCCGGACGGATCGAACCAACTTTCTTCCTTTTATTTCGAGGTCAGATACAATATGGGCATCGACGGCGTATCGCTTCCGCTTGTATTTCTGACCGCGTTTGTCTCGTCGATGGCGGCGCTGGCTTCGGTTTATATCAAAAAACGGTGGAAAACGTACTACATCCTGTTTTTGCTGCTGGAGCTGGGAATGTTCGGGGTCTTTATGGCCCAGGATTTGCTGCTGTTCTTCATTTTCTTTGAGGTAACGCTCATTCCGATGTTCTTCCTCGTCGGCATATGGGGGTACATGAACCGGGAGAAGGCGGCCAACACGTTCCTGGTTTACAACGGCCTCGGCTCGGCGATCATGCTGATCGCGTTTCTGATCTTGATCAGTACGGCTGGATTTAACCAGGTCGTGAACGGAAATAACGTTTCGATTTATTTTTCCGGTGATGTGGAAACGATCGTACATAATCTGTTCCAAAATGCGAACGCCTACGTCAACCAGAGCGACATACCGAACAATCCGTTCCTTCTGGACTCGGCGATGAAATGGACGCTGTTCATTATGCTTCTGGTCGCTTTCGGCATCAAGCTGCCGATCTTCCCGTTCCATACGTGGATGCTCAAGGTGCATACGGAAGCGCCTCCTTCGATTGTCATGATTCACTCCGGCATTTTGCTTAAAATGGGCGCTTACGGCCTGATCCGCTTCGGCGTCATGCTGTTTCCGCAGCAGGCGGCCCAGTGGGCGACCGTGCTCGCCGTGCTGGGAGTGATCAACATTTTGTACGGTGCCATTCTCGCTTTTGTGCAAAAGGACTTCAAACTCGTGTTGGCTTACTCGAGTATCAGCCATATGGGCATCGTGCTTCTCGGTTTGGCTGCGTTTAACGCCATCGGCATTGAGGGAGCGATTTTCCAGCTGGTCTCGCACGGTTTGATCTCGGCGCTGATGTTTCTGCTCGTCGGCAGTATCTATGAACGGACGCAGACAACGATGCTGGATGAGCTGGGAGGCCTTGCATCGTCGATTCCGTTCATCAGCGGCATCCTGCTTACGGCGGGTATGGCTTCTCTAGGACTTCCGGGATTGTCCGGCTTCATCAGCGAATTTCTGGCCTTTCTCGGATTGTTCAAAACAGCCAAAATCATTACGGTCGTCGGTGCGCTCGGCATTATTTTCACCGCCGTTTACGTGCTGCGCGGGGTGCTCGGCATATCTTACGGTCCGGCCAAAGAGAAGTACAGCGGCATTCGCGATGCCCGGCTGATTGAAGCGGTACCGATGATCGCCCTGGTGGCGTTTATCGTCGTCCTCGGGATCTACCCGTACGTACTCAGCAATCCGCTGCACCCGACGGTATCCGGAATGGATCAATTTTTGCAAAGCATCACGACGAAGATGGGGGGTTAGACGATGGAACAACTACGACTGCAGGTTACGGATCTGGCCTTTCTCGGGCCCGAGCTTACACTGGTCATAGCGGCCGTTGTCATGGCTCTCCTCGATCTGATGCTGCCTGAGTCGAAAAACCGCACGGTTTTCGGCTGGTTCTCGCTTATCTCATTGATCGTCTCGGCCGCCTTTGTCGTTGCGGGGCTTGGACCGTCGGAACCCAAGCAGCTGCTCGGCTTAAGCTACCGGATCGACGACTTCGCGAATATTTTTAAACTTGTGCTGCTGACAGGGGCGGCTTTGATTACATTTATGAGCATCGGATCGATGAAGGAAGAGGACATCCCTCGCGTACACGTTGGCGAGTTTTATTACCTGCTCCTTCCGGCGACGCTCGGCGGCATGATCATGGCCTCTTCGGGCGATTTGATTACGCTGTACGTAGGCCTCGAGCTGCTCAGCATCACCTCGTACATTTTGGTAGCGATGAGAAAAAAGAACACGCTCTCGAACGAAGGTGCGTTCAAATATATTGTGCTCGGCGGAATTTCGTCAGCCATCATTTTATACGGCATGTCGTTTTTGTACGGATTGTCGGGATCGACGGCGATTTCGGAGATCAACTCGGCTTTGGGTGAGGCGCTGACTTCCATGGGCGCGATCGTGTACTTGGCGTTTTTCCTGCTGCTGGCCGGGTTTGGCTTCAAAATTGCAGCGGCGCCGTTTCATACGTGGGCCCCTGACGTGTACCAAGGAGCGTCGACGCCGATCACTGCATTCCTCGCGGTCGTCTCGAAGGCGGCGAGCTTTGCGATTGTGTTCCGCATCATGTACGGCGTATTCGCGATCGGCCCGGTGATGGATACTCCGTTCCATCAGGACGTGTTGACGGCGCTGATGACGCTCGCTGCGATCGCGATGATCTTAGGGAATTTCATCGCGCTGCGCCAGAAGCAGCTCAAGCGGCTGCTCGCCTATTCCGGCGTCGCCAATACCGGATATTTGCTCGTGCCGATTGCAGTGCAATTCTCGCTGACGCATTATACGAACTTCGATGAGCTGATCTTTTACCTGCTGGCGTATCTGTTTATGAATATCGGCGCCTTTGCGGTGCTGATGATTCTCGAGCGCTCAACGGGCGAAGAAGAGCTGAGCGGACTTGCGGGGCTGTACTTCCGCGCCCCGGGCACAGCGATCGCGACCGTGGTCATCATCTTGTCTCTGGCAGGATTGCCGATGACGGGCGGCTTTTTCGGCAAGCTGTACATCATGCTCGGTTCAATGCAGACGCATCATTACTGGCTTTCGGCCGTCATGATTGGAACCAGCGTCGTTTCGTTCTACTATTACTTCGGCTTCATCCGGCAAATGTTCATGCGCAGCGATTACGAAGCCCGGGAAGTGCGAACCAGCATGCCGCTTTCCATCACCTTATGGATCTGCGTAGCAGCCACGCTTGTGATGGGCTTTTACCCGCAAGGGGTGCTCGCCGGCATCGAAAAGGTGTTTACGCTGCAGCAAGATTTGTTTATGCTGAAGTAGTCATTGCAGGTCAATGAAGTGGTTTAGGTTGGCTGTTTAAGACGAACCTCATCTCTCGGGGGATTTCCTTGAAAGATGAGGTTTTTTTTAGTTTGTAGAAGTATCTAAAAAGTGGCTCCCTGCAGCTAAAGGTAGAGCGTGTCCGCCATAGGTTTTGTGCCAGCAAAACCATGGCGGGACAAACGCGAACCCGGGGCACGTAGCCTCTCCCGGCGTCTTTGCTCCCAAAGTGTAGCGTGTCAGGCATAGGATTTTTTACCCAAAGGTAAAAAATCCATGCCTGACAGACGCGAACTAGAAGCGAGCACTCCCTCAAACCAGGCGGGTCCAGGGCGCCCGAGCGCCTGGGGTCCCCCTTTAGGGGGAATTAGGGGGTGATCGATTATTTAGGGGGTGGCCCTGGTTTTGTGGGGGCGTCCCTATTTAGGGAACAAGGGTGTCCCATATTTAGGCAACCATTTTTTCAAAAAACAAGCAGGGATACAAGAGCCCTTTATCGAATTATGTAAAGATTGCATAAGACGGAAAAAAGGAACTCATCCTATGCTAAAACAAACGACGATTTATATAACGGCAGCCAGCCTTATAGGAATAAGCGCTCTCGCGGCGAATCCGCCGGCGGCAAATGCGGAAGGACCGCAGCCGGTGCGCATCGCCGCGGCGGCGACGGACCCTTTGATCGAGAAGCAAACGTATTTGCAATCGATTCATATCGAGGAAGCATGGAACCAGGCGACCGGCAACAACGCGATGGTCATAGCGATGGTCGATACCGGTGTCGATCTTTCCCATAAAGATCTCATTCCGAATTTGGTCGATGGGGTCAATCTGATTAACCCGGAATTGCCGCCCCAGGACGACAACGGGCATGGCACCAACGTGGCCGGCGTCATCGCCGCAGTAGCCAACAATGATCGCGGGGTCGCGGGCATACTGTGGAAGGCGAAGCTGATGCCGATCAAAGCGCTCGAAGGAGACGGCACCGGCGGGGAGGCGAAGCTCGGCGAGGGCATCAAATATGCGGTGGATCACGGAGCGAAAATCGTGGTACTATCGCTTGGTTTAAATAAATATTCCAGCTATATGAGCGAAATCGTGCAGTATGCGGAAGATCACGACGTGCTGCTCGTCGCAGCCACAGGAAACGAAGGCAACCGGGTCAAATATCCGGCTGCTTACCCGACCGTCCTTGCCGTAGGCGGCATGAGCGCCGATAAACAAGCGGCCGAGCGTTCGAATACGGGCCCGGAAATCGATGTGGTCGCTCCGTGGGATGTATTTACAACGGCGATCGGCGGGGACTACGGCTACCAGGAGGGGACGTCGATGGCCGCGCCTCAAGTGGCTGCTGTCGCAGCGCTTGCATGGGCGAAATATCCCTGGATGAAACCGTACGAAATTCGCAGCTTGATCCGGCAAACGGCCGAGGATTTAAGCGGCAAAGGCTGGAGCGAGTCGGTCGGATACGGTCTGCTGAGAGCCGACCGGGTGATGAACGAACCGTATCTTGAGGATATGTACGAGCCGAACAACCGGAAAGATCAGGCGAAGGCGATCTCGATAAGCAAGATGGTCAGCGCCGTGTTTACAGGGGGAGACGATGCAGACTGGTACGCTCTGAACGCCCCATATAACGGCAGCATGCAGCTGTCGCTGCAAATGGGCCCGGGTTTCCCCGTGACGGTAAATCATTTTAATGCCGACGGCACGTTTCAAAGCTATACGCTGGGTGCGGGGAATACGCTAACCGTACCCGTACTGAAGGGAACGAACTACATCCAGCTTCAGCTCAAGGACAGATCGGCCAAGGTCAAGACCCCTTACCGGCTGACGACTTCTTTTCAAATCTACAGAGATGAGTTTGAAGATAACGACCGTCAATATAAAGCGTTTGTGCTTCCCGTGCGGAGTCAGACCATAACGGGGACGTTCCATCAACAAAACGACCAGGATTGGTATATGCTTCCTGTCCGGCAGTCGGGCACGCTGCGTGTCAAATTGTCCGTAGATACGGCGAGAATGGACCCTGTGCTGTTTATCCAAAAAACCGGCGAAAAAGGAACGACGATCGACCAGGGCGGCGACGGAGCCGGCGAAAGCACAACCGCGATTTCTGTGTTTCCCGGCGATTATTATATACGGGTAAACAATATAAAGGATTATTCGTATCCGGTGGTTGGCGAATATACGCTAGGGTTCGAATATGAAGCGAAGATGATCGATCCGAATGAGCCGAACGACAAGCCTTATCAGGCAACGGCGATTCGTTCGGACAGCCTATACGAAGGCGTTATCGGCAGAGAAGGGGATGCGGACTGGTTCCTGCTGAAAGTGGATGCCGAAAGCATCGCAGAGCTGCGGCTTACCGGTATCCCGGAAGGTGTGAGCATGACGATGGCCGAGTATGATTCCGGCCTTAAGCAGCTGCGGTCAACCGAGAGCGGGTACTCTCAAAGGGAAGTCGTGTTGCAGCGGCGATTGCCGCCGGGCACCTACTACGTTAAATTGACGTCCAGCGAGCCGTTCGATACTTCGATGTACGGATTTGAGGCGAAGGTAAAGCCGCTCGTCGGCGGGTTTACCGATATTTACGGCCATTGGGCGGCAAACGATATCGTACAGGCAGCTCAGCGCGGGATCATCGACGGGTACGGGGGATATCTATTCCTGCCGGACAAAACGATCACGCGCGCAGAGGCCGCTGCGATCATTGTGCGCGCGTTTAAGCTGGCCAAGGAGCGTGCTGTCCGCTATACCGATCTGAAGTTTAGCCACTGGGCTTATTCCTTTGTTGCGAAAGCTGCGCAGGCAGGAATCGTCGACGGTTACCCGGACGGTTCGTTTGCTCCGGATCAACCGGTAACCCGGATGGAGATGACGGCGATGGTGGCCAGAGCAATGAAGATTACCGGCAAACAGCGGGGAGTATCGCCTTTTTCCGATGTTGACGATGAGTATTGGGGAATCGGTTTGCTGAAGCAAATGAAGGCCGAAGGCTGGATATCCGGTTTTCCGGACGGCACCTTCAGGCCGGAGCAACCGGCTACCCGGGCGCAGTTTGTCACGATGCTGGAAAGCGTGCTAAACTAAGTTGGGTTTGCTAATGAGGAGGGGGCACGGAGATGGAGACGGATCCGTATAACGCGTCGCTGGGGCTCAGCGGGCTGATCAATATTTTTGTCGTGATCGTATGCATCGGCTTGTCGTGGTGGGGGCTGCAGGAGTTTCGCTTCGATATGCTGCTGCGCCGTCCGAAAAGCGCCGCCGCGAAGCTGCTCCAAATCTTTCTCTCGGTCGCTCTCGGTTCGCTGGTGGCCCGATTTATCATCGAATATTTTCACTGGTCCACCTGGCTTCACGAGATGTTCTAACGTTTTCCTTCGAATAACATTAGCGCATTTTGTCAACAATGGATAGTACAACCGTGTGAAACCGAAGCGGCCTTACGAACAGTATCGTAGCTCTCAAAAAGGGCATTGTGCGAAAGGCGCTTCGATGCTACACTATGATGTGGCCTCGAACCATAAAAGCGAGAGCAATCAGCTTCTATACGAAGAACGCGGAGGGACCAAGATGAGCAAAATTATCGTCCGCGGCGGCAAAAGATTATCCGGCAAGGTCAAGATTCACGGCGCCAAAAACGCCGTTCTGCCGATTATCGCAGCCTCTATCCTGGGGTCCGAAGGCATCAGTGTCATTCACGATGCGCCTCCCCTAGACGATGTGATTGTCATTAACAAAGTGTTGGAAAGTCTCGGCATCGATGTCGAATATACAAACGAAACGGTGCGCATCGGCGCGGAGCGCATCGCAACTTGCGAAGCATCCTACGAGCTGGTGCGCAAAATGCGGGCTTCCTTTCTCGTCATGGGGCCGCTTCTCGCCCGCATGGGTCAAGCCCGCATCTCGCTTCCCGGCGGCTGTGCAATCGGCACCAGGCCTATCGACCAGCATTTAAAGGGCTTTGAAGCGATGGGAGCCGAGATTGAGCTCGGGCAAGGCTTCATCGAAGCCCGTGTTCACGGACGGCTGAAAGGGGCCAAAGTGTATTTGGATGTGGCAAGTGTCGGCGCGACCGAAAATATTATGATGGCCGCCACCCTGGCGGAAGGCACGACGATCATTGAGAACGCGGCGCGCGAGCCGGAAATCGTCGACCTTGCGAATTATTTGAACGCGATGGGGGCCAAAATCCGCGGAGCCGGCACCGGCATCATCCGCATCGATGGCGTAGACAAGCTTACGGGCGCTGTACATACCGTCATTCCGGACCGCATTGAAGCGGGTACATATATGATTGCCGCCGCCATTACCGGCAGCGATTTATTCATTGAAGGCGCGATTGCCGACCATTTGCGGCCGGTTATCTCGAAAATGCAGGAGATGGGCGTGCAGATCGACGAAGACGAGAACGGGCTTCGGGTTTATACCGACCGGCCGCTGAAAGCGGTCGATGTAAAGACGCTGCCGTACCCCGGTTTCCCGACCGACATGCAGTCGCAGATGATGGCGCTGCTGCTGGTAGCCGACGGCACGAGTCTGGTTACCGAAACGGTATTCGAAAACCGTTTCATGCACGTCGAAGAATTTGTTAATATGAGCGCGCAGATCAAAGTGGATGGGCGCACCGCCGTCGTCAGCGGCGGGGCTAAGCTGCGGGGCGCCAAAGTTTGCGCGACCGACCTGAGGGCGGGAGCGGCGCTCATTTTGGCGGCGCTTGCCGCCGAAGGGGAAACCGAAATTACCGGCGTTCACCACATTGACCGCGGGTACGTCGATATCGCCCAGAAGCTGCGGCTCGTCGGCGCCGATATTGAGCGGCTCCCGCTGGAAGTCCGGCAGGAGCAGCCCGAAGTCGGACTGTTCGCCGTACAGCCTACATGGGCATAAACCGGCAATACCAGGTTATGAGTCATAGAGACGGAACCTTCTTTTACCAAAGAAAGGGGCCGTCTCTTTCTTTGTTCTATTCTATCTTTTCCGTTCATAAGATGGAGGTATCCCAGCCATGAAAGACGGAGGAGCCGGCATGAAACAACGTAAGCGAAGTATTGCAATCTGGGTGGGCATCTGTCTCGCCAGTCTGCTTGTCACCATCATGCTGGTGCCGGCGATTCTAGTAAAACGCGGCTTGCCGAATCAAGCGGGGGCCGAATCCGCCGGGTTGTCCCAAGGCGGCGATAAACAAGCGGACAAGCAAGTGATGGTTCCGGTCTACATGACGAAACAGCAAAGAACGGAGCAGATCGGTCTGGAGCAGTATGTGAAGGGCGTACTGGCCGCAGAGATGCCGATCGAATTCGAACCCGAAGCGTTGAAAGCTCAGGCGATGGCGGCCCGCACTTACATTATCCGGCGGATGAGCGAGCAGGATGCGAGCAACGTCCCGGTCAAAGATGCGCTTGTGACCGATACGATCGCCCATCAGGCATATGTGACCGATGAGGAGCTGAAGGAGCGGTGGGGCCCGCAGTATGAGGTGAATATGGACAAACTGGTCAGGGCCGTTCGGGAAACGGAGGACATCATATTGACGTATCAGGGCCAGCCGATCAATGCGACGTTTTTTTCCACCAGCAACGGATATACGGAAAATGCCGAGGATTATTGGGGGCAATATATTCCATATTTGCGGAGCGTGGAGAGCCCGTGGGACCGGAAGCTGTCGCCGCGTTTTAAAGAAACGGTGTCGATCCCGATCAAGGATGTGCAGCGCAAACTCGGACTTGGCTCGATTGTTCCGGTCAGCACGAAATCGGCCGGCATTCGCGTGCTGGAAAAAACGAAGGGTCAGCGGATCAAGACTCTGTCGATCGGCGGCAAAGTTTTTTCCGGCCGCGAAGTGCGGGAAAAACTCGGACTAAACTCCTCCGGGTTCGAATGGACCGTAAAAGGCAGCGATCTCGTATTTACGACATACGGTTACGGGCACGGGGTCGGGATGAGCCAGTGGGGGGCGAACGGAATGGCGAAGGAGGGCAGCAAAGCGGAGGATATCGTCAAACATTACTATACCGGAATTGAACTCTCTCACAGTTCCGTACTATTTCCCAAGAAATAATAGGCTTCGGCCGGTATTCCCCATAGGCGACATATTTTATCAATGCTATCAATTTTTTTGCAAAAACTAGCGTCACCTCACGTATAAAAGCCCATAATCCGGCAACAATGGCTTAATGAGGTGATGATAGAATGAATGATCAAAAACAAGATTTGAAGACCAAAGAAGAAGCTCCTAATACTACCCAAGGGGCGCAAACTAACGCGTGGAAGAGACTGCTCGCTAAGAAATGGGTATTCCCGGCAACCTACATGGCAGCAGCGGCAATCATCTTAACGTTAATGTGGGTGTACCAGGATTCCGGCAAGTCCAAAATCGCCGATAATACGCAAGTCGGCTTGGATTCGTCGAAACAAACGGTCACCGACAACGTATCGGGGCCCGATGCCGTTGCCGTCAATTCTCCGGCCGAAACGATGTCCTGGCCTTTCAAGGACCGAAACGAACTGGAAGTGGTCATGCATTACTTTGACAGCAAAGCATCCAACGAGGTTAGACAAGCGGCTATGGTCGAATACGGGGATACGTTTACTCCGCATGTAGGCATCGACTACGCAAGAAACGACAAGCAGCCGTTTGACGTTTTGGCGGCGATGAGCGGCAAAGTAACGGCCGTGGAGAAAAATCCGGTCGTCGGCAACCTCGTGGAAATTACCCATTCGAACGGGCTCGTAACCGTGTACCAAAGCCTCGCGGACGTCAAGGTCGTCAAAGACCAGCAGGTGAAAAAAGGCGAAGTCATCGCCCAAGCCGGCCGCAGCGAAATGGAGAAAGACGAAGGCGTTCATCTTCATTTCGAAGTGCGTCAAGGCCAAGGCGGTCCGGCCCTTAATCCGGAGCAGTTTTTCCCGGAGCAATAAGATTAACGCGTTAGCTTAACATGCTTCAGCAGCAGGGATTTCCTTGCTGCTTTTTTGTTTTTCTGCGGGTTTTGCCCCCGAAAATGAAAATAATTATTCGCAAATCGGCTTGTCAGGCTTGGCTACGTAGAATATATGGTTTGCCCCCTCAATATAATGTACCAATTAACATGAGTAGGGAGGCGAGGGGAGTGCACGATTACATCAAAGAGCGGACTATCAAGATCGGTCGATGCCTTGTCGAAACCAAGCATACGGTCCGCACGATCGCGAAGGAATTCGGCGTTTCCAAAAGCACAGTGCACAAGGATTTGACCGAGCGGCTGCCGGAAATCAATCCGGAGCTGGCCAATCAGGTCAAGCATATTTTGGAATATCACAAGTCCATCCGGCATCTCCGGGGGGGCGAGGCGACGAAGATCAAATACCGAAAGACCAGAAGCCCCAAAGCTTCCGATAAACTCGTAACGGTGAAGTAACCGTCGTTTCCTGAAGAGTCCTCCCAAACCAATTATTTCCTGAGTCAAGTTGCCCTAAATTCCGCATTTCGAAAAAGGAATTTTCGTTTATCTAGCGAATGTACCTTATGTATATTATAATGAAAGAAAGTACCGCTTCAGTATTGGACGGACGGTTGGTTTAGGGAGGATACATTCACATGCTTAGCAAGGATATTGGCATCGATCTGGGGACGGCGAACGTCCTGATTCACGTAAAAGGACGAGGCGTCGTCTTGGATGAGCCGTCGGTAGTCGCCATCGAGAGCGATACGAAGCGGGTACTGGCCGTTGGCGAAGAAGCCCGCCGGATGGTAGGGCGGACGCCGGGCAACATCGTCGCCATCAGACCGCTGAAGGATGGCGTGATTGCCGATTTCGAAATCACCGAAATGATGCTTAAATATTTTATCAACAAAGTGGGCGGCAAAAGGTGGTACAGCCACCCGCGCATTCTGATCTGCGCTCCCACCAACATCACTTCCGTGGAACAAAAAGCGATCCGCGAGGCTGCAGAGCGCTGCGGTGCACGGGAAGTATTTCTGGAGGAGGAGCCGAAGGCGGCTGCGATCGGCGCGGGCATGGATATTTTTCAGCCGAGCGGGAACATGGTCGTCGATATCGGCGGAGGCACGACGGACGTTGCGGTATTGTCGATGGGCGACATCGTGACGTCCTCTTCGCTCAAAGTCGCGGGGGACAAGTTCGACGCGGCGATCATGAAATATATTAAAACGAAGTACAAGCTGCTTATCGGCGAACGGACTTCGGAAGATATCAAAATCAAAATCGGGACGGTATATCCGGACGGACGCAATGAAACGATGGACATTCGCGGACGCGACATGGTAAGCGGGCTTCCGCTGACGATCTCCATCCATTCGAATGAAGTGCAGGAGGCTTTGTGGGAGCCGGTGGCTTCTATTGTCACCGCCGCCAAAACGGTGCTGGAGAGGACTCCTCCCGAATTGTCCGCCGATATTATCGACCGCGGAGTTATTTTGACCGGCGGAGGTGCGATGCTGCACGGCATTGACCAGCTGCTCGCCGACGAATTGAAGGTGCCCGTGCTTGTGGCGGACAACCCTATGAGCTGTGTCGTTAAAGGGACAGGCATCATGCTCGATAACCTGGATAAAGTATCGAAACGGAAATACAGCTGATTCGAAGGAAGGGAATCGAATGTTAAGAGGACTTTACACCGCAGCCTCAGGTATGATCGCTCAGCAGCGCAAGCACGATACGGTAACGAACAACATCGCGAATATCAACACGCCGGGTTTTAAGCAGGGGACAGGCATCTCCCGTTCGTTTCCGGAGATGTTGATCGAGCGGATCCGCAGCGGCGGCGCTCCCGGAGAGCCGCCTACCGCCCGGGTCGGAAGGCTAACGACCGGCGTAATGGCCGAGGAGAACGTATCCGTTCATGCGCAAGGCGACATACAGGAGACGCAGAACCCTTATGATTTTGCGCTCATTTCCGATATTCAGGTGCCTGGTGCGACTTTCGACGCTTCCGGCAAATACGTCGACGCGGACGGCCAGCGCGTTATTCAACCGCAGGCGTTTTTCACGGTTTTGAATGCAAATGGGGAACAGCGGTACTCGCTGAACGGGAAATTTACGGTGGATGTGAACGGAAACCTGATTACCTCGGAAGGGAACCGGGTGGCCGGACGCGACGGACAACCAATCGTGCTGATCGATCCGACTACGCAAGCGCCGATTACCAACTTCCGCATCAGCAAGTCGGGACTGTTCACCAATCGGGACGGTCAGCCTATTATGGGAGCGAACAACCAGCCGCTCAATTTGCTGATTTCCCGCGTGGAAGACCCGAACCAGCTCGTTCGGGAGGGGAACGGCTTGTACCGGCTGAATGCCGATAACGCCACCCAGGTTCAACCGGTAGGTCTGAACGACCAAGTCGAAGTGCGCCAAGGGTACATAGAACGTTCCAACGTGGACGCCGGGCAATCGATGGTGGACATGATGTCCGCGCTTCGGGCGTACGAAGCCAACCAGAAAGTTGTGCAATTTTACGATAAAAGCATGGAAAAAGCCGTAAACGACGTCGGACGGATCTAGGAGCGAAGCGAAAACTATGAACAATTCCATGATTAATTCATCGGTATCGATGCGTGCGCTGCAGCAAAAGCTCGATCTGACCGCGAACAATATCGCCAATGTCAATACGACAGGCTACAAGCGGAAAGAGGCGTCCTTTCAGGATGTGCTCACCAGCGTCAAACAGCAGCCTCGCGGCTTCCAGAAAGAAGGCCGCTTGTCCCCGCTCGGTTACAATCAAGGCTGGGGTGCCAAGCTTGTCCACGCGGAAGTGAATATGGCCCAAGGTTCGCTGGTCGCTTCCGAAAATCCGCTTGATGTGGCGATCGAAGGGGACGGAATGTTTGAGTTAACTGTCAATACTCTCGATGCTAACGGTCAGCCTGTGCAGCAGACGGCATGGACACGCAACGGCGCTTTCCAGTTGTCCCCGGGACCCGCGGGTTCGGATACGTTTTATTTGACGACCAAAGACGGGCACTTTGTGATGGGAGCCGATGATAATCCGATTTCCGTACCGGCCAATCATCAGGTTAGAATCGACGCCGGCGGTTCGGTGATGGCTTACAGCGAAACCGATAAGTCGGCGGCGCCGGTGCCGGCAGGGCAAATCAAGATGGTGCGGGTCATTCGCCCGCAGCTCCTGGAGCAAATGGGCGACAACCTGTACGGGCTGCCGCAAAATGCGACGAATAGGGAAGAGATCCTGCAAACCGTGGATCCTGCCGTACCGAATGAAGCCGACCCGATCACCGTGCGCCAAGGTTTTTTGGAGCAATCCAATGTGAATTTGGCCGATGAGATGTCCGAGCTGACGATCGTTCAGCGCGCGTTTCAGCTTAATTCGCGGGCGATCACCTCTTCCGATACGATGATGAACTTGGCGAACAATCTGCGCGGATAAGCGGCATGAAATGAGGTTTTAACGATATTGAAGGCGGAACAACCCAAGGAACGGAAACAAGATCAAGCGAAACCGAAAAAGCTGCGGCCCAGGTGGAAAGTGATTCTCTGGACGGTTGGAAAGGTGCTGCTTGTGCCTGTCCTTTGCGTTGCCGGATTGATCGGCGGGCTTATGATCGGATATGTATATATTGGCGGGCAGCCGGTGCCTGAAGTGTTTCAAATGGAAACATGGAAGCACATGGTCGATTTGGTTTTCGCCGCTTCGTAAAGCTCCCGGGAGGGAGTTTTATTTTTGGTTTAAGAACGGTATAATGTATGGATGATAGGCGGTTACTGGAAAAAGGTACTGCTAAAGCTATCCCGGGGGAGCGACGAAGGATGAACGTGCCTAATTTGCTGACGATATGTCGGTTTATTCTGATTCCGGTCTATCTCCTGGTCTTTTCGTCAGGACATATCAAAACGGCATTTCTCGTGCTTTTGATCGCCGGATTGACCGATGTATTGGACGGTTATATTGCACGCACACGGAAGCTGGTCACCCAATTGGGAAGCATGCTCGATCCGCTTGCCGATAAATCGATGATGATCACAGTCATCTTGTCGCTCGTTTTTTCGGGAATGATTCCGTGGGAAGCGGCTATGGCGATGTTTGTCCGGGATGCCGGGATGATCGCAGGTTCGGCGTTTTTCCATTTTCGGGGCAAGAAGACGGTTCCGGCCAATGCGATGGGCAAATTGACGACGGTGCTTTATTACATAGCGATTTTATTTATCGTTTTTCAGTTTCCGTTCGCCCAAACGTATTTATGGTTTGTGATCGGAGTTTCCTTTGTGACGTCCGTCATTTATATTTTGCAGTTTCGTTCCCTTAACAAAGAGGATATGCGATCGAGCCAATGAATGGGCACAGGAACGGGAAAAAGAGCATATGTACGGCCCTGTCGTCGGTTTCCTCGGGGCCCCTACATACGCTCCTTTTATATCAACCTTCACAACCTGCAGATTATGAAGGGGACACCGTTAGTGTAAGTTAAGCCCGTAGTTTTTATACTTTAGAAGCGGAAGGAGCGGCACCCTTGTTAGATGCCACCCAAATTCAAGAAATTATTCCACACCGGTATCCTTTTTTGCTGGTCGACCGTATTTTGGAAGTAGAGCCTGGAGTACGGGCCGTCGGCATCAAAAACGTGACGATGAACGAACCTTTTTTTCCCGGCCATTTTCCCGGTTATCCGGTGATGCCCGGCGTGCTTATTGTAGAAGCGCTCGCCCAGGTCGGGAGCGTCGCCATGCTGATGGTCGAAGCGAACCGGGGCAAACTCGGTTTTTTTGCCGGCATTGACGGCTTCCGGTTTCGCGGACAAGTTGTTCCTGGCGATACGTTAACGCTAGAGGTGGAAATCACCCGACTGAAGGGTTCCATCGGCAAAGGTCAGGCTAAAGCCAAGGTTGGCGACCGTTTGGTAGCGGAAGGCGAATTGATGTTCGCATTGTCCGATCGGACCTGACAAGCAATCATTTTTCGTAAAAGGAGTGGGGGTCATGAATACGTCTACCCGTGTGCAGGAGCAATATGAACTGTGGCTGAACGATGCGGCCATCGACGAATCGGCCAAAGCGGAGCTTCGCGCCATTCAGGATCAGCCGAAAGAGATCGAAGACCGTTTTTACCGCGACCTGGAGTTTGGTACCGGCGGACTCAGGGGCGTTATCGGAGCGGGGACGAACCGCATGAACATTTACACGGTAGGGCGGGCGACCCAAGGGCTGGCTCAATTTTTACTGAAAACGGGCGGATCGTCCGCAGCCATCGCATATGACTCCAGGCATCAATCTCCGGAGTTCGCTTTGGAAACGGCGCTCGTCTTGGCGGGCAACGGCATCAAAGCGTACGTGTTCGAATCGCTTCGACCGACACCGGAGCTGAGCTTCGCCGTACGATACTTGAAGGCGTCCGCCGGCATCGTCATCACCGCGAGTCATAACCCACCCGAGTACAACGGGTATAAAGTGTATGGCTCCGACGGCGGACAACTTGTACCGGATCAGGCGGAGCAGGTCATCGCGGAGATCGGACAAGTGCAATCGTTTGCTCAGGTCAAAAAGCTGTCGCGCAGCGAGGCGGAAACGAAAGGACTGCTGGTCTGGATCGGCCGGGAAGTCGACGAGCGGTTTATCGATGCGGTTACAGCTGTAAGCCGGAACCGGGATTTGGTGAAGCGGATGAGCCCGGATTTCCGCATCGTGTACACTCCACTGCACGGAGCCGGCAACCTGTCGGTGCGTGCGGCGCTGAAAGCGATCGGCTTCGAGCAGGTGCACATCGTTTCGGAGCAGGAGCAGCCGGATGCGAATTTCTCCACCGTCAAATCGCCGAATCCGGAGGAGCGCGATGCTTTTAAGCTGGCGATCGAGGTGGCGAAGCAGGTGAATGCCGATATCATCATCGGCACCGATCCGGACTGCGACCGCATGGGGGCGGTCGTCAAGGATACGAGCGGCGAATATTTCGTGCTCACCGGCAACCAATCCGGCGCAATCATGGTCGATTACTTGTTGGGCAGCTTGAAGGAAAGCGGGCAGCTGCCCGCGAACGGCGTGGTGATCAAAACGATCGTCACGAGCGAGATGGGGGCAGTTATCGCCCGTCATTACGGTGCGGAGACGCTCGATACGCTGACCGGCTTCAAATACATCGGTGAGAAGATGACGCAGTTCGAGAAATCCGGGGAACGCGAATTTTTGTTCGGCTATGAAGAAAGCTACGGATATTTGGCGGGTACATACGCCCGCGACAAAGACGCTGTTGTAGCTTCGATGCTTATATGCGAAGCGGCGGCCTACTATAAAAGCAAGGGCAAAACGCTGTACGAGGTGCTTCAGGAGCTGTACGCGCGGCATGGACATTTCCAGGAAAGGCTGGAGTCGCGCACGCTCAAGGGCAAGGACGGCGTAGAGCAAATTCAGGCGATCATGAATGATTGGCGCGTTAACCCGCCTGCGGACATCAACGGCTTGAAAGTGACCAAAGCCGAAGATTTTTCCCAAGGGTTGTATGGATTACCTAAAGAAAACGTGCTGAAGTACACGCTGGAAGACGATTCCTGGTTCTGTCTCCGCCCGTCGGGCACCGAGCCGAAAATCAAAGTGTACTTTGCGGTGCGGGGCCGGTCCAGCCAAGGTGCGCAGGACGCGATAGCGGCTTTGGTACAGAACGTCATGTCCCGCGTTGACAGTTTAAGCAAATAGCGGCTACCAAACCTCTTTAGGGCTTTGGCCTTAAAGAGGTTTCAGAATGTTAAAGGGCAGATAGGAGTGAATCGCTTGATCCATCGTTATCTGGATTGGAACCGCAAATTGATGAGACCGCTGTGGTGGCTCGTCATTATCGGCATGCTGGCCTCTCTCGGCATCGCCTATGAAAGGGTAGAAACCGAACAAAAATCCGCCCGCAAAGTCGAGTTTGTCTTCGACTACCGGGATTTGCTGGAAATTTCCGATTTGCAGCCGGACCCGCAAAAATTCGTCAACGATCAATTGACCCAAATGAAGGCGGCGGGAATTCATTCCTTGGCGGTGTACGAGTCGACGTTGTCCGAATTCCGGCTGAGCCGGCGAATTGAGGTATATTCCACGCACGAAGCGACCGCGCTCACGCAAAGTCCGATATCGCCGAACGAAAACTTTACGTACATCCTGTTTGCAGATAAAACGGCCCAGCAGAGGCTGCAGCCGCTCATCGAGAATACGTTCAGCAGCTTGAAGGTGGGCATGCGTCCGTGGAGCTTCAAAAACCAGCAGGGCATGATCATTGAAATGGGCATGGAAGAAGCGATGCTCAAAACGATGGATCCGGATCCGATCACCTTGCAGATGCTGAAGGATAAAGGCTTCCAGATCGTCGTGCGGATGTCGAACCGCAGACCTTTTGACGCGGCCAATATGGACAAGCTGCTTGCCCAGCTGAAAAGCTTCGGCGTAAAGCGGTTCATCATCGATGGAGAAACGGTGCCCGGCTTTGTCAACGATAAAAACTTCGAAAACATCGACACAATGGCCGAGTTGATGAAGAAGTACAACATGGGCCTGGCCGCCATTGAACTGCTGAAAGCACCGCAGCGCGGCTTCAACCGCCTCGCTAAAAACATTAATTACGATGTCGTCCGACTGCATTCGTTTACGGAACAGGACGGCCAGAAGCTGACGGAAAATTTGACGGAAGCGGAGCTGGCGGATCGTGTTCAAGGGGTCGCCGACCGCTTTGTACTGGCCGTGAAAGACCGCAACATCCGCATGGTATTTTTGAACGCCCGGGCCGTCAAAAACGCCGACAAAGGAAAGATTTTGAACCCGCTCGAGCCGCTGTACAAAAGCTTGGAAGGCCCCGACGGGGCGCTCGAACGCATTGAAAATGCCGGCTACTCGTTTGGTATCGCGGAGCGTTTCTGGCCGTTCCATTCGGTATGGCAAAAGGCGGCGAAAGGGCTGCTGTGGGCCGGAGCCGTCGCTTTGATTGCGCTGACGGCATCGTATTTTATACCGGAGATGACGTTGGCATTGTTTGTGCTCGGCATGATCGGCTCCGCGGGGCTGCTCGTTCTGTCCCAAAGCTTGTTTGCGCAAGGGCTCGCTCTCGGAGCGGGGGTATGCGCTCCGAGTCTGGCGATGATGTTTGCTGTCCGTGCTGCCAAAGAGCGGAATAAAGCGGCTCGAGGAGGGGGACGCGTCTCCTCGTCCGCCGCATTTGCCATTCTCCTTCTCTTACGAACGGTGGGTATCTCTTTGATCGGCGCGTTATTTATCATTGGCTTGCTCAATCAGATTACGTATTCGCTCGTCCTGGAGCAATTCAGAGGAGTCAGCGCCGTTCATTTGATTCCAATCGTCGTAGTCGTGATTTATTATTTGTTTTTCAGCGAGACTTCGACCTATAAGGAAAAATGGGCCCAGGTCCGCAAGCTGCTCACTTCCTATATCAGCGTTGTATGGGTGCTGTGCGCTGCGGTCATCGTCGGGGCAGGCCTGTATTACTTGTCCCGTACCGGCAATGAGGGACAAGCTTCGGCTATCGAGAAGCTTTTCCGCTCCTTCCTGGAAAATACGCTCGGCGTCCGTCCGCGGACGAAGGAGTTTTTGTTTGCGCATCCGCTGTTCCTGCTCGGCGGCTTTCTGGCTGCCCGCTATCGCGGTGCATTGATCCTGATCTTGCTCGGCGTCATCGGGCAAGCTTCGATCGTAGATACGTTTTGTCATCTGCATACCCCCATTTTGATCTCGCTGACCCGAGTCGTATATGGGATTACGTTCGGTGCCCTTATCGGTTACGCGGCGATCATCGTTTGGGAAATCGTAGCGAGGAGATGGCGCGCATGGGCAAAAACAACCGCATCACGTTAGCCCTCTCCGGTTATTACGGCTTTGACAACAGTGGCGACGAAGCCGTACTGCAGTCGATCCTGCTCGCTTTGGAGGAGCAGGGTCGCGCTCACGACTTGCAGTTCGACCCGGTCGTATTGTCGATCGACCCGGCTAAAACAAGCCGGGCCTACGGCGTACGGGCTGTTCACCGCATGAAGCCGGGCGCGGTGTTCGGCGCCCTCCGCGAGGCGGACGGCCTGATCAGCGGCGGCGGCAGCTTGCTGCAGGACGAAACGAGCAGCAAGACGATTCCGTACTACCTGGCTGTTCTTAAGCTCGCGCAATGGCTGGGCAAGCCGACGTTCGTCTATTCGCAGGGCATCGGTCCGGTCCACCGCAAAATGTTTTATCCGTGGATCCGCGGCACGTTCCGTAAGTGCAAGTATATTTCGGTGCGCGATGCCGAGTCTGCCGAGCTGCTTCGCGAAACCGGACTTTCCGGTGACAGTATTCATGTTGTGCCCGATCCGGTCATGGGGCTCAAGCTGCGGGATGGCGCAGAGCCGCCGGCACGAGCGGATGCCGGATCCGCCGGTACCCGTTTGCCAGTGATAGGCGTCTCCGTCCGTTTCTGGAATCCGGACCGTACGGAGCTGGACGCTTTGGCGGAAGCGCTGACCCACATGCTGGACAGCCAGCCTATGGAGCTGCGGTTTTTGCCATTCCACCTGCCTTCCGACGAAGTTGCTTCCCGGCACGTCATTCAGAGAATGGGCGACAAATACAAGCAGCAAATAACGGTTATTCCGGATGCCTTTCATCCGCAGGACATGTTAGCCGAAGTGAGCCGGTGCGATTTGCTGATCGGGATGAGGCTTCACTCCTTGATTTATGCAGCCGGACAATATGTTCCGATGATCGGCATATCGTACGACCCGAAGATCGACCAGTTTTTGAACCGGCTTCAGATGCAAGCGGCGGCCTCCACCAAGCTGCTTCACCCCGGAACGTTCGCCCGGCATGCTCTTGACCTTCTGGAAGCAAGGCAGCAGTGGCGGCAGGAGAAGAAGGAAGCAATCGAACGGCTGAAAGCTGAAGCCGGGGAGCCGGCGCGGCGCATCGCGTTTTTTTTCAAAACCTCGGGCTGAAATTGGATAAACAAGAACCGTCCACCGCAAAATAATAAAACATAAACCTTCTCATAGGAACTCCCTGCACCTGAAATACGCAGTGAATCCCATTCGTGAAAAGAGAGAGTTCTTAAAGCAAGCTTCCCATTTTGAAAATCGCCCGAAAACCGGGAAATTTACTGAATTTCACGATGGTTTTCCCCGGCGTTTGAGAGTATAATTGAAAGTGCTGGGTTTGCATAGAGAAAAAGGGGTTGTGGACATAGAATGAATATGTTGTACGTGGTCGGGTTTATAGCTGCTTGTCTGATCGCATTGCTGCTGACTCCGTTTGTCAAGCGATTTGCTTTCTGGGTGGGCGCTGTCGATGCGCCGAATCAGCGAAAGGTACATACCCGTATCATGCCGCGTCTGGGCGGGTTGGCGATTTTTCTCGCTTTCGTTGGAGCATATTTTATCATTTCACCGGCTATCGAAACGCATAAGTCCGACGTCGCCGTCGGCTTATTGGTGGGCGGCGCGATCGTTGTGTTGGTCGGCGCGCTGGACGACAGGTTCGATTTGTCTCCTAAAGTGAAGCTGCTCGGACAAATCCTGGCGGCATGCGTCGTCGTTTACTCCGGAGTCGTGATCGACCTCGTTAATGTGCCTTTTGGCGATATGACCATTTCGCTGACTTGGCTTGCCGTACCGCTCACCATTCTCTGGATCGTCGGCGTAACGAACGCCATCAACCTGATTGACGGGCTGGACGGCTTGTCCGCCGGTGTCTCGGGAATTGCCACCGCCACCATAATGGTGCTCGCTTTGATGATGGGCAACGTAACGGTAGTGCTGCTAAGCGTTATTTTGCTCGGCAGCATCGTTGGCTTTTTATTTTTCAACTTTCATCCGGCGAAAATTTTTATGGGGGATTCCGGGGCTTTATTCCTCGGTTTTAGCTTGGCCACTTTGTCGATCCTCGGCTTTAAACAAGCCACGGTCGTGTCCTTATTGATACCGGTTATGATTTTGGGCGTTCCGCTCTCGGATACGTTTTTCGCCATCATGCGCCGCTGGGTTAACAAGATGCCTATTTCCGCAGCGGACAAAAGCCATCTCCATCACTGCTTGCTGCAGCTTGGTCTGAGCCACCGGCAAACGGTGCTCGTCATTTATGGCATTTCGCTCATTTTCGGCCTATGCTCCGTGCTTTTTGCGCAAATTCAGGACACCTTATGGGCTATGGTCATTTTGATCGCTATTCTGCTCAGCGTCATGGTCGTCGGCGCTGAAGCGATCGGCATTATCAGCAAAAGCCGCAAGCCGGTTTTGCAGTTTTTGCAGAAGCTGGCCAAAATGGTACAGGTCAGCTCTCGCGTTTCCAAATAAGCTTGGTTTGCCGGCAATTCCAACCTCTTCGGGTTGGAATTTTTTTGTTTTGCATAAATTGACATGTTTCTCTAAAAAATCGCACGGCGTTTACCGATAATTAAAGTACTTGCAACTTTTTTTGGAACACCAGGCTTATTCATGTAACAAATTTACGCAAGGGAGGTAGCTTTTTGTTTTACCAATGGTTGTAGAAGCAGCACATACATAATGTATCAATACATATCAAGGAGGAATCCATCTTGAAGCGCTTCTCAAGCAAATGGACAAGCTTGGCGATTATTATCGCGATGCTCGTCGGTATACTGCCGCCGGCGACGGCTTTTGCGGAGACCCAACTGATCATCAACGGGATCACGTATGTCGATTACAATCCGCCGGGGCCAAGCGATCCGGTTGATCATTTGACGGTTAACCCGCTGACTTTGTCCGTGACTTACCCGACACTGGACATTCCGGATGATCAAATCACGAATGTATTTTACGAAGTATTCAATGCAACGACAGGAGCTACGGAAGTCAATAACACCAATAAAGCGGTGAAGAGTACCGCAAATACGGGTGAATTGGTTTTCAATAACATCAACTTATCCGAAGGACTTAATAGGATTACGGTAAAATATCAATCGTCCACCGTATCGGCTTCTAAGCCGGCTTGGGTCTACTTCACGGCGGTTACGAACATTTCGAACCTTAAAGTGAATGGGGTCGACTTTGTCGACGATATGATGTATCCGACGCAAGCTCCTTATACCGGACTGTCCATTACCGGTACCGCCAGCAACGCCTCTCAGCTGCAGGCAACCGTAAGGGGCATCGTATATGACCCGGTTTCATTTTCCCGGGGTAATTTTACATTTGTAACCAATACCGGCCGTTCCACCGGTTTGAACTTTTCTCCAGGGGATAACTTGATCACATTTATTGCGAAAAACACTACCAATTATTATAAGGTAGAAAAATCTTTTATTTATGATGACGGCAAGGCGTTTGCTTATAAGGCGAATATCAGGCAGAAGGATCCGACTGATACTACAGCATATGAGAAGCTTGCAACCTCTCCGAGTTTGAGCAACAGCAGCGGAGCTACAACCACCGATGTAACGGTGAAAGCCAGCTTGAAAAATCCGATCAATACGAGTACATCCGCTCGTCAATATGTTTATGCCGATGTATTTACATTAAATACCAACAACAACTATATGGTTCGCTTGAACTTGATGGACGGAAGCTCGCAGCAGTTCGTGAACGGCTCGCCGGGAGTCGATGCTGCGAAGCAAGTTTCGTTCGCTTTGGACAATACGGCAAGCACATCCAACTATGACGTATCGAACTTGCTGGTGGATCTGCCGACGGACAACAATGCATTGAATCAGCAATTTATCGTTCGGTTTTATACCGATTTAACGTTCAGAACCTTCGTAGAATCCAGATACGATTTCTCGTTCCAACAATATGACCGCCCGGCGGTTGCATATGTAGAAAGAGTGATCGGCGGCGTAACGACAAAACTAAACAACACCGGAGTCACGCAGATCAACTCACTTCCTGCGGACTTGAATATTTATGTCAATTCGCCGACAACCTATGTAAAGGTGAAGCTGAACGGAGTGGACTACAATGATAACGTTGGTGGTCATGCCGCAGCTGACGACCCTTCCCAAGGTAAGGTTTATGCGGTTGAACAGAACCCTGCTCTTCAAGTTAAGGACGATAAAGGCAATATAAAAGTGCCAATTACATTGCAGGGAATTCCGGATGGGGCCATTAAGGTGCAAGTGGTTCCATATACCGGAGCGTTGGGCTCGCTTTCGAGATATCCGGCCGGCCAAAAAAATTATGATATCACCTTATTCGGCTCGCCGTACGTCATCTTGTCCAATATTTATAACGGCATGAGCGTCAAATCGTTAAGCGAATTATATTGTGGATCGACGCCGGTAGGACCATGTATCGAAGGACGGTTTGTCAACTTTACACCAGCCGATTACGACGCTGTCGTTAGCATTAACGGCAAGGAGCTTAAGCCGGTAACGCTAGATGGCGCAGGGAATTTTAAAATCACCGATTTTAAGGATAAAGACAACAATGACATACCAAACCTTTTCGCCGATGGAAAGAAGACGATTAAAGTTTCCATTTATCGGAAAAACGCGTCCGGTACCAGGCAGCTCGTGACGGAAACGAGTGTTGATATTTTCGTATTCAGCCAACAGGTCCCGGTTATTCAAGCGTTCGAACCGAAGGATAATACGAAATTTAAGCCCGGAGCCAATCCGGACACGTATGTGACGGACGAAACCGAAGTTGTACTGACGGGCTCTATATTAAATGCCGATATTGCATCAGGGCAATATACAATCACATATAATCAAGTTGGCTCGACGACCCAGGTTGTTTTGAAAACGGCGGGAACGGATTTCCCCGTTTACACGGGAATGTCGCCGCAAACGTTTGAAACCAAAAAGATACCGCTGCCGAAATATGGCGATTATACATTCCGTTTGGATGCGAAAACCGGCAACGGAAGCGTAAGCAAAACCATCACCATTTCGCGGCAGGCAACGCCATACATTATTATGTACCCGCCTGTCTTTACGAACGAAACCGGAAATGTGCAAGCAAATATCAATAAAAATTTCCAGGAAATTTTGATCCGTGCAGACGGGGCAGATAATATCGTATTTGGCAAGGATACGGTCTTGAAAAGCCAAGACTATACGAATATGGACGTTTTTAAATATGAAGCCAAGCAGCTCAAGGCTGGACAAAACTCGATTAAATTTACAATTAACCGAGGAACGACCAAACAATCCGGAACGTTGATTTTAAACAATGTGGATACGGCGATCGAAGGTGCGCAGGCTAAGCTTAATATCGCAAACAAGATGAAGGTATTTGGCGGCGACCTGGAGATCAGCTTCCCTAAGGATACCAAGTTAATGAGAAACGACATGAATCCGGCCAACCAGTTTGTATCGGCGGATCGAGATTTGTTCTTCGGCATAGCTTCCTTGTCGGACTACGGTGCCGTAGATAAATCAGAAGATGCGAATGGCGACGACATTGAAGATTTAAACGACGGGGCATCGAGGGATAAATTCAATGACGCGGCGATTGATCGATTCAAGCCTGCCAGTAAGCTGTTCTGGGTGGATGGCGGAACTATACCCGATCCAACCAGTACGACGGTTGATCTGAAGGATGCACTTCAGGGCAGCGGAACATTGCCGTTGCCGAGAAGCGGAGTCGAATATTATTCCAGAGATTTCGAGGACACCGTCATTCCGAATAAACAAGGGACTATTACCCTTAAATATGATCCAAGCATTCGCGGCGATTCCTGGAAGTATTTATCTATTTTCGAATTGACTTTTGTAGAAAAGGAAAACGGGGAAGACGACCCGCCTGAAATGAAATGGAAAAATCTTGGAGGCAAAATCGATACAAGTAAAAATACGATAACGGCAACTTTCGATAAGTTTGGCTACTTTATGGTCATGTATATGTATGATAGCTTTGATGATGTCAGAGACCATGCGTGGGCCAGGGATGACCTCGATATGCTGTATTCCAGATTTATCATGATGAATAAGTCGCCGGGCGATTTTTTACCGAATGATGCCATATCCAGAGGGGAATTCGTCACCATGCTGGTGAAAATATATGATATTCCCCTGGAAAACCGGGATACGACAAACCGTTCGGCGGATCCTCAAGATCCTTCCTCCAAGGGTACCTTCAGTGATGTGCAGCGAGGGGAAAATTTGCTTAATAGCAACGGGCTCTATGATTTTGTTCACATTGAGGCGGCCGCAAGAGCGGGGATCGTACGCGGAACCGATTCCGGTGCGTTTCTTCCCGGTGAATCCATCAAACGGAAGGACGCCGCGCAAATGCTGGCGAGGGCAGCCAATTTGAAGTTGAACAACAATATCACGAATTCCATTGCGGCATTAACGAAGCAGTTCACAGATGCTCCTGCGCTGGCAGCCAGCGACCGCTATGCGGTTCCTGCAGTCGAAGCTGTAGTGAAGGCCGGATTTATGCAAGGGATCGAGAATAGTTTGCTCCCCGGACAGAAGAAGGCGACATACCGGTTCGAGCCGGAACTTCCCATGACCCGGGCCGAAGCGGCTGTCATTGCGACAAGAATATTAAGACAGCTGAAGAAAATCCCTTAATATGACATAAAACCTCCGCCGATCACTCAGATTGGCGGGGGTTTTATACTTGGAGTGATGGAAAATTATAAGTAATGACGCAAGTGATATATCATTGTATACTAAAACTCGTGGAAGAACGATATACGGGTCGGATAGATACAAACCCCTCGAATATCGCGTCGCCTAAGTTGAGCGAAAAAACTTCAAAAAAGTTTTTTCAAAGCGCGCAACTTTTTATGAAACGCAGCGTTTAATACATTGAAAAACAAACAGAAAGAGTTAATACCCATGGTTCTCATGGATAATATTCACAAAATTAACTCTTTACCTCGCTAGTACGCCAGTGTATAATGGTTAAGGGCGCGCGAGGCTCTTGTTTCCCATTTCTAGTTTACTAGTTTCTGCGGCCTTGAGCTCGCAGACTTCAAAAATTATAATTTCGCTCAACTCTGGAAAGGGGGTGACTCGGCTAATGAGGGAATCGAGCTATAATTTTTCTACACAAAACTCTCAACAACCGAAAGATATTCGAGGAGGAGAAAAAAAGGTTATGAAGAAAAGCTTATCTACGATCTTAGCCTTGGCTATGGCGTTCTCCGCTTTCTCGTCCGTAGCTCTTGCTGCTGACCCTGCTAAGACCTCCGCTGATTTCAGCGACCTTAAGGATCTTACTGCAGACCAAAAAGCGAAGTTCGACGCCATGATTTCCGCCGGCATTTTTGACGGTGTGAAAGAAGGCGAGTTTGGCCTTAAAGAAGAAATGAACCGCGCGCAATTCGCAAAGGTTGCAGCACTTATCTTTGGTCTTAAAGTTGACACTTCCTTGAAGTCTTCCAGCTTCAGCGACGTTAAAGCTGACGATCCGGCTAACGGATACGCTCTGCCTTACATCGAAGCTGTTAAAGCTGCAGGCATCACTGATGGCTACGGCGACGGCATCTACAACCCGGCTGGCAAAGTAACCAAAGAACAACTGGCTACTTTCTTGATTCGCGGTTTGGATAAGGACAAAGACGCTAAAGCAACTCCTGGCGTTAATGACTCCACCGTTTCCGACTGGGCTAAAGGTTACGTAGCTCTTGCGCTTCAATTGAAGATTATGAGCAACGGCGCTGACGGCAAATTCGGCGGCCAAACGAACGCAACTCGCGATCTGCTGGTGCTTAGCTCCTACGAAGCTAAGCAACAATACAAGCCGAAATTCAACGGCAAGTATGCAATTGCTTCCTTGAAAGCAACTGACGCTAACGTTCTGAAGCTTGAGTTGAACGGCGCTTTGACTGAAGAAGCGGCTAAAGATCTGAAAATCGAAGTTAAGAGAGACGGAGTGGTGCTTTCTTCCGGCTACACTACAAAGTGGGACGACAAGAAAACCGTTGCGACTCTGACATTCGACGGCAAATTCCAAAACTCCACTTACACAGTAACAATCAGCGGTGTAAGCAACCTGGATGACGCTAACAAAACGGCGTCCGTTAACACAACGGTTGAGAAAATCACCAAAATCGAATTCTTGACTGCCTCCGAAACAATTCCGTTGGCAAGAGATAAGAGTGACAAGTTGCTGCAAAAAGTTCGCATCGACTTCAAAGCCACTAACCAATATGGTGCGCAGTCGAAGCTGAACGCAAGCAACTTCGATATCCGCGTTAACGGCGGTACCTTCACGACGGTTGCTGGAGAGCAAGCCATTCTCTTGACCGAAGAAGAAGGAACAGAAAGAAACGACAGAATTTCCGTTAACATCCTGCACGAAGACAGCGGTACGCAAGCAAGCAAAATCTTCACCGTTGGTGATGAGTCGCTTGTAAGCAAAGTTGAAATCGGCGATTTGTATAACGCAGCTGGAACCAAGTTGGATTATCTGGAAGCTAACAGCGCTGCTTACCTGGACGTTAAAGCTTACGACCAATATGGTTTCCGTGTACAAGAGAAAGATCTCTTGAACGATGACGTAAGAATTAATCCTAGCGACAGCGATATGGAAGTTGGTACCGACGATAAAGACGCATTTGTGGACGACATCATCGGTGACGACGCAGCTGACGTTGAGCTTCGTTCCGTAAACAACGAAGAGAAAGATATCGTTGTGACGGTATTTGCTCGCGGCGGTAACTCCGTATCGAAAACGATCAAAGTCAAAGCTTCCAAAGTGCCTGCAACTGTAGAATTCGGTTCTTACAACTACACACTGGCTGAAGACGATGTAATTACGAACGACGAAGATGTAGATGCTAAATTCTATGTTCCGTTGGTTGTCAAAGATTCCAAGGGCGAAGTGCTCGACGCTGACGATATCGTAACTGCATTCGACAACGGCGGTAAGAACAACAAGTTCAGAATCAACTCGACCAGCGGTATCGATCTGGACAGAAATGCAGAGATCGTTACAACGGGCGCTCATAAAGGCCAAATCAAAATTGCTGGCGTAAGCAGAAAAGGTTCCCAACAAATTACTGTTGAACTGGAAGATTATCCGAACCAAAAAGCACAGCTTAGCATTCCGGTAAGTGAAGCGCGTAAAGCTGAATCTATCAAGTTCGCTACTACGCCGAAGAAATACATGGTTCGCGGCACGGACACTGAAATGAAGTTCAAGATCTACGACCAAAACGGTACAGAAATGAAATATGATACCGACGTAGACAATGATTACTACGTAACATTGACTTACACTGGTACTCCTGCTGTTACAAGTTCGGTATATACGGAAGAGGTATACCTCGGTTCTAAGGAACTTTTGGCTACTCCGAATAATACGAACTACAAGAACTACTATGGCAACAAAGCTACAGTTCTCACTACTGTATATGGCTCTGGCGCAACGAACACGAAAGACTTCAACATGATCAGAATTGAAGATTATAAAGACAACTACGATAAGGGCATTGTACAAGACGAGTGGAAGAACTTCTTCAACAAATCCTTCAAGTTCTACTCGACTCCTAATGCACCTGTAGGTACTTGGACGTTGAAAGCTACTCTTTATAAGAAAGAGGTCAAAACTTCCAAAGTATCTGAAATCGATAGCCTGTCGACAACTATCGAACTTCTCGATCCTGACAAGTCCGACAACAAGTTGACCTATGAAGCATACCTTGACAAAGGCGTTAACAACACGATCCTTGCTGCAGACGATTTTGCTGATCTTGATATCGCAACTCTCTACAGCAAGTATCCGAAGCTGACGAAAGAAATCAAGGTAAGAGCTAAGAAAAACGGTGGAGAAGATGTCGCAGTTCCAACAGATATCGTATCCGCTTCTTCCAGCAACACCAAAGTAGCTAACATTGCAAATAGTAAATTTGTTGGCGGCTTGGAAGCTGGTACTGCAAAAGTCAGCGTTATCTTCAAGAATGCTAAAGGCCAACAAGAAACTAAGTCGATTGATGTTACTTCGAAGAACGAAGGTCCTTCTGTAACAAGTATCGCTCTTGCTAAGGCTGGTAAGAATGTTGCTAGAAGCATCCTTACAGGCGATGGTAAGTACCTCTGGGCTAAAGAGCTTGCTGAGAAGATCACTGTTAAAGACCAATACGGCGATGAAGTAGTATCTAACTTCTCTCCTGGCGAAGACAGTGAAGAAGCAAAAGATGCCGATCAATTCTTGATCGCTGATCCTAATGCGTCTGGCAGCAAGAACATCAACGATCTGCTGAAGGTGACCTTCTACGTCAGCGACATCACTTACGCTAGCGGCACTGCAGATAAGTCTGACGCAGTCACAGTTAATCCGAATACCGGCAAAGTGGTTTACACTGATAATGGTGCAGATGCTAGAAAGATTACAGGCTTTACTGTAAATGCACAAGCACCGAGCGGTGTAACAGCTTCCTTCGGCGTAACTATCAAGTAATATCATTTTAGTAAAAAAAGGAGACCCTTCGGGGTCTTCTTTTTTCATTAAAAAGCTAAGCGGAAAACAAACTGTGAGTAAACTATAACCATCAGAAAAGAGATGAATTATGAAACATATCATTCCCAAAGTTATCGCAGTTGTCGTATTCTTATCAATGAGTACGGTGGTTGTAAATGCTGCTGATCCCATAACCGGTACTTTAGACGATCCTTTGGTTACCCGTAGTTATGTTGAGCAAAAGGTCAAACAATTAATAGTTGAGGAACTGGGAAAAGCAAACGATCCATCAAAAGCAAAGGAGCCATCGTCGGCAGCTAACAATAATGCGGGGTTAACCGTCATCAACCTCACCCCCGGACAAACACTGTACGCAGATGCGGGGACAGAAATCATCATACGCACCGGAAAAGTAACGGCGGTGAGTTCCGACGAAAACGGGATCCCCGACGTAACATCCGGAAAAGACATACAGGCCGGATCTGCGGTGGAACTAAACCATCTGCTGATCTTCCCTAAGGAAGGCAGGGGCATCAAAAGCGATCCAAAACTGAAACAGGATACATATGTCATGGTTCGCGGAAGCTTTACCATCACGAATCCGGATGGAACCAAGGCAGCGCCAACACCATAATTTTGCCCGTGCTGACAACATCTTATTCGTTTTGTCCCGACCCCGCAGGCCATAATAAAGATGTACTCGAAAACTTCAGGAGGTGGACGTTATGGCCAGAAACAACAACAAAAAGGTTGTACCTGAAAGCCAGAAAGCACTCGATGCACTGAAGTATGAAATTGCCGCCGAGATGGGGCTGCCTGTAGGTAAACAAATCGGGAATTCCAATGTCGAATTCGCAACGGAATTGGGAGCTATTCCGGCATCTTCAGTCAAGGAAGATTATTGGGGGCATATTGCGTCCCGGGATACCGGAGCCGTCGGTGGAGCCATTACAAGCCGGCTTATCCGGAAAGCGGAAGAAATGTTGTTTTCGCTGTAAATTGTTATAAATTCATTAATTTTCTTACCTTGCCGTTGGAATTATTGACAGTCCTCGACAAATCCAGTAACATATAAAATTGAAGGTCCGAAGACAAACCTTTTCCAATCGGAAAAGGTTCATTTTTTGTAAGGTGATTTTGATTATTGGAGGTTGAGAATATGTCCGTAGAGCGCGGCAGACGTTTGTTTACGTCGGAGTCGGTAACGGAAGGTCACCCGGACAAGATTTGTGACCAAATTTCCGATGCGGTTTTAGATGCATTTTTGAAAAATGATCCTAATGCACGTGTGGCATGCGAAGTTTCGGTAGCTACGGGTTTGGTTCTGGTCATTGGAGAGATCAGCAGCCAATCCGAGTTTGTAGACATCCAATCAATCGCTCGCCAAACGATTAAAGATATCGGTTATACCCGCGCCAAATACGGCTTCGATTCGCAAACCTGCGCAGTTCTCGTTTCCTTGAACGAACAGTCCCCGGATATCGCTCAAGGTGTAAATAAAGCGTTGGAAGCGCGCGAAGGGCAAATGACCGACGATGAGATCGAAGCGATCGGAGCCGGCGACCAAGGGCTGATGTTTGGTTTTGCAGTCAATGAAACGCCGGAGCTGATGCCGCTTCCGATTTCTATCGCACACCAACTGGCTCGCAGATTGACTGAAGTGCGTAAAAACGGTACTTTGCCTTATTTGCGTCCGGACGGCAAAACTCAAGTGACGGTAGAATACGACGGCGACACGCCGGTACGCGTCGATGCGATCGTCGTATCCACTCAGCACAGCGAAGATGTAACGTTGGAGCAAATTCAGGCGGACATTAAGGAACATGTGATCAAACCGATCGTACCGGAGAAATTTCTGGACGCCGAAACGAACTACTACATCAACCCGACAGGCCGTTTTGTAATCGGCGGTCCTCATGGTGATGCCGGCCTGACCGGCCGTAAAATTATCGTCGATACGTACGGTGGTTATGCCCGCCATGGCGGCGGCGCATTCTCCGGGAAGGACCCGACGAAGGTGGACCGTTCCGGCGCTTACGCGGCGCGTTATGTAGCGAAAAACATCGTGGCAGCCGGCCTTGCAGACAAATGTGAAGTGCAGGTAGCCTACGCAATCGGCGTAGCGAAGCCGGTATCGATCAGTGTCGATACTTTCGGTACGGGCAAAGTCAGCGAAGAGAAACTTGTCGAGCTGATTCGCAAGCATTTCGACCTGCGCCCTGCCGGCATTATTAAAGCACTTGATCTGAGGAAGCCGATTTACAAGCAAACTGCCGCTTATGGCCACTTTGGCCGCAATGATCTGGACGTTCCTTGGGAGCGCACGGACAAAGCGGAATTGCTCAAGGCAGACGCCTATAAATAAAAAATCAGGTTACCGAAGCACGGAACCATCCTTCCAACCGAAGGGTGGTTTTTTCTTTTTTCCGTCAAAATTAATAGAAGTTTGTATCGGAACTTTTTTCATAGAGATAGAGTCTATTATTAGGGAGAGTGAAAGTGAAAGGGGAAAAACAACATCATGGCTTTACAAAAACGCATTTGGATGAAAGTTATACCAGCGGTTGTGGCGGGGCTCGTCATCATACAGACGCCAGGCTTAAGTTTATATGCAGTTCCTGCGGCGTATGCCGCTGATGCGCCAACCGTTACACAGGTGAGCGAGGACATTTTGACATCCGGAGCGGTGTTGAAAAAATATGTATGGAAAACGGTCAGAAACAAAAAAGAAGTGCAAGTAAACGGGAATGTGATAGAAGTAGACTTAACGAATCCGAACGTCAAGCTGGATGTCATGACCGGTACGAACAATCAGTTTACGAAAAAGCAGACCGTCAATGCTATGGCCAAGGAAACGAAAGCGGTCGCCGGCATTAACGGGGACTTTTATAATACGCAGGCGGAAGGTGTTCCGGACGGGCCGGAAATTGCAGGCGGCCAGTTGATGGCGACGCCGCCTAACCTGCCCGGACAATATTCGTTTGCCATCGACAAAAACAATACGCCCATCGTGGATATGTTTATTTTCCAAGGTCAAGTAACGGCGAAAGATGGCACGACCTTCCCGCTGGGCGGGATCAATAAAACCTATTATTGGCCTGATGATTCCGGCAACGACACGCATGTCGACGGTTTGTTCATGTATACCGATGCATGGGGACAAATCGACCGGTCAAACAACGGCACGAGCGTGCCGACCGAGGTGCTCGTGCAAAAAGGGATCATTACGAAGATCGCACCTGATAGCGTCATACAAATGATCGCACCCAAAGACGGATACATTTTGCGCGCGGCGGGGAAAGCGGCTGAATTTGTCAAAGCACATTTGAAAGAAGGCGAACCGCTGAAAGCCGATTATGCCGTACTTCCGAAAGACTCGTATAAAAATTACGACGTTAAAAATTTCAAAATGATGATCGGCGGTCATACGATTTTGGTCCATGAAGGGCAGCCGTCTGCATTTACGATCGATATTAAGGAAATCGGCGGTTACAGCTACCGCTCCCGCACGGCGATCGGTTATTCCCAGGATCAGAAAAAGGCTTACCTCATCACTGTCGACAATGCCGGAGAAAGCAAAGGGATGACGATGCCCGAGCTCCAGCAGTTTATGATCCAAGTCGGGGTTTGGAAGGGAATGACGCTGGACGGCGGAGGTTCGACACAGATGGTGGCGAGGCCGTTCGGCGAATTTGAGACGAAGCTCGTCAACAAAACGGAAACCGGCATCGAACGAAAGGTTGTCAACGGAGTCGGCGTCTATTCGACAGCTCCTCAGGGCGAAGTGAAGGGGATTACGATTCAAGGGCCTAATTTGTTGTTTATTAACGAGCAAGCCCCTTATTCGTTTAAGGCTTATGACGAATATTACAACCCGGTTGTTACCGATAAGGTGACGGCGCAATGGAGCGCTCCCGCCGATTTGGGGACGTTTAAAGATAATGTTTTCTCGCCGACCAAAGCAGGTATCACCAAAATTACAGTAGCGTCCGGCAAAGGAACGAACAGCATGGACGTCGAGGTGGTAGGCCGGGATCAGCTTTCCGGCATGAAGATCAATGCGAACGATCTGGTCTTGACCGAGGGAGAGAGCTACAAGCTTCCGGTTATTGCAACGTCGAAATCGGGCAAAACGCGGGAAATTCCACCGGAGCTCGTGCAATGGGAAGTGCTGGGGATTCAAGGCAGCGTAGACAAAGGCGTGCTCACGGTCAAAAGCTTGGCCGGAAGCAGCACCGCCCAGCTCATCGCAAGGTACGACGGCTACAGCACGATGTTGACCGTTCCGATCGGTGTAGACAAGGTATGGTACGACTTGGACAATAAGGCGGTAATGACCATGTCTCGAACATCCATGGAAGAAATTCAGGCTTCCGTCAATATTGTGCCTACACCGTGGGGCAACAAGGTGCTGCAGCTCGATTACGACCTGGGCCGCGGCAAAAACACAAGAGCCGCTTACGCTTCGTTCGATACGGGCATACAAATCGAAGACCAGCCGCAGTTTATGAAACTTAAAGTCAACGGAGACGAGAGCTTGAACTGGCTGCGGGCGGAAGTGCTCGACGGTTCCGGTGCGCTGCAATATATCGATATTGCAAAAAATATCAACTGGAAGGGCTGGAAGCTGCTTACCGTCGATTTTTCCGATTATAACCTCAAATATCCGATCACGCTGAAAAGCATTTATGTCGTCAGCGTCGAGGAAGGGCAGGACGAACGGCAGCCGAAGGGCAGCATCCAGCTCGACGATATCACGTTCACGTACAAAGGGAAGCTTTCCGGCGTCAGCAACAACAGTGTCAAGCTGACGGTCAACAAAACCGCGGTTTCCGTGAACTGGAAAAATATGACGCTGGAGCAGGCTCCGGTTATTATTAAGGACAATACGATGATTCCGATTCGTTTTGTGACCGATGCATTGGGTGGGACGGTTCGTTGGGACGACAAGGAGCGCAAGGTGACGATCATCCGCGGCGACAAAATGATCGATCTGTGGATCGATAATCCCGATCTGCTCATTAACGGTGAGCGCGTGACCGCGGAAGTCGCACCGCGCATCATGAATAACCTGACGATGGTACCGCTGCGCATTTTGTCGGAAAAACTCGGTTGGAAAGTGACCTGGGATGCAAAAACCCAGCAGATCACACTGGAATAAAATAGTGCTATGTGAGCAGTACAAAAGGGCTACAGGTGTGATACTATAAGTTTATGGTAAACTAGTCCGCTCACAAAGGAGCCAGGTCATTTCATGCAGCCCGATGCCTTGGATCGCATCATTAAAAACGCCATCAATGTGATGGAAAGCAGCAAATATCAAATTTTCGAAATATGCGAAACCTCGCGCACCGAACGCGATGCTTTAAAAAAGGAACTGGAAGAGGTTATCCAGGAAACTACGATGACGATCGATCTGGTTGACAAACTCGAGATAGATTACCGAAGAGCGCGCGTGCGGCTGACCGAGGTGAGCAGAGATTTTCATAAATTCAAGGAAGAAGACATTAAAATTGCGTATGAAGCGGCAACTCTCATTCAAACTCAGCTTACCTTATACCGGGAAAAAGAGATCCATTTAAAATCTCGCCGGGATGAACTGCAAAAAAGAATTAAAAGTGTCGATAAACAAGTAGAACGGGCGGAAACGATCGTTTCTCAAATGAACGTCGTTTTGGAGTATTTGTCCGGCGACTTAAACCAGGTGACACGAATTATCGAATCGGCGAAAAACCGGCAGCTGCTGGGGCTCAAAATCATTTTGGCCCAAGAAGAGGAGCGGAAGCGGATCGCAAGGGAAATTCACGACGGCTTGGCGCAAACACTAGCGAACGTTGTTCTGAGGACGGAAATCACGGAACGGATGCTCGTCAAGCAGGCATACTCCAGCGTCAAGGAGGAGTTGGCTGACCTTAAAGGCCAGGTTCGGAGCGGGATTGAAGAGGTGCGCAAAATTATCTTCAATCTCCGCCCGATGGCGCTGGATGACTTGGGGCTTGTGCCGACGCTGCGCAAATTTGTGCAGGATTTTGAAGACAAATCGAAAATCCGCACCAAATTCGAAATGGCTGGCAAGGAAATCCGTCTTCCTTCAGGAATGGAGGTGGCGGTGTACCGCCTCGTCCAGGAAGCTTTCTCCAATGTGGTCAAGCATGCAAACGCGTCCTTCGTCACGCTGGAGCTCGTATTTCAGCAGCAGATGGTAAAAATTACGGTAGCCGACAACGGCGTCGGGTTCCAGGTGGACACGGTGTCCACGCAAATTCAGCGCGGCGCGGGACATTACGGCTTGGTCGGCATGAGGGAGCGCGTAGAGCTGCTGGAGGGTCGAATAGACATCGTGTCGGCCAAAGGGGCCGGAACGAAAATATCTATGGTCATTCCAATTTCATCGGAGCAAAAGGAGGAACAGACGAATGGACTTCATGGGGAATACGAAACGTAATATCAGGTTGGTGCTGGCGGATGATCACCAGCTGTTTCGGGAAGGCGTCAAACGCATTCTCAATATGGAAAACGATCTTGAAGTCATCGGCGAATGCGGCGATGGCATTCAGGTGCTGGAGCTGTGCAACGCGCTTCATCCGGACATTGTGCTGATGGACATCAACATGCCCATCGAGAACGGCGTCGTGGCGACGGAGAAACTGAAGGAAATTTTCCCTGACATCAAGGTCATCATCTTATCGATTCACGATGATGAGAGTTATGTTTTTGAAACGCTCCGCAAAGGCGCGAGCGGATATTTGCTCAAGGATATGGAAGCCGAATCGCTTATTAACGCCATTCGCTCCGTAGTGGCCGGACATGCCTACATTCACCCGAAGGTCACCGGCAAGCTGATCAATCAGCTCCGAAGAATGACTTATCTGGACGAGGCCGGTGTTGCCGGAGGTTCTTCGACCAAAGAAGCGGGCGTCAAGTACGTGCATTCCGACAATAGTCCGCTGACCCGCAGGGAAGCCGAAGTGCTGAGGCTGATGGCGGAAGGCAAGAGCAACAAGTCGATCGGGGAGTTTTTGTTCATCAGCGAAAAAACGGTTAAAAACCACGTCAGCAGCATTTTGCAAAAGATGGAAGTGGACGATCGCACGCAAGCAGTCATCATCGCCATTAAAAACGGCTGGGTCACATTGTAGAACGGGATTAAGGCGAGGCATTTTTTCGAAGCGTTTCGGCAAGCAGGAACCAACTGCGTCATTGCGGCATATAATGTTTTTAAGGGAGGGAGCCGCAATGATGGTAGGGTTACTGTGGATTGTAGGAAGTTATGCTGCTGCGATTGCTTTCGTTCATTGGATGTATCGGATAAGCCGAGGCAAGCGGAAGCGATTGACGCACTATGTCCTCGTCACGCTAAACAACCAGTTGCAAATGGAATGGTATTTGCGTTCTTTGTTTTTTTTCTCGCGGATGAAAGGACGCAGCATTTCCGTTACCATCGTAGATGAAGGCTCGACGGACGAAACGCTCGATATCGCCAGGCGAATCAGCCATGAGAAAGACGTGTTCATTCGCGTGGAAGAGGGTTTTGAAGGATTCGATTCCTATATGGCGGAACATATGGATGAAGAAGTCGTTGTTGTGAAACTGAGCGGTGTAGATGACATACGAAAAGCGCCTTTGTTGCTGCAGTAACCGCTTACAATGCAGGGCAGGTGAAACATGAAGGCATGGCTTTATGCGATTGCCGGACCGCGGGAATGGCACTGGCGTATCAGCCTGGACATGAATGCGGATCTGGATTATTGGTTCGAACGGTCGGGTGAGCAAGCGGAAATCCGATGGTTGGAACCGTCCGTTTCATTCGGACAAGCCGTAGAGTTGAAAGCGGCGCTCGGAAGACAAGGCGGGGTTGATCGGGATGAAGAACATAAGCTGCTGACGGCGGTTCAACATGCGGCTAAACGAATTTCGTTACCGGAGAACTTAATTCGCCACATGACAATGCGGCGTAGCGCATATCCACCTGGGGAAGCTATGACCGGACGAGCTGCTGCCGAAATGAAAGCGTTCCGGCAGTGCATGCAGGGAAGGTCGCTGTACTACGAAGAGATCGTGCAGCTGATCGGCTTTTACGGCGGTTTGCGTGAAATCCCCGCTCGTCCGAAGTATTTCATCCAGCGAGGATACCTGGAGGGCTGGCTCGATCTCGAGCAGGGCATTTTCGCAAAGCCAAAAACGTGGTGGGCGCGTCTGACCGGCCGCTCGGAGCGTGTATGCCGCAGATGCGGCGGCAGTGAGCATCTTTTTTACACGGAATGTCTGTTTTGCGAGACGCTTTGCCCTTATTGCGAGCAATGTCTCAATATGGGAAAAATACGTTACTGCTCCCCGCTCGTTTCGGTCAAAAGAGAGTCTGCCGTTCGGGAACCGGTTCCGGTGCAGGATTTGACCGTCTATACCGATTCGTGGGGATTAAGCGATATTCAAGCGGATGCTTCGGGAGAAGCGCTGCGGTTTCTGGCCGAAACGACCGGCACGTCAGTGACGAGTGAGCCCAGACGTTTTTTAATTTGGGCGGTGACCGGAGCGGGCAAGACGGAGATGATTTTTCCGCTGATCGCTTTTGAGCTCTCGCATGGTGGAAGAGTGCTTGTGACCACGCCGCGCAAAGATGTCGTGCTGGAACTGGAGCCGCGGTTAAGCAGAGCTTTCCACGACATCAAAGTCGTCACGCTGTACGGCGGAAGCAAGGAACGCTGGGAGCGCGGCGAGCTGACAATAGCGACGACGCATCAGCTGCTGCGTTTTGCCGAGGCGTTTGATCTGATCATTATCGATGAAATAGACGCATTTCCGTATCACAACAATCCCATGCTGGAGCATGCCGCCCGAAGAGCATTGGTTCCCGGGGGCTCCTACATATATCTTTCCGCGACACCGCCGGAGCCGCTTCAAAAAGCGGTGCGAAGACGTGACGTTGCTTGTGCCAGAGTACCTGCGCGTTATCACCGGCATCCGCTGCCGGTCCCCAAGATTTTGACCGTCAAACCTCTAAGAATGCTGCTCAAAAACCGGAGTATCCCATCATCTTTGCTGAACGCCATGAAATCATCGATAAACCGTGGGGCGCAGCTGTTTATTTTTGTTCCGAAAATTCAATTGGTCGACCCACTTGTCAGCCTATTGCGCACCTATTTTCCAGGCTTGCCCATAGAAGGCACATCTTCCAAAGACGAGGGGAGAGGCGCTAAAGTCGTGCAATTCCGCGCCACCGATGTTCGCATGCTCGTTACGACCACCATCCTGGAGCGGGGAGTCACGATCCCCAAATCGGATGTGATTATCCTGGATGCGGACGCTCCCATTTTCGATTCGGCCGCGTTAGTGCAAATGGCAGGACGGGCTGGAAGATCGAAGGACGATCCCGCAGGGAACGTATATTTTGCCAGGCAGGAGAAAACCGCGGCCCAGGTGAAAGCAATCAAACAGATAACCGACATGAACAAGATCGCCTGGAAAAAAGGCTACTTGCTTCTCCGCGGCGGAAAGGAGGGGTAGGCGGTTGCAGACGGATTGGAAAAAATGGACAAGCCGGGTGTTCGGTCAGGCAGTCGGCCGGGCGGAAAGCTGGATGGCTCCGAAAGCGTATGACTGCCTGTACTGCCGCAGATCGTATAAAGGGAAGCATCCGCTCCATTTGTGCCCCGCATGCGCGGAAGCGATCCCCTGGATTCGCAGCGTGCAGTGCGGCATATGTGGACGTTATGAGACATGCCACGACTGTCAACGACGGACTCAAACCTACTTCGTACATAACCGCAGTGCGGTGGAATACAATCCGATGATGAAGGAACTGCTCGCCCAATATAAATACCGCGGCTCGGAGCGGCTGCGGCACCTGATGGGAACTATTTTGCTTCACGCATTTCATCTGCACCGGGAGGCGGCTCCGGCCGAAGAGGCAGTCAGTGTCATCACCTATGTACCGTTAAGCGTGCAAAGGCTGGAAGAGCGCGGCTTTAACCAGGCACGTCAGCTAGCCGAAGATTTGGGAATGATGACGGGAGTACCTGTTTGGCCTTTTCTGCGAAGGACAAGGCATACGGATAAACAAAGCTTTAAAACAAGAGGACAACGTTTGGGCGATTTGGAAGGAGCTTTTATTCTGGATGAGAATTTCATTCCGGCTGCAAGGCGGCTACTTGGCCGTCACAGATTGCACATTATGATTGTAGACGATGTGTATACGACCGGAAGCACGCTCAATCAATGTGCCAAAACGATAAAGGAAGAGTTAGACTGCGACGTTTTCGGAATCAGTTGGTCCAGGTAAGCAGTTTTGAAAAAAATTTGAACTGCAAAAAAAAGTATGCAAATTCACAGAATTTAAGCTACACTAGGTGTACAATAAATTATCGGACCACGGAAAGCTGGGGGTATTCGGATGAGCCTGAACGTCGGAAATTGTCCCAAATGCGGGAAAGTTTATGTAAAGAACATACACGGCTTGTGCCCTAATTGTATAAAAGAAACGGAGCTCCAGCTCATGAAGTGCATCAATTATTTAAGAGAATTCCGCGAATGCACGCTTCAGGAACTGAGCGAAGCGACCGAAGTGCCGATACGGCAAATTACGAGATTTATTCGCGAGGGACGCATCTCCATTAAAAATAACCCCAATATGAGCTTGATTTGCGAAGTATGCAGCACTCCTATCCGCGAAGGGCTCATGTGCGAATCGTGCCGTGCCCGCTTGGCTAAAGATGCCAGTAATCTGGCCGAAGACGAGCGAAGACGACAGCAGCTGCAGGAAGAACGAGCGGAAAAACAGTCTTTTAATATTAGGGACAGACTAAAAGATCGTTTGAAATAATAATCGAATATAAATTTTTAAAACCCACCTGCCGATAAGAGTATTAAAAGCTTTTATCGGTTTATTTATTTGGGGGAAAATGAGGTGTTGAATGATGAAAATCAACGGAACAAACCGGATCGGAAATGTGAACGAATATAAGAAGTCCTTGGAGTCGAGAACCGCGAACACCGCCGGCAAAAAAGACAAGGCCAAGGACCAGGTTGAAATTTCCGCTACAGCCAAAGAACTGCTCGGCTCGCAAGGAACGGAACAAGCCAAAGAGCGAATCGAACAACTGAAAAATTCCGTTGCCGCGGGTACTTATCATGTTGAAGCCAAGAAAATTGCAGAGAAGCTGCTCCCTTTTATCGAGAATTGATCTGAATAATTTAAAAAACGGAGCGGGTGAACGAACATGTATTTGCCGTTGTTATTCGATGTGATGGACAAGCTGAATGCAGTACACCAGGAACTGCTCCAACTTGCCGGGGAAAAGCGTCAAGTGATCGTTCGGAATGAGATAGATCAATTGATGCAAATTGTGGCAAAAGAAAGCAAGCTGCTGAAGCAAGTCACGGAGCTGGATCGGCAGCGCATTGACGCCATTGGCAAATACATGTTGGAGAAAGGATTTCGTCCGAATCCGAATGTAACCGTCAGCGACTTGATGAAAATAATTTTCAAAGCTGAAGAAAAGAAACCGCTGCAGGAAGCGCATGATCAACTTTTGCAAACCATTAACGAACTGCGGGCAATCAATGCGTTAAATCAGACGTTGATCGAACAATCACTTGCGTTCATACAGTATTCGATGGATCTGGTACTGGGACCCGACGAAGAGGCGGTTTATCATAATCCGCAACAGCAGAATACCTATGGAAAACGGAACGGGATATTTGATACAAGAGCTTAAATTTCCGGACGAGATCAAATTGAAAATAATCTAAGGGGGTTTACAGATGCGCTCGACATTTGGCGGCATTGAAATAGCCAAACGCAGCTTGTTTACACAGCAGGCAGCTTTATCGACAACAGGTCATAATATTGCGAACGCGAATACGGATGGGTATTCGCGACAGGTCGTCAATATGGTGGCTTCCCGTCCGATCGAATATCCCGGTATAATGCGAAGCAATGTCCCTGGACAGATGGGACAAGGCGTGGAGTTCGATCATATAAATCGGGTTCGTGAAAAGTTCTTGGACAATCAGTTCCATAATGAAAATAAGAATTTGGGCGATTGGACGGTGCGTAAAGATACGCTGGACAAACTTGAAGCGATCGTCAATGAACCTTCCGATACGGGAATTCGCCAAGTGATCGAAGGTTTCTGGAGTGCTTGGCAGGAGCTCAGCAAATCGCCCGAAAATACAACGGCGCGAGTGCTCGTCAAAGAACGCGCGTTGTCATTGACGGATGCTTTTAATCATACTTCGAAGCAGCTTAGCGATTTGTCGAGCGATTTGACGGAAAATATCGGTGCCAAAGTAAACGAAATTAATTCGATTACCGGACAGATTGCCAAATTGAATGAGGAAATTTACCGGATTGAAGGACTCGGCAATGACGCCAATGATCTTCGGGATCAGCGCGATTTGTTAATGGACGATTTATCGAAGATCGTCAATATTTCCTATACAGAAGAAGATAAAGGCTACAATGTGAAAATGGGAAATGTTCAGCTTGTAAGCGGAAATACGAATCCGACTATATTTACCCAACAAACATTGGAAGCTGCTTATGGAAAGGATTTGAACAGCGGCGAAGTCTACGGCATGATTTATTCCCGGGATAAGACCGTAGCCGACTATCAATTCCAATTGGACTCCATGCTGAAAGCTCTTGTGCAAGGGGATATGAAAGTAACGATTCCTAAAGGCGCAGTCATGGCAGAAGGAACAAAATTGACTGTGGTCAATGCGGACGGAACGACAACGGAGAAGACGTTTACGGGGACGCTGGAGGAGCGCACGGTAGCAGACGATACTCCGGTTATTGTAAAAGGATTTAATGGCCTTCATCAGCTGGGGTATGCCGGTTCCAACCCGCCCAAGACAGGCATCCCATTCTTTACGCTTAAGCCGGGAACGACGGAATTTAATGCTGCCAATATCACGGTGAATCCCGATATTGTAAACGATCCCTCGAACGTGTCTACAGCGATGCGAACTTTTATCGATACGGACGGCGTTGAAAAGGTGGTCAAAGGAAATAACGATATGGCGCTCCTTGCGGCAAACGTAAGCAACATTCGCGTTAATTTTGACCCTTCCAAAACCGGAAGGCCATCGCTGACGGACGGCACATTTGATGAGTTTTTCCGATCTATCGTGGGTGAGCTGGGGGTTCAAAGCCAGGAGGCTACCCGTCAGGCAACGAACCAGCAAATTTTGGTCGAGCAAGTCCAATCCCGGCGAATGGCGGTGAGCGGCGTTTCCTTGGACGAGGAAATGTCGAACATGATCAAGTTTCAGCATGCCTACAATGCTGCGGCACGGGCGCTTACAACGTTTGACGAAATGTTGGATAAGGTTATCAACGGTATGGGCGTTGTTGGACGCTAATAAGTAATATGATGAGGTGACAAAGTCCGATGACAATGCGAGTAACGCAAGGGATGCTCAATAACCAATTATTAAGAAATATAAGTTCCAACTTAAATCGGATTAACAATCATCAAAATCAATTGTCAACCGGCCGCACAATTAATAAGCCTTCGGATAATCCGGTCGGTATGACGTTTTCTTTAAGATACCGCAGCGAGCTCTCAGTTAATGACCAGTATGAGAGTAATGTAGCGGGTGCCGTTTCCTGGCTGGAATATACGGATACGATGTTATCCCAGTCGGGGGATGTTCTGCAGCGTGTAAGGGAACTTGCCGTTCAAGGCGCCAACGGAACCAATCCTCAAACGGCCTTGGACTCCATTAAAAGCGAAGTGGATCAGTTAAAGGCCCAACTCGTTAACATTGCCAATAGCGAATTTAACGGGAAGTATGTGTTTAACGGACAACTGACCGATAAAGCGCCTTATGGTCAAGCAACAGCTGCGGGCGATACCACTGACTCAGGACAAATCAATTTCGAAATCGGAGTCGGAGTTCGTATATCGGTTAATGTTCCGGGGAATAAAGTATTTGGGGATCCGTATGATCCGAACGATCCGGCAAAAGCGAACAACGATAACATATTCAGGGTATTGGATGATCTTTCGAAATCGCTTGGTGACGGGAATATTCCGGGAGTCGAGGATGCTCTAGGCCGCTTGGATAAGAGAATGGATGTGTTTCTGGAAAACAGATCCGATGTGGGGGCGAAGTTAAACCGCATTGAGTTGGCGCAATCCCGTTTGGAAGATATCAACGTAAATCTTCAATCCCTCCAATCGAAAACAGAGGACGCTGATATTTCCGAGGTCATTACAAACCTGAAAACGGATGAAAATGTGTACCAAGCATCTCTTTCCGTAGGCGCTAAAATTATCAGCGCAAGCCTGGTAGACTTCCTGAGATAGGAGGGTGCAGACCGGTGAATATCCCTCGAATCCAGATTCATCAGCAGTTTGCACAAATAGGTATTGATGCAGAGCTGGGGCAACAAAGCATCAAGCAGCCGCAAGCAACGCTTGATATGAATATCGAATTGCCCAAAGTACAGATCGATGCCGAGGACGGAAAATTGAGCATTGATCAAAGCAAAGCTTTTGAAGGTCTGGGACATGGGCCGTTTCTGCAAGTAATGAGCCAACTTTATACCCGGTCCGCCAATATCGGATTGCAAGGGATCGCTAAAATTGTTGCCGACGGTAACCGCATGGCACAAATAACCAACCCGACCAATGCGTTTGCGGAGCTCGCCAAGAATGCGGCATTTGATTCTCTTGAATATCGCCCTCTAGGCACACCTTCTTACGATAATGTGGACGTTCATTATGAGCCTGGACCGCTTGATATTAACTTGCAGCAAGGCAGCATCAACTTGCAAACCCATCCTAATCGTCCGGAATATCATTATTATCGCGGCAAATTTGACGTATATTTGCTTCAGAAAGCTGACATCGATATTATACCTCCCCGGATCAGTGAAAGAATCTAAGCCCTTATAAAAGCTATAGACATTTGTTCTATGGCTTTTTGGTTTTATTGTATGCATTTCGTTAGAACAGGAGATGAATCGGTTTGATCAAATTAGAAACCTCGTTATTTGGTGAGATGGAAATTTCCGACGATAAGATTATTTATTTTCCGAGTGGCATTCCGGGCTTTGAAGATATGGAGAGGTTCACCATCATTGAACCCGATCCCAGCATTCCTTTTTCTTATCTGCAATCTGTTCAAAATGGAGAATTGCAATTCATTTTAGTGGATCCGTTTGTCTGCTTCAGCGGATACGAAATTGAAATACCGGAAGCCGTACAGGAGGAGCTCCAAATACAAAGTTTCGAGGAACTGGTCATTCGATCGATCGTTTCTGTCCAAGATAAACTTGATAAGGCTACGGCTAATCTTCTGGCCCCTATTGTCATTAATGTTAAAAAGATGATCGGCAAACAGGTCGTTCTTCACGATTCCGTTTTTACGACCCGGCATAATTTATTTGTACCATCCGTTTCGGAATAATCGCTAAGGGGGGATATACAGTGCTGGTGCTTTCGCGTAAAAAAGGGGAATCGATCATGATTGGAGATCATATCGAGCTTATCATCCTGGGAACGGAGGGCGATTCGGTTCGAATTGGGATCAATGCTCCGAAGCATATTGAGATTCATCGAAAAGAAGTGTTTATCGCAATAAAGCAGTCCAATGAAGAGGCATCGAAGAGTAGGATCGCACTGACCGCCTTGGGCGAGCTGTTTAAGAAACGCGATCAATAATGGGGATGACAAAGTTTTTATATAAAGGTCGAAATATTTGATATTTTGCTATAAACAAATGGCAAACTTCCTCCGATATTAATAATTAGAGTCTATTCGAATAGGGCGGCCGACCTAGTCGAATAGATAAAAAATCCACATGGAAGTGGATGAATACCCTTCAGGGAGGAAGAATAAAAATGAGAATTAATCACAACATTGCAGCATTGAACACTCATCGCCAATTGGTTGGCAACACGAATGCAGCAAGCAAATCTTTGGAAAAGCTGTCTTCCGGTCTTCGCATTAACCGTGCAGGCGACGACGCTGCAGGTCTTGCAATCTCCGAGAAAATGCGCGGCCAAATCCGCGGTTTGGACCAAGCTAGCCGTAACGCTCAAGACGGCATTTCCTTGATCCAAACAGGTGAAGGTGCGCTGAATGAAACTCACAGCATCCTGCAACGTATGCGTGAGCTGTCTGTTCAATCTGCTTCCGACACGAACACGGACCAAGACCGTAAAAACCTGCAAGACGAAATGAACCAGCTGGTCAAAGAAATCGACCGTATCCGCGATACCACGGAGTTCAACACGAAGAGCTTGCTTGACGGATCGCTGGGTGCTAAGCATGCGGCATCCGGAGCTAATATTCAAGCAAATACGGCTATTAGCGGCGGTACTTCTCAGATTGGCAACAGCACGAAATTGCAGGATTTGACAGATGTAAACGGCAAATCCCTTGGAATCAGCGGCGGTGCAACGGTTACTGTATCCTGGGTTTCCAGTGGCACGTTCCATACTGTTGACCTCAAGGGAACGGATACGTTCTCTACACTGGCAACTAAGTTGGGTGCTACACTTGGTAAAGATACTTCCGGCCATGTTACCTTCACGTCGAAGACTGGTTTGGCCAATGCCATTCACGGCTTGACGCTTACTGTTAAGGATAGCAGCGGTAATGCAGTTAATTCCGCTACCAAAGCACTGTCTTCCTTTACTGAAACTTCCGGTGCATACAACAAGCAAGTCAATGACGGAAGCTTGCTGTTCCATATCGGCGCCAACACTGATCAGAACGTCTCGCTTTCCATTAACGATATGGGCGCTGAAGCACTTGGCGTTAAAGACCTGAAAATCGATAAGCAAAACAAAGCGAACGTTGCAATCAAAGTTGTTGACGAAGCTATCCAGAAAGTATCTGCTGAGCGCTCCAAATTGGGTGCAATGCAAAACCGTCTGGAACATACAATCAACAACTTGGGAACAGCTTCCGAGAACCTGAGTGCATCCGAATCCCGTATTCGCGATGTAGACATGGCTCAAGAGATGACTCAGTTCACGAAGAACAACATCCTTACGCAAGCTGCACAAGCAATGTTGGCTCAAGCGAACCAACAGCCGCAAGGCGTTCTTCAATTGCTGGGCTAATAACAGATTTAACTGCAAAAGAGACTTTAGGTCATCTAAAGTCTCTTTTTTCTGCCCAGTAATACCTCTAACATTTTGGATCTAAATGACCGATAATAATATCAACACAATTCTACAAATTTTGATATAGACCGAAGAAGGATGAAAGTTTAGGAGGGTTCGCTGTGGAACTGACTTTTCAAGAATTAACAATAAATTATGATTCGGATGATGTGTCGCTAAATGCTTTCATCCAAGATGTGGAACGCCTCCTTTCAGAACGAAATTTAGTATTGACAGGTATGAGGGTTGATGGATTCGAAATATACGAAGATTACGAGCAATACCTGGAAGAAAAGATTTATGCTGTAAATAAAATAGAAGTTATAGTAGATACAAAGGAAAAGGTCAGACACGATATCATTGTTACTGCGCAACGATATCTGATTCGTGCAAATCCCGCTCTTAAGCAAATGGCCAACGAATTTTATAAAAAACCGACACAAGAAACGTGGGTTTCCTTCGATCAATGGTCTGAAGGATATGGGTGGATTTCTCAAATGGTAGAGCTCATTTCGACTCAGAATAGCACTTTAGATATGACGAGTTGTAAACAGATTCTCACTGAAATTCATCCGTATTTACTTGAGCTGGAAGAAGCAATTAGGCATGAGGATTTCACATTATTAGGGGACTTGTTTATGTATGAAATTGGTCCCAGGTATGAAGTTTTGCAAAGTGAGATAAGCAAAATGATAGATCAAGAGGTTATCCGAGATGATCTTAACTAAAAATCTCAAGTGGCTTGACGAAAATTACCCTAATGCATTGGAGAAATTGAACGGCCGGAAAGAAGTGGATTCATTTCAAATAGAAACCGCTAAAAACGGACAATGCACCATTGTGTTTTCAGGGAAAGAACGTCCTGTTTATTTGCACAGCAAATATAATCCTTTGAATGAAGCTGAAGCATTCATTCAAAGTTTCGGGCAATTGAATGACTACGAGCATATTTTTTTCTACGGCGTGGGGTTGGGGTATCATATTGACTTATTTCTCCAAAAATATCCACACCTGACCTTTTCCATATATGAACCTGAGGTAGAAGTATTCAGGCATTTAATCGCGCAAAAACTCTTGTCTGACCTTCCTGTTAAAAGATTACGTAATATTTATATAGAGAGAAAAGCCGAAGATCAGACCGAATTCATTACGGATTTTGTTTCGGGGGTAAGCGGTAAAACTTTACTTATAGCATTACCAGTATATGAATTAGTGAATCCGACTCGATTTTCGAATTTTGTAACCCAATTTAGGGAAACTTTAAATCATCAATTGTTTTCTTTCTCAGCAGATCTTAGATTTGAAAAGCGATGGGCAGTAAACTCTTTAAAGAATTTGCCCTATACATTGACAAGCCCGAACGTTCTTTTGGATTTTGCCGATGTGTTTAAAGATAAACCTGCAATCATAGTCGCTGCCGGACCGTCACTAGAAGAGGATATTCCCATAATTCGTAAGATTAAAGAAAATGGAATGGCCTACATCTTTAGTGTGGGATCTGCCATCAAAGCGTTGATAAAAAATGGCATACACCCGGATGCTGCATGCACATACGATCCAATGCCATGGAACCATATGGTATTTGAAGACGTTACCAATCAGAACATCGATTCCATCCCGCTTTTCTATGGAACGAGCGTCGGATATGAAACATTGGAGTTTTATCCCGGTCCATTGGCACATATGATAACAAGCCAGGATACGTTAGCGGCTTACTTTCTTAAAAGAACTGATAACCGGCAATTGGAAGGAGTTTTTGATGCGCCTACCATTGCGATCGTCACCTTAGAATTACTACACCGGTTAGGATGTAATCCGATTATTTTAGCTGGGCAAAACTTGGCCTATAAAGGAGATCAATTTTATTCAAAAGGAATTGGCTATGAGTATCGGCCAGCCGGATTAACGGTAGAAGAAGTGGCGAGTGCAAAAAAGATAAAAGATGTATATGGCAACACCATTCTTACCAGTCCTGGTTTCGATCGCATGAGGATTCAAATGGAATATGTGATTAAACAGTTTGGAATTAACAATGTTTATAATACAACAAAAGGCGGAGCACACATCGAAGGTACAACCTTTATTCAAATAGAGGAACTAGTAAAAAAGTTGCAGGATAAAAAGGTAAATCCGGGATGGTTTAAGCAGGAGAGCAAATACAGCACTGAATTTATGATAAATAGGCTTCGGCATTTAGTCCTGCAAAAGGATCTTTTAAAAAGTATTCTAGATTCCATGCTGAGATTGTTGAAAGATTTAAAGAGCCCCCAAATCTTGTCTTCATCAAGTAAGTTGGATAAAAAGATGGCTGAATTTGAAGGTATGATGAAAGTGTTGGAATCAAATGCTTTTTACCAGACCATTATTCAACCGATGAACCGTTTGCAAAAAAATTTGCTTGTTCGGGCATTAGAAGCCAAAGCAGTTCGCCTTGAAAAGAATAAGGTGTCAAGGGCCAAAAGAATCTCGGAACTTTCAAGAGCATATTTTGAAGGCTGCTTAGGAGATTTAGATATAGTAACTCCCATCTTTAATGAGGTCGCAGATAAACTATTAACTCAACATGGAGCGGCGGTATAATGTACCAGAATAAAAAGATATTGATAACCGGCGGTACGGGGACGATAGGATATCAATAAGAGACTTTTTCAAGGTAAGTTATAAATTGCGATTCTTACAGTGATGTAAGGGATAATCCTTGATTAAAAACGAGCAATGGAGAACAGTGATTACGCAATGAAACATGTGCCAGCATGTGAATATAAGGTGGTAAGATTAATTTGATTTAATTTTTAATCTAACATGCGAAGAGGTGATTCCAATTAAAGCGGTAATATTGGCGGGAGGTTTAGGTACAAGAATAAGTGAAGAAACCTCGATTCGTCCGAAGCCGATGGTTGAAATAGGTGGCAAACCGATTCTATGGCATATTTTAAAGATATATTCTTATTATGGTATTAATGATTTTATTATATGTTTAGGCTATAAAGGTTATATGATAAAGGAATACTTTGCAAATTATTTTATGCATATGTCTGATATTACATTTGACATGAAGAATAATACAATGGAAGTCCATCAAAATAATTCGGAGCCTTGGAAAGTTACATTGGTAGATACCGGAGACCAAACAATGACAGGTGGAAGATTAAAAAGAGTTAAAGATTTCGTTGGAAATAAAACATTTTGCTTTACTTACGGAGATGGATTGTCGAATGTGAACATACAAACGTTAATTGAGTTTCATAAAAAGCAAGCTACATATGCAACGTTAACTGCAGTCCAGCCGCCAGGCAGATTTGGTGCACTTGATTTTAATGAGAATAAAATTACTAGCTTCCAGGAAAAACCCAGGGGCGATGGAGCATGGATAAACGGTGGGTATTTTGTTCTAGAACCAACAGTTTTTGATTATATTTCTGGAGATTTTACTATATGGGAACACGAACCCTTAGAAAAATTATCTAGAGAAGGCCAGCTTTCGGCCTATAGACATAATGGCTTCTGGCAACCGATGGATACTCTTAGAGATAAAATAAAGTTAGAGGAGCTTTGGAATGAGAATAAAGCTCCCTGGAAATTTTGGGAATAGAGAGGTTGTTATGATCGATAAAGCTTTTTGGAAAGATAGGAAAGTATTCCTTACTGGTCATACCGGTTTTAAAGGGTCATGGCTATCAATTATGTTACATTCATTAGGTGCAAAAATTCTAGGATACGCTCAAGAACCTATAACGCAACCAAACATGTTTAATATATGTTCTTTACCAAAAGTAATACCTACAATATATGGCGATATTATGGATTATCAAAAGATTGAAAAAAGCATAATTGACTTTGAGCCTGAGATAGTTTTTCATCTGGCAGCTCAGCCATTAGTAAGGCAATCATATTTAAAGCCTGTGGAGACCTATGCTGTAAATATCATGGGTACAATTAATTTGCTAGACGCATTAACAAAAATAACCAGTATTAAATCTATTGTTAACATAACTTCAGATAAGGTTTACGAAAATAAAGAATGGGTATGGGGATATAGGGAATCAGATACTCTAGGAGGATATGATCCGTACTCGACTAGTAAAGCTTGTTCGGAGTTAATAACCGCTTCCTATAGAAAGTCATTTTTCGCAGAGAATAAAGTTGGTGTTGCAACTGCAAGAGCCGGCAATGTGATTGGAGGGGGAGATTGGTCTGTGGGAAGAATCGTACCAGATTGTATAAATGCCCTTTCCAAAAACGAAGATATAATAATAAGAAATCCTAAATCTATAAGACCATGGCAACATGTCATTGAACCATTGTTTGGATATATAATTCTTGCAGAAAGGCTATATATCAATGAACAAAAGTACTCCGGGTCATGGAATTTTGGACCGAGAAATTGCGATGTAGTAACTGTAGATCAATTGGTCGAAAAACTAATCCAACATTGGGGTTATGGTGAATATCAAATTGACTCGGATAATTTTATGCATGAGGCAACTATTTTGAGACTAGATTGTTCCAAGTCGTTTTATCAACTAGGCTGGAGTCCGTTATGGGATATCAATAAATCTATTAGTAAAGTGGTTCAGTGGTCCAAAGCATATTTAGAAAACAAGGATGATATGTTTCAATTTACATTAGATCAAATACAAGATTATTATATTGATTCCAACATAGGAGTTGAAATGAGTGACAACATTAAAGATAAAAAAAAGAAGTAAGTGCAGAATATGTGAAAGTGGCAATTTAGAAAAATGGATTCATTTGCCCGACATGCCGCTGACCGACGATTTAAGAGTTGGTGTTGATAGTCCATCATTTTTATATGATATTGATATTTATGTTTGTTTGGAGTGTGGTATAAGTCAAACTATTCATGACATAGACTACAGCCTCTATTATAAAGATTATGCGTACAGTATTACAAATTCTCAATTCGCCATTTCCTTCATGAATGAATTAGCTGAGAAAACATTTCAAAAATTTGAATTAAAAAAGGGAACAAGGGTATTAGAAATAGGATCAAGCGATGGAAGTCAGTTGCTTTCTTTCAGAAAAATGGGAGCAGATGTCTTTGGTATTGAACCTTCTGAAATTCTAACTAAAGTTAGTAGAGAAAGGGGGATTGAAGTATATACAGGATTGTTTGATACCGATGTGATTGGCAAAATTCCGGAATCTTTTCGAAACACTGATGTAATATTGTTAACTTATACTTTCGATCATATTCCTGACCCAGTAAACTTTTTGTCTACCGTGAAGAAAATATTAAATCCTCAAAAAGGACTTCTAATTGTTGAAGTTCATGATTTGGCTCAAATTATAAATAAATGTGAGTATTGTTTATTTGAGCATGAGCATTCTATTTATTTATCTTTAAAAACTATGAATGATTTGTTAAATAAGTCAGGTTTTAAAATAATTACCGATAATCTTGTTCCAATTCATAAGAGAAGAGGGAACTCGATGCTTGTTGTGGCGGCAGATAATAATTCTGAATTAGTATCAGAGTTGAATGAGTTTCCAACGTTTCCTGATAAGGAAGATCTATCCAAATTCAATGAAAAATTGAAAAGAGGAATTAATAGAATAGAATCTTTTATTGACACGGAAATAAACGAGAATCGAAAAATAGCTGGTTATGGTGCAGGAGGTAGAGGAGTTATGACGTTAGCATCATTAAGAAATGCTTCTCAGCTAGAATACTTATGTGATCAAAATCAAAGCTTCCATGGAAAATTTCTTCCCAAGTCAAAAGTGCCAGTTAAATCGATAGAAGAATTGATTGATAATCCAGTTGATACTCTCTTAGTTTTTAGTTACGGATATATGGACGAAATTACCAAATCCATTAAATCATTACCCAATGCACCTCAAAAAATTGTTTCACTCATAGAAGTATTATGAAACAAAGAGCAGTAATTGTAACTGGCGGATCAGGCTTTATTGGTTCATACTTGGTAAAGCAATTAATACATAAAGAATATACGGTTGTTGTAATAACACGCAACCAGAGTAATTTAGGACGATTACCGGATACTCCTTATCTACACATAGTTAGGGGATCACTAGGCTCTATAAAAGAATGTTATGAAGAACTTCTATCTCTCGGGTTGGACTATAGGGCTTTTTTTCATTTAGCATGGAATGGAGTCAGTAATAATAAAAGAAATGATCTTGAGCAAATGAGTAATATACAATTTAGCCTTGAAACACTTTATCTCGCGAAAAAATTACAGTGCAGAAAATGGATAGGTACTGGATCGCAAGCTGAATATGGCCCTTTAAACAAAAAAATTAGCGAGACAGACTATACCAGACCAACAACTTTGTATGGTATAGCCAAACTCGCGACAGGAACTTCTTCTTTATTATTGGCTTCTGAATTGAATTTAGAAGTAGTATGGGTAAGAGTTTTTAGTACTTATGGGCCTTTAGATAATAGCGGTTGGTTACTTACCGATGTGATTCGCAAACTCCTGAGGAATGAAGTGCCGGAATTAACTTTGGGTGAACAACTTTGGGATTATCTTTATGTCGAAGATGCGGCTGATGCACTGATTCAACTCTTGGAGTCAAAAGCTTCAGGGATATATAATCTTGGTTCTGGTGAAAGTTATACAATTAGATATGTTGTAGAACTTATACGAGATATGATTAATCCACAGCTTGCCCTGGGTTTTGGAACAATTCCATATCGTCATGATCAAGTGATGCATTTAGAAGCTGACATTCAAAAAATTAAAAAAGATACAAAATGGAAACCTAACATAAAATTAGAAGACGGACTAAACAGAATGATTGACTATATGAAGCAACTTAATTGGAGATGATTCGTTTTTGATCTGTAGAGTATGTGGAAGCGAGACAAGTATATGTCTAACGGTCGCTGATAACGCACAACAAGTATCAAGACTTTATAATGAACCGTATAATAAAAAGGGCATTTCACTAGATTTGTATAGATGTAATAAGTGTAATCATTATCAAATTGAAGATGTCAATGAATCAGATTATTATGATGACTATCTTATGACTGCTAGCTATTCGGAGAAGATGCAAAGCCATCAAAAAAGCCAAGTTAATGAGTTATTTTATTTAAGCAATAAATCAAATAACTTTTTGGAAATTGGTTGTGGCGATGGTAATTTTCTTATTCTTGCAAAGGAAGTTTTTACAGAAGTAATTGGAATTGAGCCATCAAAAGCGTTCTATCTTGAATGTTGTAAAAAAGGTCTTAACGTAATAAACGAGTATTTAACAAAAGATATAAAGTTAAATGTCAAGTTTAGTGTTTTTGCTTCAAGACAGGTCTTTGAACACTTATCTAATCCTTTTGAAACATTAGATGCAATATTCCCATTATTAAACGAGGGAGCAGTTGGTTTAATAGAAGTGCCAAATGCACAAAAAATGTTGGCAGAAAATCGATATTTTGATTTGTTTTCAGATCACTTAAATTACTTTACTCCACAAAGTTTATGCGCTTTGGCAGAAAAATGCAACTTTAATGTAATTAAAATCCAAGAGAGTTTTGGTGGTGATTATTTAGAGATATATCTAAGAAAAAAAACAACAATACAATCTCTAAATGATAAAAAAATAAAAGACCTTCAATTTATTAAAACAAAGTCCAGAGAATATCGCAAAGTCTCAGCTTGGGGAGCTGGAGCCAAGGCCCAATCTATTTTAACAGCCATCGGATTGGATTTGGAGTTAAAATACATTTTCGATTCCGATCCCCATAAACATAATAAATATATATGTAATAGTTCTGCTCTAATTGTCCCGCCTTCAATTGAAAAAATTTGTTCAAATGATTTAATAATACTATTTGCAGTATCCTATCAAGATGAAATCATAAGTTTACTAAAAAATAACTATAATTTCCAGGGGTATGTTATGTCTTTGGAAGGTGAACCATGTATATTAAAAATATAAGAAAATCAATTCTAAAAATGACTCATTATTCAAAATCATCACATGTAGGAACGTGTTTATCTATTGTTGATATTTTATATGTACTTTATTTTAAAATACTGAATGTAGATCCTAAATTTCCGAATAATGTTACCAGAGATAAATTTATTTTAAGTAAGGGACATGGAAGTGCAGCTTTATATGCAGTGCTAGCAGAGAAAGGCTTTTTTTCTAAAGATGTTTTAAAACAATATTACATTAATGGCGGGGTTCTACCAGGGCACTTGGATATGACTGCAGTTCCTGGTATTGAATTATCGACAGGTTCATTGGGTCATGGTCTATCGGTTGGTGTAGGAATGGCGATCAGTAATTTGGTTGATAGAAATCCAGGCAATATCTATGTGTTGTTAGGTGATGGTGAGTGCAATGAAGGTAGTGTGTGGGAAGCAATTATGTTTGCTTCTCACCATAAGCTCAGCAATATTACAGCAATTGTAGATCACAATAATTTACAGGGATTTGGAAGAACAGAGGATATTATTAACCAGAAAAATTTAGCTGAGAGATGGCGATCTTTTGAATGGGAAGTATTCGAAGTAGATGGTCATTCCCTAATAGATCTTGAAAAAACTTTTAAAATTATATCAAATAAACCAAAAGTGATAATCGCTCATACAATTAAGGGAAAAGGGATTTCATTTATGGAAAATAAGTTGGAATGGCATTATAAATCTCCAAATGATGAAGAATTAAATCTCGCACTGAGTGAGTTGGATAAGACTTATGAGAACTACTTTTATTGAAACATTAATTGATGAAGCCGAACAAGACGAAAGAGTGTTTTTGATAACACCGGATCTGGGTTTCTCTGTTCTTGAGAAATTTCAAAAAAAATTTCCGAAGCGTTTCTTAAACGTAGGAATAGCAGAACAAAATGCTATCGGTATAGCATCGGGGTTGGCTCTTTCCGGGAAAATAGTTTATGTATATAGCATAATTCCCTTTATAACTATGAGATGCTTTGAACAAATACGAATTGATGTTGCTTATTTGAATGCAAATGTAAGATTAGTAGGCGTTGGTGCTGGACTTTCTTATGGCCCACAGGGCGCTACGCATCATGCAATAGAGGATATTGGACTAATGAGAGCTCTTCCAAACATGACAGTTTGTTGCCCCGGCGATCCTTTGGAAGCAAGAGAAATAACCAAAGCAAGTATAAACTACAAAGGGCCGATGTATATTAGACTAGGTAAAAATAATGAACCTCGTATTCACAAACCTGACACGCAAATAACGATTGGCAAAGCCGTGGAAGTAACACAAGGTGACTATTTAGCTTTAATTACTACAAGTAATACACTTGAGTTAGGAATGCAATGGGTAAAAGAATGGGCCAATGAAGACTTGCAAGTAAGACTGATTAGTATGCCAACAGTAAAGCCCATAGATAAAGAGGCGATTTTTAATCTTATACAAGAGGGTATACCAATTTATACCTTAGAGGAACATAGTATTATTGGAGGATTAGGTACAGCCATAGCTGAGATCATTGCTGAGTCTGATAAAAAGATTAAGTTTAAAAGAATCGGATTGCCGGATAGTTTTTCTCATAATGTCGGGGATCAAAAATTTTTAAGAGAAAAACTGGGCCTAATAAAGCCTTTGATATAGGGAGATATAGTTTAAGCATGGGAAAACCTCTACTTTCAATTATTATTCCGACATATAATCGTGCAAATTTGCTAGAAAAAATGCTAACATCCTTATTGCCTCAAATTGGAAATTATAAAGATGAAATAGAATTAATAGTTTCTGATAACTGTTCAACAGATCACACGAAAGATGTAATTGAAAGTGCTCTAAAAAAAGAGTCATTTATTTATAATAAAAATAATTTTAACATAGGGCCAGTAGGTAATATTTTTAAAACTATACAAGATATTGCTTCTGGCGAGTTTTGTTGGGTTTTAGGCGATGATGATATGGTTCTCAATGGGAAATTGCATGAACTAATTGAAACAATTAAAAAAAACAATAATTTTGACTATTTTTTCATTAATTATTTTGTTAAATCAATTGAAGAACGAAATGATATTATCGATAACAATAATTCCATATATCATCCTTCGTTTGAGGAATGTATGTTACAAGATTTTGTAAATAAGCAATTATCCTCTTGGGAAGAATTGTTTGGTATTCAAACTTTTATGCCATCTTATCTTTTTACGGCAATCGTTTCGAGTCTTTTTAGAAGATCCACATGGATTAAATATTCAAAGGCAATTTGTCTTGATAATAATGCTGAAATGTTTTCTACTTTAGATACGGCATACCCTCATTTGAAAGTAATTGCACTATCTATGCATAACAAAAGTGTTTATTATATTGGAGATCCAATAGTGCTGCTAGGACAAGGGAGCCAGGAATGGTTTCATTTATTACCCAAACTGTTATTATACAGATTAAGAGATGCGATTATTTTATACGAGCAAATTGGAGTATCTGAAAAATATCTTAATATTGTACGGCAACACTATTATATACAGTATGGAACTATCTGTGCTAAATTGCTTGAAAAAAATGACGATTGTTCACTTGAACTATTCAATAAAGCATTTGATTTTGAATATCTCAATGGTGAAATAGTAAATTCTTTTCTTAAAGAAATGCAGCTTTTACTTCATAAGAATAAAAATAATCAGAAATACCTGATCGATTTACTAATACGTACGTTATTAAATGAAAATGATCAAGATAACCTTAGCATCGCAATTTGGGGGGCTGGAGAACTCGGACAATTTTTATACGAAAGCTCAGTTGAATTGGCTAAGAGAGTTGAAGTTATTGTGGATAGTAGTCCTAAAGTTCAAGGTACAATATTTAAAAACAAACATAAAATTCAATCTCCAACTTACTTAATAAATAATCAAGTTGATGTTGTCATTATCGCATCTATAAAATATGTCGACGAGATCATGTCACTAATCAATCAACTTGATATAAAATCTAAAGTTATAAGTGTAGGAAATATATGATAATCTTCCCACAAGATTGTCTTAAAAGTAAAAATTAAAGAAAAATATTGCCGAAAATTTCAGAGCATATATTGAAGGATGTCTAGAAGACGCTCATATAATACTGCCTTATATAATTGGAACGTGTCGTAAAATAAAATTGCAAAACGAGGCGAATGCGAAATGATTTACCAAAATAAGAAAATTTTGATTATTGGGGGCACAGGTACGATTGGGTATCACTTAACCAAAAGGCTGCTTGAAGACAATCCCAAGGTCATTCGTATATTTAGCCGCGATGAACATAAACAGTTTCAGATGAATATTGATTTTCGAGATTATCAAGATCGACTGAGATTTCTAATTGGCGATGTACGGGATTACCAAAGATTACTGCGAGCAATGGAAGATATAGATTACGTTTTTCATTTAGCCGCAATGAAGCATGTTCCGGCATGCGAGTATAATCCATTTGAAGCGGTACAAACCAATGTGATAGGAACTCAAAATGTTATACAGGCAGCGATACAAGCCGGTGTAAAGAAAGTATTGTTTACAAGTACGGATAAGGCAATTTCACCAACAAATACGTATGGCGCGACCAAATTAACGGCAGAGAGGTTGATTTCAGCTGCAGAGTATCAAAAAGGCCCGAAAACAACGATATTTTCTTCTGTAAGATTTGGAAATGTTATGGGTTCGCGTGGATCAGTGATTCCCCTTTTTAAAAAGCAAATTATCGAGGATAAGGTTATTACTGTAACTGATTTAAATATGGTCCGATATATGATGACGCCATCGCAGGCTACTTCTTTAGTGCTTGAGGCAAATATTCTTGCAGAAGGTGGTGAGGTATTTGTCTTAAAAATGCCGGTTGTGAAATTATCGGATTTAGTAAAAGTAATGATTGAAGAGATTTCTTTAAAAAATAATATTGATCCTCGCGAGGTTAAAGTGAAAGAAACGGGTCTTAGGCCTGGGGAAAAGATGTACGAAGAGTTAATGACGGATGATGAGGCAAGAATCTCTGCGGAATTACCAGATATGTATGTAATCCCTTCGTTATTTAAAGAACAGAAGAATTCGAATGTACAAGTGAGAAAACCTGATGTATTGAAAGAAAAGAGTATCCAGATAGAGGTTCTTAGGGACTGGCTGCTTACTGAAAATCTTCTTTAATCAAGAGGGACATTATAGAATGAGAATATTATTGTTTCGAACTGCTCCTAAGAAGATTTTCGATGCTTCTCTTAATCATATAAAAAATGTGTACCCGGATGCAACGATTGATTATCTGGCAAATATTCAATTTGAATCAGATAAAAAGGATATTCATAAAGAATATTTGCTGGATTATAAAGGTTTTTTAGATTTAAGCAAGATTCCCAAGGCTATACTTAATGAGCTCAGAGAAAATAAATACGAGATTATTATTTTTCCATATAGCTTATACGGAACGTCCACCCATAAAAATCTCCTGCAAATTGCCAGTAAAGTAAATTGTAAACGTGTTATTTTGTTTAATGACAATGGAGAAGATACTCAAGGAAAACCTAGTGGATTAATGATTAATTTGTGGCTGCAGTATTTTATTTGTTTGCTGCTGTTAACACTGATTATCCCGATGTGTTTTTTTAGATACACCAAAGCATTGATTTCTAAGGCTGATGATCGCAACCTTAGCGAATCCGGGTTGAATTTAACACCTGTTAAAGTCATTGGAGGAACAACTCGCATAAGCGACACAATAAATCGTACGAAACCGGTAAACGATAGAGTCAAAATTGGTTGTATCGCGAGACTGGATCCGATCAAAGGCCATCGGTATTTATTCGAGGCTATTCATTTATTATTGAAAATAAACCAAAACTTTGAAGTATTGCTTATCGGAACGGGGCCTGAAGCAGAATTTTTAAAAAGTTATTCAGAAGAATTGGGCATTCAATCACATGTTGCATTTCTTAACTATCAAGCTGATGTTAGACCATTCCTTGAAACATGTGATTTTTTTGTTCTTCCTTCGTTAAATGAAGCTATGCCGATTTCAATCGTTGAAGTAATGGCTGCTGAAAAACCTATTATTGCTACCCGTACCGGCAGCATTCCCCATATTATTGCTGATGGTAATAACGGTTTACTAATAAACCCCAAATCGCCCGAGGAATTATCCAACGCTATGTTGACTTTGATAAACAATATTGATCAAAGGATCTTGCTTGGTAAGAATGCTTTTAAATATTACCAAGAGCATTTTTCGGTTGATGTTTTTTGGGGGAAGCATATGGAGGTCTATCAGAAATCACTGGTTCAAAAAAAAGATAAACCTTATATTTTCTTGACGACAATTTATGATATGACGTACGGCGGATTACAGGCATATATAAATTTGTTAGAAAGCTTCTCTTTAAACAAAGGTCCTCGTTTAAAGATAGTTTCGATTGGACAGATTAATTTGAATTTAAGAGTTTTGCTCTTAATTCAATTTCACAAACGGTTTGTTTCCCTTTTTCCACAAGGTGGGGAAATTGCGGCTATTACGATTAGACAATTTTTACTTTGGATTGTTACATTTAAGGAACTTCTGTTTGGAGATAAGCCGGATGTCATTCATGTCCACGATGTGATGGGATACCATGTACTTAAGCCGTTGTGCAAGAGATTGGGTATTGGAATTGTATTGACAAAACACGGCGATTTGGCAAAGGAAGTAGCGGCAATTGAAAAGGTTGATGAGCACAGTTTTATATATAAATACTTTAGTTTTATGGAAAACAAGGCTTATCGAGAGGCTGGCCATCTCATAGTTGTAGACCATGAATCTCAAAAGAGAATTGATAAGATAAGACGAAAGGAAGTTGACGACCAGAAATGAAAGTCATACATGCCTTTCCGTATCATGGCGTTACCGGTGTGAATCGTTACGTATCAATTCTAAATGAATGTTTACTGGAATTGGTCCCCGATATTGAAATCGTAAATATTATTTTTTGCTCCAATAAAGAAACCGTAAAACATAAGAAAATCAATCATCCGAGGATTCGTTACCGATTTATTGAAAGTCAAATGGGTATGAATCTTAATTACGATCCAATGTCGGATGTTGTTCCCAATTTAGTGGCGGCGGATTTGTTTGAGCAAATTTTATTAGATGAGAAACCCGATCTTATTAACTTTCAGCATTTGTCGGATATCGGTGTATCATTAGTCGGATCGGCTAAGGAACTCGGGATTTCTACTATTGTTACCATGCACGATTACTGGGCTATATGTCCTCGAAGCTTTCTGATTAATTCCGACTTGGAGCTTTGTAACGGCCCCAATTTGGGGTTGAGGTGCGTGAATTGCTTTAACGACTCAAAGAATACAAGATTAGAGGAACTGACTCCGTTTGTAGATCGCTATAAATATATAAATGATATCATAGATAAAAAATCAGACTTGGTCATCACTGTATCAGATGCATTAAGGAATCGGTTTGTCGAAGAAGGCTGGAAGGCGGATAAAGTCGTAACCATTCGTACTTCTTTAGGTGAAGCGATTAAAGAACAGGACCATAAGCCGGAATGCGATCCAAAGGATCAAATAACATTCGGATTTATCGGGAATATGTTTGTCCATAAAGGGCCGCATATTTTAATTGAGGCTTTTCAACGATTAAAGACACCGAAAGCCCGATTGATCATGTACGGGTCCATTGATCCCCTATACCGTTCAACATTATACGGTCTGGCGGATGGTAATGGAAATATTGAGTTTAGAGGTTCGTATCAAGCGAATGAATTAGCCGACATCTTCAATGAAATTGATGTACTTGTTGTTCCTACCGTTTGTCCGGAACAACCGCTTGTCATTCTAGAAGCACTTCAGCATAGAACTCCGGTTATAGCTTCAAATTTAGGCGGCGTACCCGAAATGGTGAACAATGACTTTGGTGCCCTTTTTGAAGCGGGTCATGTAGAAGAGCTTCAGCGATTGCTTCAAAAGGTCACCGAGGACCCGGAAATCATTCGATCTTGGATCGATCATATGCCGCGACTACCTTCCGTTGAACATTTTATTTTGAATGTTTTTGAATATTATAGAAGAATAGTCGGGAGGGCGGATTCGAAGTATAACGTAGATAAGAGCCACTTGGAACTATTAGGACCGCAAGATAAAGGATTCCTCAGAAAGCCGATCATTCCAAAGCAAATTAGAAGAATTGAGAATTATCTCGACACTTACAGGGAAGCCCAAATAGCTATTTTCGGAACGGGGCAACTGGGGCGGCATGTAGGAAGTTATTTGATGAATCGCGGCATGCAGATTATCCACTATATTGATAACGATTCCAATAAATGGGGAAGCGATATCGATGGAATTACCGTAATCTCGCCAAATCAAATTTCAGGCGTGTCAGGTTTGAGTATCATACTAGTAGTTTCTGACTGGGAAACGGAAATACTTGATCAATTGAAAAATATAGAAAGCTCCGCAATTAAAATAGGATTCTATAGTTACTCAATATAAAAAGTGAGGGAAGAGCATGGATTTTGTCCAGGAGTGGAATCAACAGAACAATCAATGGCTTTGGAAAAAAGACCACTTCCTAAACAATCTTAGTGAACTCATAACTGGTATTAAAGTGTTAAGTCTAGACGTGTTCGATACCTTATTGTTAAGAACTTGTGAGAAACCGGTTGATGTTTTCTACGAACTGGGAGAGCAAGCGAAACGAACCAATTTGATTAGGGCCGGATTAACTGCAAAAGAGTTTCAAGAAATTCGGATATTGGCCGAACGCAAAGCGAGAAGTAATAAAAAAAATGCTAGTGGCACAGATGAGGTTAATTTAAAAGAAATCTATGAAATGCTTCCTCAAAACGTCGGTGATACCTGGAAGCTCATGGATCTAGAGATCGAAATAGAAAAAAAATTGTGTTATATCAACCCTCATATTGTCTCTTTAATCAGTTACGCTAAAGGTAATGGGACAAAAATTGCGCTTCTTTCCGATATGTATCTTTCTGCCGAGCAAATCAGGTCACTCCTTATTTCTTCGGGTATGGACGTATCTGTTATTGATTGCTTATTCGTTTCAAGTGAAGAAGGCGGCAGTAAAATAAAAGGAACGCTTTATCAAAAACTTTTAGGTTTTTTTTCCGACGAAAAAGCGGAGTCAATTTTACACATTGGCGATAATGCCGATGCCGACGTACAAGGCGCAAGTGCATCCGGGATTAAATCGCTCCATTATAAAGTAATACCTTCAAATTTTGAGGGAGTTTTTGAGTGGGAGAAAATGAGACATCATTCCATCCTTCCTCAAATACAATCCTTACGAAAGTTAGCGGGGGCTGCCTCTGCCGAATACGACAGTGATGATAAATTTTGGTATCGATTTGGTGCTGAAATTCTAGGTCCTTTTTTGACTGCTTTTTGTGATTGGGTACTTGATATCTGTATAAAGGAACAAAGAACCGCGATATTTCCGTTTATGAGAGAAGGCATATTGTTATCAAAATTGTTGAAAATCGCCATTCAAGAGCGAAAGTTAAATCTGAGAGTGGAACCTCTATATGTTTCCAGAGAAGCGACTTACTTAGCTGGAGTAGATCTGTTCGATCAGGATTTCTTTAATCATTTATTTGAACGAAATCACTTTACGGTTTCGGATTTGTTTCGAATGTTACACTTAGATGATGACCTTGATGTTCAGGGTTATTCGAAATATGGTCACCTCACTTTAAAAGAAACGGCGAGCACTCCATATTCAGATCAAGTCACTTTAAAACAAAGGCTGGTTAGTTTTCTTTTAGAGGAAAAGATTCAAAACAAAATATGTAAAACGATTGAAAATAAAAGATATCTTTTGGTTGAATATTTGAAACAAACCTGTTCTTCTTTTGATCGAATCATGACGGTCGATTTAGGATTCAAAGGTACTATACAAAAATCTATCGAATCTGCATTAGAAAAAACGAAGATTCATTTTGATATATGCCATGTCTTGGCCATTGGCGGAGAAGAAACCAAACATCATCTATTATCCGGTATGGACATTCGGGGATTTGTCGGCAATAGTGGGGAGAATCAGGACTTAATTCGCGCGATCATGAGAAGTCCGGAATTTCTAGAAGAATTGCTTATGGGCGATGTTGGTTCGACTCTCGGTTATATGCAATCCTCTGGATTTATAGAACCCATATTGGGAGATTTAAAATACGGACCGGATGAGATTAGAAAAAAAACGGTTTGCCAACAAGGAGTACTGGCTTTCCAAGCGTATTGGTACCGGTTGTTGGAGGGTAAGACCGGTTTAAAAGAACAATTATATAAAGATTGTCGACAATTTGCGAAAATGATTCATAGAGTCATTGATATGCCCACCAGTGAAGAAGCTGAGAATTTAGGGAATTTAACACATGATGATAATTTTGGTAGCGAGCATGCCAGCCGCATTTGTGAGGATAAAGATTTGGAATTGTTGAATCAGTTGGGAATTGAACGGTTCCTGGAGCTGGGTCAGTTTGGTTTTAAAGCTTCGGAGGTATATTGGCCTCAAGGTATTGTGACGCGAAAAGACCCCGCTTTTATTTTTCAACAGAATTTAAAACAAAATAGTTCCAGCAGTTATCTTTTCATGATGAGTCACCTTGTTGCAATGATTCGGCAAGCGAATATCAATCAAATCATGATTTACGGTGCGGGGGAAGTAGGACAATCTTTGCTGAAATTGGCACGCTTGAACCAGATTAAAGTAACCTGTTTTATAGACAGAAAGATGTCTTTGTGGGGGCAATTGATTGATGGAGTAGAGGTTATCCCTCTAAAAGAAGCCGTCGATCGAGGTTTTAGTGATGTATATGCAGTAGGCTCGCTTTCCTTTATAGAAGATATAGTCGCGGATATTGAGGCACAGTACCAATGTACGGATGGTTCCCCACGAATATTTAGTCTTGGTTTAGGTAAGGAGATGAAGGGGTGATCGAACCTCGTGTTAGCATCGTGATGCTTTGTTGGAATCGCAAGGATGACGTTCGTGAAAGCCTGGAACGAATCCGTGAGATTGAATACGGCAATCTGGAAATAATTGTGGTCGATAATGGCTCTACAGATGGTACCTTAGAGATGTTAGATCAACAATTTCAAGAAGTGAAAGTAATACGCATGTACAAAAATATGGGGATTGAAGCCTATAATATAGGATTTGAAAATGCATCAGGGGAATATATGATCATCATTGACGATGATTCGTTTCCCGCAAAGGATTCAGTTCGTCTTATGGTCGATAAATTCGAAAAGGATCCGAGATTAGGTGTTGTTGCTTTCGATGTTAGGAATTTTTATAATTACGATGATGTAAGTAAGATGGAGGAGAACCGGAAGGAAGTTCATTCGCCAATAGTGAACAATGATTATTTAATGGCTTTTAATGGCGCAGGAGCGGGGGTACGTAGGTCTGTTTTTAAGTTGGCCGGATATTATCCGGAAGAATTTTTCTTATACAACAACGAACTGGATGTTTCATTTCGAATATTTGACCTAGGTTACAAAATTGAATCTTTTGCAGAAATTGTAGCATATCATAAGTTTTCGCCGAAGAACAGATCATCATGGAGGGCACCATATTACTATACGAGGAACGCTTTTTGGATCGTTTGGAAAAATTACCCTGCCGGGACGGCCATCATAAGAACGATTTCATTAGTTTATAATTGTTTATTCGCTTCTTTGGAACAAAGAACAAACGTTTATATAAAAGCTTGTTTTGATGCTTTTGTGCAATCCAATTGGATCAAAAACAAAAGAAAAGCAGTCGGCAGAGAAATTGTAGAAAAACTAAGAGTTCCCTTTGACGTGTTTTTTACGTTTTATCGTTGACAGGAAGGGGATTTACATTTTGAAGGATTTATTAATTATTCGTTCGGCCAGTTTTCAACAATTGGACAAGAATTTACCCTTATTAATGAATGCTTTTCCAGAACATCAATTCCACATGCTGACTCATGAGCACGGTATCCAGTTGGCCAGAAAATATAAAGTGTTAGAACGGATAATAACTTATCCGCATAAAAAAAGTTTTTCTTTTTGGAGACAAGTTCCTGAACTGAAAAAAGAAAAATTCGATAGTTTGATTATACCCGTTTCGAATCTAACGGGTGCAGGATTCTTAAATGTCCTGTTATATTCCTTAACAATTTCTGCGGAACAGCGTTATCTGTGTAATTTAGTAGGTGAACTTAAGTTAATAAGTGCAGGAAACATAGTAGGAATGGGAATCAAGAGCATTGTATTTTCGTTCATCTCTGTTTTGATTACAGCGTTGGCAGTTGTACCGTTATTGCTCGGATTGCCGTTATTATTAAGGAGATTAGCCAAAAAATAAACCGGAGGTCCCTTTATGTTCGACTATATCATCGTAGGCGCGGGTTATTCCGGTGCCGTTATGGCGGAACGGATCGCGAACGAACTGAACAAGAAAGTGCTCATCATTGAGAAGCGGCGCCATATCGGCGGTAACGCATACGATCGGTATGACGAAGCGGGAGTCCTCATTCATCAATATGGACCTCATATTTTTCACACAAGAGTAAAATATGTGTGGGACTACTTGTCTCAATTTACGGAATGGCAATTGTACCACCATCATGTGCTCGGAAGCATCGACGGCCGTAAAGTGCCGATTCCTTTCAACCTGAATACGCTGCATGCTTTGCTGCCGGGCGAACTCGCGGGCAAGCTGGAAAGCAAACTTGTTCAGACGTTCGGCTATAATGTAAAAGTGCCGATATTGAAGCTGCGCGAGACGGACGACGATGATCTGAAATGGCTGGCGGAGTATGTATATGAGAAAGTATTTTTGAATTATACGTCCAAACAGTGGGGAATGAAGCCGGAGGAGCTCGATCCGATGGTGACGGGACGAGTTCCTGTATATGTCTCCAGAGATGATCGGTATTTTCAGGATGCCTACCAAGGTATGCCTCTGAAGGGGTACACGGCAATGTTCGAGAAGATGCTGGACCATCCGAACATTAAGGTCATGCTGAATACCGATTACAAGGAAGTTATTTCAACGGATTGGCACAGCAAGAGTGTGAGGTTGTTTGGCGTCCCTTTTGAAGGCAAGCTGATTTTTACCGGGAAAATTGACGAGTTATTTGATTACGAATATGGTGAGTTGCCGTACCGGTCCCTGCGGTTTCAGTTTGAGACGCTGCATCAAGACAGGTTTCAGGATGTCGGGACCGTGAATTACCCGAATGAGTATGATTTTACCCGGATTACGGAATTCAAGCATTTAACCGGACAGAAACACGAGTACACCTCTATTGTCAGGGAATACCCACAGGAGTACTTGAAGGATGTGGAAGGAAAGAATATTCCTTATTATCCGATTCCACGTCCGGAAAATCAGGAGCGATACGAAAAATACCGCGATAAGGCCAAACAGTTCGATCAGCTTGTGCTGCTGGGCAGATTAGCCGAGTATAAGTACTATGACATGGATGCATGCGTGGCCCGGGCGCTGAGGTTGTTTGACGAAAAAATCAAAGGTGGAGCGAACGAATGAAGATCATTTTAATCATTCAAGCTCGAATGGGTTCGACCCGTCTGCCGGGCAAAATTTTAAGGCCGCTTGGATCGACGGTCGTTCTTGATTACGATGTAACACGGTGCAGGCAAATCGATCATGTACAGGAAGTGATCGTGGCTACATCGGCGCTTGAGCAAGATCAGGCCATTGTGGATTGGTGCCGGGAACACGGGGTGACTTGCTTCCGCGGTTCGGAGGACGATGTGCTTGCGCGTTATTACGAATGTGCGAAACCATATGACCCGGATTATGTCATTCGGGTGACGAGTGATTGTCCGTTTATTGACTACCACTTGGGAAGCAAGGTCGTTCAAACGATGCTGGACAACCCGGCCGATATCGTACTTTTGGACGGTCAGCTGCCGCGGGGGCTAGCCATCGAAATGGTGTCCTTCCAAGCGCTTGAGTACATGTACGTCCATGGGCATGAGAACCGGCACCGCGAGCATGTGACTTATTACGCTTATGAATTTCCGGAACCATTTAAAGCGGTCCATTGCCAGGTTCCGGAGTCGATGCGGCATCCGGAGCTGCGAATCACGCTGGATACGCCTGAGGATTATGAGCTGCTCCAAACGATCGCTGATCATTTTCAAGACAAGCTGGTGCCCTCCCAAGAGGTAGTACGTTATTTGCTGGCCAATCCCGAAGTAGCGGCTATTAATGCCCATATTCAACAAAAACCCGTTGTTTAGACAGGAGTCCTTTTCTATGAAATATCGCTGCCTACAAAAACCCGCCTACCGTTTCGGAGACTATGAGGCGGTTTCTTTGCGAGAGCAAGACATCATGTCCATCAAGCAGTGGAGAAACGAACAGATGGCTGTTTTGCGCCAAAATAAGGTGTTGACAGACGAGGATCAGCGGAATTACTATCAGCATGTCGTCCTTCCAACCTTTGATCAGGAGCAGCCGCGGATCATTTTGTTCAGTTTTCTATATCGGGGCGAATGTATAGGTTATGGCGGTTTAACCAATAATGAATGGATTTGCCAGAGAGCGGAAATCTCGTTTCTGTTAAATACGGCTCGCACAACGGATCGTGCCGGTTACCGAAACGATTTTACCGCTTTTCTCACGTTAATGAAGAAAGTGGCATTTGAAGACCTTCACTTTAACCGGCTTTTTACCGAAACATATGATATAAGACCTCATCATGTACAGATTCTTGAGGATAACGGTTTTGTGTACGAAGGCCGGATGCGACAGCATGCGGTGGTTGACGGCCGATTTGTGGACTCGTTATTACATGGGTGTCTAAAGGAGTTTTATGATGCTAACCGGTAAAAGAGTGTTTGTGAGCGGTGGAGCCGGCGTGATCGGCACCGCTCTGGTCGAGAAGCTGCTGCGGCGCGGTGCGCAGGTGATGGTAGGGGATTTAAAGCCCCGGCCTGTGCAGTGGACTTCGGAAAATCTCCTTTATAAACAGGGGGATCTCAATTATTTGACGGCCGAGGAAATGGAGCATTTTCAGCCGGAATATGTGTTTCACCTGGCAGCAACCTTCGAACGTTCGGTGGAAACTTATGAATTTTGGAACGAAAACTACGAACATAACGTTCGTTTAAGCCATCATGTAATGAACTGTCTTAAAGATGTGAAATCGCTCCGCAAGGTCGTTTTTGCGTCGAGCTACTTGATTTATAACCCGGACACTTATACGTTCCCTGAACCGGCTGAGAAGGCCGTAAGCCTGAAAGAGGGCGGCGAAATATACCCGAGGAACTTGTGTGGGGTTGCCAAGCTGCTGCATGAGATGGAGCTGCAGTTTCTGCATCATTTCCGCGGCGCCGAGCTTCAGACGGTGAGCGCGCGCATTTATAGGAGCTATGGGAAAAATTCGCGCGATATCATTTCGCGTTGGATCCGTGCGCTGCTTAAAGATGAGACCATTACCGTTTTTCGAAAAGAAGGCATGTTCGATTACATCTATGCGGAGGACGGAGCGGAAGGCTTAATCCGTTTGGCGGAAAGCGATGCCACAGGCATCGTCAACTTAGGCAGCGGACAGGCCCGCAGGGTTCAGGAAGTGCTCGACATTTTGGGGCGCCATTTTCCGCAAATGAAGCTTGTGGAAGGAGAAAGCGACATTCCGTATGAAGCTTCGCAGGCGGATATGACTTTGTTCCGAGAAATAACCGGCTGGGCGCCGGAAAGACATCTGGAGGATACGATTCCGGAGATGATCGAGTTTGAGCGGCGGCGCGGTCAGACCGAGGAACAGGGCGAAGCGGCGGAGCCAACCCGCATCCTGATCAGCAGCGTATCCAAAAAGGTTCCGTTGGTCAAAGCGGTAAAACAGGCCGTGCAGAAGCTGGGTGTCCAAGCGGAGATTATCGGTGCAGATCATAATCGGAACAGCATCGGCAGACATTTTACGGATTTGTTTTGGGAAATGCCGCGATTGGACCAGCTTTCAATTGCAGACTTCCTCCGATATTGTAAGGATCATCGGGTTAAATGCATTGTCCCGACTCGCGACGGGGAATTGCCTTATTTTGCAGAGCACAAAGAACAAATTGAGCGCAATGGGATTCATGTCATGATCTCGTCCGCGGAAACGGTTCAAACCTGTTTGGACAAGCAGTTGTTTTATGACAAGCTCCAAGCGGAAGGGTTCCCGGTCATTCCAACCTCCGGAGACATCGATGCATTCGAGACGGCTTCTTATGTTGTCAAAGAGCGATTCGGCGCGGGTTCGCAAAGCCTGGGCTTGAAGCTTGGGAAAGAGGAGGCACTTCTCCATGCGAAAAAGCTGCGGCAGCCGATTTTTCAACCTTTCATCGACGGGGTGGAATATTCGATCGATTTGTATCGGGACGGACACGGCAAAGTGAAAGGGGCAGTCGTTCGCTCCCGCGATCTGGTCGTTGGCGGCGAGTCGCAAGTTACGAGAACGGAAAAGAACCCTAAGCTGGAGAAGCTGGCAGCCGAGTTGGCGGACCGTCTGGATTTATACGGGCATGCCGTGCTTCAAGTATTGGTGGATCAACAAGGTATGCCCCATATCATAGAATGCAACACTAGATTTGGCGGAGCCTCCAAATTAAGCATTGAAGCGGGACTTGAAAGCTTTTACTGGTTCCTGCTGGAGGCGGCAGGCGCAGATCTTAAGGATTACCCATTCCTTCGTTCCGCCCAAGAAAAACAGCTGGTTCGGTTTGCCGAGGATTTGATATTATGAAGGTCGTCGTTTTCGATCTGGACGATACCTTATATGAAGAGTTAACTTTTGTGAAGAGCGGGTTCCAGGCGGTAGCACAGCATCTGCATATAACCTATGGCCTGGACCGGCTGAAAGCTTTTGACCTCATGTGGGGCGAGCTTCAGCGAAGCGGAAGAGGAAAGGTCTTTAACCGGGTTTTAGCTGAGAACGGCCTTGAGACGAAATCCAATATCCAGCGTTGTTTGACCATTTACCGGCTGCATCGGCCGAATATTACGCTGCTTGATGATGCCGTCCGCTGCATCGATGCTTTGAATGGACGACCCATTTACATCGTTACGGACGGAAACAAGCTTGTCCAACAAAATAAGCTGCAAGCACTGGGATTATACCATCACGAGGCGATTCGACATTGTTTTATTACGCGAAGGTACGGCATTAAGAATGAGAAGCCCTCGACGTATTGTTTTATGAAAATATGCGAGCGGGAGCGAGTGGAACCTCGGGACGTCGTTTATATTGGAGATAACCCGAATAAAGATTTCGTCGGGATTAAGCCGCTAGGTTTTCATACGGTACGAATCTTGCGGGGATCTTTTCGAGAGTTGACCAAACCAAGCAAGTATGAAGCGGATCATCGGATCACGAGTCTGGATGAACTGCTTTCCCTTTTATAAAAAAGAAACGAGGAGAGCGGAGGATTGCCCATGTCAGAAATTACGATAGCAAGCCGAAAGATCGGTACGGCGCATCGCCCGTTTATTATCGCCGAAATGTCGGGCAATCACAATCAATCTTTGGAGAGAGCGCTGCAAATTGTCGAAGCCGCGGCGGAAGCGGGGGCGGATGCGTTAAAGCTGCAAACCTATACAGCGGAAACGATGACACTCGATATAAATGAAGGCGAATTTTTTATCGACGACCCAAGCAGCTTGTGGAAAGGCAGCTCGCTTTATTCTTTATACCAGCAAGCGTATACGCCCTGGGAGTGGCATGAGCCGATTTTCAAACGCTGCAAGGAGCTTGGTTTGATATGCTTCAGCACTCCGTTCGACGAGACGGCCGTCGATTTTTTGGAGCAGCTGGATGCTCCTTGTTATAAGATCGCATCTTTCGAGAATGTGGATCTCCCGTTAATCCGAAAGGCGGCATCTACAGGGAAACCATTAATTATTTCCACAGGCATGGCTTCGATTGCCGAGCTGGATGAAATGGTACGTGCCGCTCGGGAGGCGGGATGCAAGGAGCTGGTCTTGTTGAAATGCACCAGCTCGTACCCGGCGACACCGGAAGATTCCAACTTGCTGACGATCCCCCATATGAGACAGCTGTTTGAATGCGAGGTCGGGGTATCCGACCATACATTCGGCATTGGTGCACCGCTCGCCGGTGTGGCGCTCGGCGCCACCGTCATAGAGAAGCATTTCACGCTTCGCCGCGCAGACGGAGGGGTTGATTCCGTATTTTCCATGGAACCGGAAGAGATGCGTGCGCTGGTGGTGGAGAGCGAACGGGCTTGGCAGTCGCTGGGTAAAGTGCAGTATGGCCTGCAAGCCAAGGAAGAAGGCTCGCTTAAACATCGCCGCTCCCTGTATTTTGCTCAAGATTTGAAGCCGGGGGATGTGTTGACCAAGGAAAATCTGAGGGCTATTCGCCCCGGACTCGGGTTAGCGCCGAAATATTATGACATTCTTCTTGGGCGAAAAGTGAACCGCGAAATCAAGAAAGGAACTCCGGTGACCTGGGACACCATTTTATAAAGAAAGGATTTTTAACGTCCAGATGAAAAATGAAGAGCTTCGAAGCATGGACGAATTATTCGACCGGTTGTTCCCGATATGTCGAAGCATCACGGGGCCGGGGCTAAGAGAGACCTTATCGATCTTGTCGGAATATTTGCCGCTCGAGCAGTTGGGCGAACCGACGGGAAGCTCCGTATTCGATTGGACGATTCCCAAAGAATGGCGAATTCGGGAAGCTTGGGTTAAAGGACCCGACGGTTCCACGATCATCGATTTTAAAAAAAGCAACCTGCATGTGCTTAATTACAGCATTCCCGTTAACCGTAAAATGGGTTTGGATGAATTAAAGGAGCATTTGTATTCGCTGCCCCATATGCCGGAAGCCATCCCGTACGTAACTTCCTATTACAAGGAAAGATGGGGGTTTTGTCTGCCGCATCGTCAGTTGGAGCAGCTTGAGCCGGGGACGTACCATGCCTACATTGACAGCGAACTGGCAGACGGCGAACTGAACTTCGGCCATGCCATCCTGCCGGGGGAAAGCAACAAGGAAATTTTGATCAGCACCTATGTCTGCCACCCTTCGCTTGCGAACAATGAACTCAGCGGTCCGGTGACGGCGGCTTTTTTGTATCGCAGATTAGCGGCATGGACCAAGCGGAGATTTACGTATCGGTTCGTGTTCGTTCCCGAGACCATCGGGAGCATCACGTATTTGCACCGTTTCGGCAAGCACTTGAAGGAGAAGCTTCATACGGGGCTTGTGCTGACCTGCCTGGGTGGGGCGCAGCATCGGCTTAGCTACAAAATGTCGAGAAGAGGGAACGTGCCGACAGACAGGCTGGTCCAGCACTTATTCCGTCTCCAGGCGCTGCAAGGGGATATCCGAGGGTTTACGCCCATCAACGGTTCAGACGAACGCCAATACTGTTCTCCAGGCTTTAACCTTCCCGTCGGTCAAATGTCCAGAATGGTTTATAACTGTTATCCGGGTTATCACAATTCCTTCGATACGAAGGAAACCATGACAATCGAGGCGCTGCAGCAAAGTGTCGATGAACTGGAGCAATTATTGCGGGCGATAGAGCTTGACGGTTATTACGTGAATCAAAACCCGTACGGCGAAGTCAAGCTGGACAAACACGATCTTTACCCGGACCTCAATTCTCCTCTAAACGGAGTTTATTCGAGCAATAACGTTGCGGATAACCGTGTTCAATTAGACCGTATTCTAGTGATGCTGAACTACTGCGACGGCGAACACTCGCTGCTCGATATTGCTGACAAATGCGGCTGTTCCATCTTGCAGCTGGAGCCGATCGTCCGCATTTTGAAGGAGAAGCAGCTTTTACAAGGCCCTTATTTGGAACCAAGAAATGAGATGATCGAATGAGAGTTGTTTTCTTAACCGGATCGCACCCGAGACATCTATACGTGGCAAATAAGCTTAAAGAGGCTGGAATGCTGCAAGGACTTTTGATCGAAAAAAGAGAAGAATTCGTTCCTTCCCCGCCGGACGGCTTGGAAGAAATCGATAAAAATAATTTTATCCGCCATTTTGCAGACAGAGATGCAGCGGAAAAACATTGGTTTAATCCTGCGACTGCCTATGACTGGAGCGGGGTTTCGATAATGGAAGTCACTCCGGAGGAATTAAATTCCGATAAGGTGGCCGAATGGGTAACTTCATGTAAGCCGGACATCGCCCTAAGTTATGGTGTACACAAGCTGGACAATTCCTTATTGGCCCGGTTTCCGGACTACTCGTGGAATATTCACGGCGGATTGTCCCCTTGGTACAGAGGAGCTATCACTTTATTTTGGCCGCTGTACTTTTTGCAGCCCAACTGGGCAGGCATGACCATTCACTATCTGACTTCGAAGTTGGATGCCGGCGAAATCGTTCATCATTCGGTTCCGCAGTTATCCAGGGGGGACGGTATTCATGATGTCGCTTGCAAGGCCGTAATCCAAGCTGCGGAAGATGTAACGAGGCTAATCGATATGCTGAGAAACGGCGAAAAGCTGCCTAAAGTACCCCAAAAATCAAGCGGCAAGCTGTTTTTGGCGAAAGACTGGACCCCGCAGCATTTGAGATTGATTTACAACACCTTCAACAATGACATCGTGGATAAATACTTGGATGGAGAGTTGGGCCATCAGGAACCTCCTTTAATCCGGGCCTTCGAAAAATAAATATACGGAAAATAACAGGGGGAAAGAGCATGAACGTACTTGTCACGGGCGGAGCGGGCTTTATCGGCCGCTGGGTCGTCAAGCGGCTGTTGAATGACGGACATCAGGTTTGGGTGCTGGACGATTTGTCGAACGGCCGCAAAGATAACCTGGATGAATTTGCAGCGGAAGCGGGTCTGAAGAAAGTCGTCATCGGGGACATCAAGGACAGAGGATTGCTTGCCCAACTTTTCTCCGAAGGCCGTTTTGAAATATGCTATCATCTTGGAGCTTCAATTAATGTGCAGGACTCCATTGATGATCCGGAGACGACGTTTAATAACGACACGGTCGGAACGTTTTACGTTTTGGAAGAATGCCGAAAGCACAATGTCAAAATGGTTTTTATGAGCACCTGCATGGTGTATGATCGCTGTATGGACGATAAAGGAATCACCGAATCGCATCCGATCAAACCGGCTTCTCCTTACGCAGGGGCGAAGATTGCCGCCGAGAATATGGTGCTGTCCTATTACTACGCTTACGGAATGCCGACGGTGGTCATCCGCCCTTTCAATACGTATGGCCCGTTTCAAAAAACCGGCGGGGAAGGCGGCGTAGTGGCCATCTTTATCCGGAATGCGCTGTCCGGCAAAGACCTTAATATTTACGGCGAAGGCACGCAAACCCGCGACCTCCTTTACGTGGAAGACTGCGCGAGGTTTGTGGTGACAGCCGGCTATTCCGACAAGATCAACGGGGAAATTGTGAACGCAGGACTGGGACGAGACATAACGATCAATGATTTGGCCAAGCTGATCGCTCAGGACGAGAACAAAATCAAACACGTTCCCCATATTCATCCGCAGAGCGAAATCCCCAAGCTGCTGTGCAACTATGAGAAAGCAAAGAGACTGCTCAATTGGGAACCGCAAGTTTCGCTCGAGGAAGGAATTCGCAGAACGACCGAGTGGATTCGCACCAGCCACCTGATGTAAAAAGGTGGTTTTCTTTTTAACGATAGGAGGGTCACAGCAATGGAAAAGCTCGCAATACACGGGGGATCGCCCGTCCGTTCCACGATGCTGTCGTATGGCCAGCAATGGATCGATGAAAGCGATATTGATGCAGTCGTTCAGGTGCTGCGCGGCCCATTTATTACGCAGGGCCCCCATATTGCCCAATTTGAAAAAGAGGTGGCCGAATACGTCGGAGCCCGATATGCAGTCGCATTTTCCAGCGGCACCGCGGCGCTGCACGGTGCGTGTCACGCAGCCGGAATCGGACCGGGAGACGAGGCGATTACGTCGCCGATCACGTTTGTCGCCAGCAGCAACTGCGTCTTATACTGCGGCGGAACTCCCGTATTTGCCGATATCGATCCGCAAACCTACAACATTGATCCTGCTCAAATTGAAAAAAAGATTACCTCCCGCACCAAGGCGATCATACCGGTCGATTTCGCCGGCCAACCGGCCGATATGGAGCGGATCATGGACATCGCGCGCCGGCACGACCTGACCGTGATTCAAGATGCGGCGCATTCGCTTGGAGCGGAATACAATGCGCGCAAGGTCGGGACTCTGGCCGACATGACGATGTTCAGTTTTCATCCCGTCAAGCATGTGACAACCGGGGAAGGCGGCGTTATTACTACGGACCGTGAAGATCTATATCAGAAGCTTCAGCTGTTCCGCAGTCATGGAATCACCCGGGATCCAGGGATGCTCTTGAAGGACGAAGGCCCGTGGTACTACGAGATGCACGAACTGGGGTATCATTACCGGTTAACCGACATGCAGGCTGCACTCGGTATTTCACAAATGAAGAAGCTGGATGAGTTCGTGCGCAGACGCCGTCTCATTGCGGCTGCTTATAACGAGTCGTTCCAGGGAATGTCCGGCATCCGCACACCATATCAAGCTTCCTACGCGAATTCGAGCTGGCACTTGTACATGTTACGGTTTCAGCAAGACGCCTTCCGGGTCGGACGCAGGGAGATATTCGAGGCATTGCGCGCTGAAAACATCGGCGCTCACGTACATTATATCCCTGTGTATCGCCAGCCTTATTATCAGCGCTTGGGGTATGACAGAACAGAATATCCTGAGGCCGAAGCTTTTTATGAGGAAGCGATCACCATCCCGTTGTTTTCCAAGATGTCGGATAACGATGTAAAAGATGTTTTACATGCGGTCCAAAAAGTGCATGCTCACTATCGCAATTGATGCAGGAATTTCATTAAAAAGTGGAATTTTCATAAATTGCTCTAATTCCTGGGAAGTCTTTGTCCGATATAAATAGTAAAACAAACTTGTTTGATCGGAGGGACGACCAGTGAATTCGGGTTTTTCCATTAATAGTTTCCCCCAGAGCGGGACGGAAAGATTGCCGGTCGAGGGCCCAGGCAAGCCAAAAGCGGAAACAGATACTTCTTTCGAATCAAATGCCAGCGCTAGCATTACGCCGTCATTCCAAGAGTTAAAATCGGCTGAAGAGAACGGCGAGCATATGTCCATCAGCGAGGAGCAACTAGTCAAGGCGATCGAACGGGCGGTAAAAGCGGCGCAGGGACATTCGCTCAGATTGGATATCTCCATTCATAAGCAAACGGAAGAAGTTATGGTTAAAGTTATCGATAAGGATAGCGGCAAAGTGATCAGAGAAGTACCGCCGGAAAAGAAGCTTGATCTTCTTGCAAAACTGTGGGAGATGGCCGGCATTTTGGTAGACGAACGCAGGTAAAAGCCAAATGAGATAGGAGGAAAAGCAATGGTAATGCGTGTCGGTGGGCTGGCTTCGGGTATTGATGTAGACAGCATAGTAAGTCAATACATTAAAGCTCAAAGCGCCCCGCTAAATAAAATGAAACAAACGGAGCAAACTTTGCAGTGGCAGAAGGACGACTATCGTTCTATCAATAGCAAGCTTTATGATTTCCGTAATAATAAGCTCAGCAACTACCGTCTCGAGGGCACTTTCGGCGCCAAGACGGTTGATATTTCCGGAACCAATCCGAGCGCCATTTCAGCTGCGACGACCGGCAGTGCCTTGGCGGGGACGATGACCATCAAAGTAAACCGTGTCGCTACAGCCGCGTCCAATGGCAGTACGGCCGATATCCGAACGTCCACAAGCTTCGATCCTACAGCGGCTCTTTCGACTCAAACCTCGAAAATCAATTACAACACGGCCGATACCACCTTTTACATTAACGGGACAAAAATTACGTTCGATCCGACCAAGGAATCGCTCAATGACGTTATTAAAAAGATCAACTCCCAAACGGATGTCAATGCTTCCTACGACTCCACATCGGGCAGAGTATCTTTTATTTCCAAAAATACCGGTCTGGTCAATAATCCGACGGATGCGGCTTCCAATGGCGGCGCCAATATTACGTTCTCGGGAAATTTTTTGACCAATACGTTAAATGTGAAGACTGGAGTCGCTGCTGCCGGTAACGAGCATGCGGCGGTCACAGCAGCGGTTGAAGTTAACGGATTGACTCAGAGTACATATAACAGCAACACCATTACGGTCAACGGCGTCACCATCACGTTAAAAGATACGGGAACGGCGACTCTGACCGTTAAGACCGACACGGACAAAATTGTCGAAGCGGTCAAATCCTTTATTGCGGATTACAACGACACGCTCAAGACGCTTAACGATAAATTAACGGAACAACGATATAAAGATTTTCCCCCGTTAACCGACGAACAGAAAAAAGATATGAAAGACAGCGATATCGAACTGTGGGAAAGCAAAGCCAAGAGCGGCTTGCTCAGAAACGATTCAATCCTGTCCCAAACGGTAAACGACATGCGAATGGGCGTATATTCGCAGGTCGAGACCGGGAGCGACAAGTACAAGACTCTTGCTTCCATCGGTATTACTACCGGAGATTACAGCGAGAGGGGAAAGCTTTATCTATCCGACGAACAAAAGCTGCGGAATGCGATCGAAGCTGATCCGGAAGCGATCAAGGCCTTGTTTACGGCAACCGGGAACGGGGATTCCGACACTTCGGATGTAGGCATCGCCAAACGGCTGTATGACGGTATGCAAACGGCGATTACGAGCCTGACCGAAAAAGCGGGAACTGCCGGCACGACGGGTTACTATTTCGATGGAAGCATCATCGGTAAGAAGCTCTATTCGCTTGCCACTCAAATCGATGCCGAGAATGACCGCATCAATACGCTGGAGGATAACTATTACAGAAAGTTCACGGCAATGGAAAAAGCGATTAACGGTTTGAATTCCCAATCATCCTATTTGTCGCAATTCTTAAGGTAGAGCAAGCTAAGTTGTATTAGGGGGAACTTCCATGAAACCGGCTCAAAATAAGTACTTGCAAACAGCGGTACAAACTGCGACTCCTGCTCAGCTGCTGATTATGCTGTACGACGGCGCCATTCGCTTTTGCCGTTTGAGTATAGAAGCTATCAAACAAAAAAAGTACGAAGAAGCCAACTATAATCTGGGCAAGGCTCAAGCTATACTTAGAGAATTGGCCATTACGCTGGATCCATCTGTGTCGATGTCGGAAGATCTGGTCAAACTTTACGATTACTATATTTTTCGTTTGATTGAGGCAAATACGAAAAAAATTGCTGAGCCTGTGGAAGAAGTGATGGGTTACTTGGTCGATTTAAAAGAAGCCTGGGTCCAAGCAGCCAAAATGGTAACAAGCGGTGCCGCCACGGGGGCGCAGCATGGATGAACTCGTTAAAGAGCTGGAGGAACTCACCCTTGCTTTTGTGGCGAAATTGGAGACAGCCGCTGAAGAGGAAATCGTCCAATTTGTAGAAGCAAGGGAAGCAATCGTCTCCCGAATGAAACAATCCGAATATTCTTCGGAAGAGCTGGAAAAACTCGGTCAACGTATCCAATCGGTGCTAAGTTATGACGATTCCATCAAGGCTCGTATGATGACGTTAAAATCCGAAGCGAGTGCGGGACTTATGAAATTCGATCAAGCCCGAATGCAAAAGAACGCCTATGAAGCCAACTATGCATGGGAAAGTGCTTTTGTAGATAAGCGCAAATAGCAAAAACATAATGAAAAGGCAGTCCTCAGGTCATTGCTGACAGGGGAACTGCCTTTTTTAGTTGATTCCGGATCTTACTGAAGGAGCTGCAACACGCTTTGCGGGAATTGGTTTGCCTGTGATAACATGGCAAGCGATGTTTGATTCAATAGATTATTCTTGCCCGGGTTCGACAGTCGGTAGATGCACAATCCGTCTCAAACCCAAGCGGGACAAGGGATGCGGCAGTTGTGGATAACTACGTGTGGTGCCTACATCTTTTGGGGGTCAAGAGAGCGAAATATCCCATATTTGCTGGGGTTCTGCGATTTGCAAGGCCGAAACAATTGCCCGATGTTCGTCCGTTAATTCCGTCCGTTGCCGCAGCTTTCCACCATCCAAACGGTACTCAACCAGATGCAGCGTCTGCATGAGCGAACGAATCTCGCGCCACGTTTGACCGGTTTGGTTTTCTGCAATCCGGATGAGCATCAAGGCCAGCCAGCAAAGCAGGACATGTGCGCGAATCCGTTCTTCTTTCCGGTGGTAGACCGGCCGCAGTTCCAGCGATTGCTTGAGTGTCCGAAACGCTGCTTCCACCTGAAGCAATTGCTTGTACCCGAGTGCCACGTCTTCCGTGGACAAGGTGTCGTCAGAGGTGCGCAGCAAGTATTTGCCGTCCAGATGCTCCATCGCTTTGACGGCGGCCAGATCGATACGCAGATTGCCGCGCTTGTCGGTCTTGAGATACCGTTTGTACGTCGGATGGCTGTGTAGACGGCAGTGTGCCCCGGTATGCGCTTCGCCGTCCAGTTCCTTCAACCGGGCAAGCTCCGTGCGCAGCTGCTCCAGATGCGCTTCGCGCCGGGCGGCATCCCGCTTTGCTTCTTCCGGATTGCGAACGAGCACGTATCGCTTGCGCGCTTCGCCATCCCCCACGACGATCTCCTTGACCTCCAGGTTGTCTCGGATCGTTTTGAAACGTCCCGGATGCGCGAGTGCCGCTTCGACGGTCGGCTTGCCCGACGTCATCTTCTCCCCGGCAATGTAGTGGCCGCCGCTCTGTTGCAGTACGCGCAGATTGTCTTCGGAGGAGAAACCGCGGTCGACGACGGTAATCACACGCCCGAGTTTCCACCCGATCAGATCCTTTTTCACCTGCGGCACAACGTTCATATCCGACGTATTGCCCGGCCACACCCAACAACGAATCGGGATGCCCTCACGCGTGACAGCAAAACCGATGACCACCTGCGGAAGGTCGGGGCGATGGTCTTTCGAATAACCGGTTTTGCGAAAATCGTCTTCGTCGTCCTCTTCCGTCTCAAAATACGTGGAGGTCGTGTCGAAGAACAGCAGATCGACTTCCAGATTCAGCAAATCCGCTACCGTATGGAACACTTCACGCTGGATGCTTTCTTCCGACGTGAGCAGAAAATCCATTGCCCGGTAGCCATGCTGCACGTCAAACGCCGGAAGGTCCGGGATGACCACTTCACGATCCACCCAATCTTCAATCGCCAGCTTGCTGCTTGGTGCCAGCGCCCGATTGGCCACCATGGCAAAGATGGCGCGTTCAACCGGCATGCGGTATTCCCGGTCGGCAAGTCGTCGTGTAATCGCTTCGCCGATACCAAGCTTCTTCCAAAGTTGATCGAGCAGCCATACGCCGCCCAGCGAACGACTGCTAAGGAGCGTAACCGAAGCGGGTTGCGCTGAAGATGGAGAGGGCGCTTGCGGCTCGCCAATAAAACGGTGGATGCTGGCGGCAAGACGTTTCAAGCCCTCCATGTCCAGTTCGTCAGCGCGGCCGAAATGGTACAGGACTTTCGCTTGTGGAGTTCCGGTCACAGGATTTCGCTCATTATGGGCGAGCTGTACGTAACGGGTGATCGAACCGTTTTTATTTTTACGAGAGATTGTTCGTATATACATATCTACAGGATATAATATATACTACAAGAAATGCAACAAAAATATCTAATTATCCACAAAAATTTAGTGCCTACAGTTTTTTGGATTTTTTCGCGTCGTAGTGCCTGTGGAAAAGTCCGAAAAGCCGCGTCAAATCTGGATTTCAGTTGTCCACAGCACCCAAAAGGGTGCCTACTTTTCGAGGGTTACTGTCGAACCCGGGTCTTGGTAAAACTGGTCATCTCTCTAGCCAAATCAACATCGCGTATGCGTGACTCACTGGCAGTCAAGTTTTCATGATAGTTTAACGTGATCGATAAAGCGTGTTCCAGGCGATTCTGCAGTGCGCCGAATTTGGAACGGTTGGCAGAAACCGAATTGATGGCGTCATCTAATGTAGAAATGGCATTGTTAGCGTCAGTGACGAGATCAATCTGATCAATGCCTAAAGCTTTACTGTCCATTTTCGATAAAGTAACGCTTAGATTCTCATCGGTGTTGGCCCCGACATGGAATAAAAGGGGCTCGGCTCCTTTATCTGACGGAAACTTCTCGTCAAACGGAGTCGGATCCGCTGTACCAATAGTGTCGGCGATAACTGTAGTATCGGTAAGTGCAGTACTGCCGCCATTGTCCAATCCGCCGATAGCCCCTGTATCCGAATTGGATAAGTTTACGCCATAGCTGGCAAAGTTGGCCCCATTGGCTTTAAAATCGTTTTTAAAGTCGGCCAAATCCGTCCATCTGCCGCCTGTAGCGTTTTGAATAGCTTGGGCGAGAGTTCGGGTCGAGTCTGCGGCCAAGTAGGTCATGACGTTTTTAATACCGCCTACCCCACTAAGCTCACTATCCATATACCTCACGGCAAGATAGGCTGCCGAGTAATGGGCGCTATCGTTAACCCAGGCTGCACCGGCCGAGCCCAGATTATCGACCAGAGCTTGCCTGTTAGCTGCCGTATCTCCGCCCAATGCCGCCAAATCTCCAACAACGCGTTCGTCTGCGCCGTGAATAAATTCGGCGGTCCCTTCTTTAAACCAGGTCGAAATACCGGTCGTTTCCGTAGCGTTGACCGATTGGCTCCAATTCATTCGACTGGCCATGACGGCATGAACCATTTCGTGTGCAATGGTTCGGTCTGCAGCCAATCCGCCGATGGTGTCATCGGTTGAATTGTAGTCAGCCATTTCAACGGTCAAGGACAGGTTGGAACCCGGACCCGGGGATCCGTTGCCGTATGAGGTCACATACGCCAGTTTTCCCCCTGCCGCTCCTTGAATGACATTGATATCAAGAGCCACATTGGTTCCGGTGAGACCGAACTGCGTTTGAATTCGATCCACACTGTTCTTCAACCACTGCTCCTTTAATTTCTTGACAATAGCCATCGTTGCGCCCGAAACGCTGTCTTTATTCAATAAATTTATAGTATTGAACTCGGTCGTATTGGCGATTCGGTCGACTTCCTTAATGATTTGCTTCATTTCGGACTGCAATTGTTTACGATCATCTTCCGAATTCGTATCGTTTGCAGCTTGCACGGCCAGTTCCCGACCTCTTTGGAGCAGAGCATGAGTCTCTTTTAAACCTCCTTCTGCCGTTTGGAGAAGGGAGATGCCGTCTTGAATGTTGCGGGATGCTTGTCCGAGTCCTCGTAGTTGTCCCCGCATTTTCTCAGAGATGCTTAATCCGGCTGCGTCGTCGGCGGCCGAATTGATTCGGAGACCGGAAGATAACTTGTGCAAGGATTGTTCGGTGTTGTTCTGATTTTTAAGATTGGACTGCCAGGCGGTCAAAGCGGTAATGTTATGATTGATTCGCATAGATTCACCTCCCTGTGGTTAAACGTGAGGACCATCCGTGGTCCTGAATCTAATATCGGCAAGTCGGGTAAATACTGTTATACGGCCATGAATAATTTATAGATGATTGCGCTTGTGCATAATGTGGATAACTCTGTTGATAACTTGCCTGAAAAATGTCGAAAAAAGGGGAGAAATCGGGGTTTTTGCCTGTGAATGAATTATTAAGAGGATGTGAATACCTAAATTTTCGAAATATTTCGTTTACAAACAGGGAGCGATTGACATTCCGGCGGGAGCGGTGATATATTCGAAATGTGGGCATCGCCCAGTTATTTGACGACGAAGGGAATGTATGGCATGCAAGGTAAAGTAAAATGGTTTAACGCAGAAAAAGGCTACGGGTTCATTGAGCGCGAAGACGGCGGCGACGTATTCGTCCACTTCTCGGCTATCCAAGCGGAAGGTTTCAAGACGCTGGAAGAAGGCCAAGCGGTTGAATTCGACATCGTGGAAGGCGCACGCGGTCCGCAAGCAGCTAACGTAATCAAATTGTAATCAGGCGGCTTCAGCCGTTACATACATAGTGACGATTCGTTTAGCAGCATCCCCGGGAACCGATCGGTTCTCGGTTTTTTTATAGAATCGGAATCGCATCATCATCGAAAAAGCTTCGTTCAGAAGCTTTTTTTTATGTCACATAAATTTCACCGAATTTTCTGAAATTTATAGGCGAATTGTGAAGGATTTTTTAAGATCGGATCGAATATATATTAGTGTAGCGAGGAAGGAGGAGTTTACCTATGAAGTTTAACATTAGAGGCGAACACATCGAGGTTACCGAGGCGCTGAAGGAACATGCCCAAAAGAAACTGAGCAGGTTAGAACGATATTTCGAGGCTCCCCCTACATCTGAAGTGAGTGTTACACTAAGCGTTGTTAAAGGCATGCAGAGCGTCGAGGTGACGATCCCGCTTCCGGGCGTCATGCTTCGCGCCGAAGAACGCCACGCGGATATGTATGCATCCGTTGACCTAGTAGTGGACAAGCTGGAGAGACAAATCCGCAAGCATAAGACGAAGGTGAACCGCAAGGTGCGCCAGGAAAGCGGCATGAGGGATTTGCTGCGGGTGGACACGTCGTATGCGCTTGAAGACGAGGACGATTTTGAATTGGTGCGCACGAAGCGTTTTACGCTGAAGCCGATGGATATTGAAGAAGCGATTTTGCAAATGAATATGGTAGGCCATAATTTCTTCGTGTTTGCGAATTCCGATACGGAGCAGGTCAATGTGGTATATAAACGAAACGACGGAAAATACGGTTTGATCGAGCCGGCACGGTAATTATGGAATAATTGGATGGTTTTTTAGTTAACTTAAGCCTAGGCCTTGGTGGCCCGGGCTTTTTTTAATGGGAGGCCGAAAACGGGCTGTCAATGACTTCCGCCGCTTTCTTGCGACTTGGGGCCATAACTGCTACAATTTAAGGCAAACCGTTATTGAACAGGGGAAGGGGTTTAGCCCATGCTTGGACTCGTAAAAAAGATATTCGGCGATTCGAATGAACGTGAAATTAAACGATATTTAAAAGCGGTCGAACGCATTAATGAATTGGAAAGCTCCGTAGAGCCGTTATCGGACGACGAATTACGGGGGAAAACCGCGGAATTCCGCGGCCGTTTGGAGAACGGAGAAGAGCTCGACGACCTGCTGGAAGAAGCGTTTGCGGTCGTTCGCGAGGCGTCCAAGCGGGTACTGGGCAAGCGCCACTATGACGTGCAGCTCGTCGGCGGGATGGTGCTTCACGAGGGACGTATCGCCGAGATGAGAACCGGTGAAGGTAAAACGCTCGTCGGTACGCTGCCGGTCTATTTGAACGCGCTGACGGGCAAAGGCGTCCACGTGGTGACAGTCAACGATTATTTGGCGCAGCGGGACAGTGCCGAAATGGGACAGATTTACAGCTTTCTCGGTATGACCGTCGGGCTGAATTTGCCGCAGATGGTGCATCATGAGAAGCAGCAGGCGTATGCGTGCGACATTACGTACGGAACGAATAACGAGTTCGGGTTCGATTATTTGCGCGATAACATGGTGCTGTATAAAGAGCAGATGGTGCAGCGGCCATTGTACTACGCCGTTATAGACGAAGTGGACTCCGTCCTTGTCGATGAAGCGAGAACGCCGCTTATCATATCCGGACAAGCCGCCAAATCGACCGAGCTGTATTATGCCGCGGATCGTTTTGTCAGCCGTTTGAAGGAAGAGGAAGATTACACCGTCGATATCAAGGTACGTTCCGTGGCGTTGACCGAAGCGGGCGTGGCCAAAGCGGAGCAGGCGTTCGGCGTTGAGAACCTCTTCGATCATTCGAACGTGACTTTGAACCATCATATTCAGCAGGCGCTGAAGGCGCACGCGATCATGAAGCGGGACGTCGACTATGTAGTGCAGGACGGCGAAATTATGATCGTCGACGAATTTACCGGGCGCTTGATGACGGGCCGCCGTTACAGCGAGGGACTCCATCAGGCGATCGAAGCGAAGGAACAGCTGGAAGTTCAGAACGAGTCGATGACGCTTGCGACGATTACGTTCCAGAACTATTTCCGGATGTACCGCAAGCTTGCCGGTATGACCGGTACCGCGAAGACGGAAGAGGAAGAATTTAAGAAAATTTACGGCCTGGAAGTCATCACGGTACCGACCAACAAGCCGATGATCCGCATCGATATGCCGGATGTCGTTTACAAATCGGTGGGAAGCAAATTCCGCGCCGTCGTAAATGAAATTGCCGAAAGGCACGCCAAAGGCCAGCCGGTGCTCGTCGGTACGGTATCGATCGAGAACTCCGAGCGGCTGTCGAGCATGCTGAAGCAAAAAGGCATCAAGCACAAGGTGCTGAACGCCAAATACCACCGGGAGGAAGCGGAAATTATCGCTCAAGCCGGACAGCACGGCGCCGTCACGATTGCGACCAACATGGCGGGCCGCGGTACCGACATCATGCTGGGGCCTGGGGTGGCGGAGCTCGGCGGCCTGCATATTATAGGTACGGAGCGGCATGAAAGCCGCCGGATCGACAACCAGCTGCGCGGACGCGCCGGACGTCAGGGCGACCCGGGCTCGTCGCAGTTTTACTTGTCGCTCGAGGATGAGCTGATGCGCCGCTTCGGGGCGGAGAACATCATGGGCATGATGGACCGCCTGGGCTTTGAGGAGGACCAGCCGATCGAGAGCAAGCTGATTACGCGGGCGATCGAGTCGGCGCAGAAGCGGGTGGAAGGCAACAACTTCGACGTGCGGAAGGTGGTCCTGCAGTACGACGACGTGATGAACCAGCAGCGCGAGATCATCTACAAGCAGCGCCGCGAGGTCATCGAGTCGGAGAACATCAAGGAAATTTCGCTCGGCATGATCAAGCCGGTCATCGAACGGATCGTCGAAGCGCACTGCCCGGACGATCTGGTGCCGGAAGAATGGGATTTGCAGGCGATAATCGATTATGCGAACGGCACGTTCCTTCATGAAGGCCAGCTGACCTCGGAGGAAATCTGGGGTAAGGAAAAAGAAGAAATCGTCGAGCATATTTGGCAGCTCGTCCTGCGCCTCTACGAGGAGCGCGAAGCGGCGATCAGTCCCGAATTTATGCGCGAATTCGAAAAGGTTGTCGTGCTCCGAGCCGTGGACAGCAAATGGATGGACCATATCGATGCGATGGACCATTTGCGCCAAGGTATCCACCTTCGCGCCTACGGCGGAACCGATCCGCTGCGCGAATACCAGTTTGAGGGCTTCGAAATGTTTAACGCGATGATTCAAAGCATTCAGGAGGAAGTCGCGACATACATTATGAAGGCGCATGTGGAAATGAACCTGGAGCGTCAGGCGGTGGCGGAAGGGCAAGCGGTCGATTCGAGCGGAGAGGCGATGCCAAAGAAGCCGGTTCTGGTGCCGGACAAAATCGGTCGGAACGACGACTGTCCGTGCGGCAGCGGGCTGAAGTTCAAGAACTGCCACGGCAAATAAGTTTTTTAGAAGGGGGCCAGCCAGTCCATGAAGCTGGTCTTCCTTTTGTCTATATTTATCCCAACAATATTGCGATAAGGTGTGTGGAAAAAGATGCTGGATCCGGTAGTGAAGCAAAATTTGCGAGAGATGTCGAAGAAACTCGCAGCCCTCAGGGGGTCTCTTTGACTTAGATTTCAAGCTGGAGCAAATTGCCGATTTTGAGGAAAAAATGACCGCTCCCGATTTTTGGGACGACAACGAAAGAGCGCAGAAGCTGATCGGCGAGGCGAACGCGGTCAAGGCCGTCGTGGAGCAGTTTCAGAAGCTGTCCGGCGAATATGACGACCTCGAGGTCATGATCGAGCTGATGGAGGAAGAGCAGGACGAGAGCATGGCGGCCGATATCGAGGAAGGCACGAAAGCGCTTGTCAAAAAACTCGAAGACTTCGAGCTGCAGCTGCTGCTCAATCAGCCGTATGACCGGATGAACGCGTTTCTGGAGCTGCATCCCGGAGCGGGCGGCACCGAGTCCCAGGACTGGGCGGAAATGCTGCTCCGGATGTACCGGCGCTGGGCCGAGAAGCGGGACTTCAAGGTCGAGCTGATCGACTATTTGCCAGGCGACGAAGCCGGGGTTAAAAGCGTGACGCTGCTGATCAAAGGCTACAACGCATACGGCTATCTGAAGGCGGAAAAAGGGGTGCACCGGCTCGTGCGGATTTCCCCGTTTGACGCTTCCGGCAGACGCCACACGTCGTTCGTATCGTGCGACATTATGCCGGAAATCGATGACGATATTGAAATCGAAATTCGTCCGGAGGACCTGAAGGTCGATACGTACCGTTCCAGCGGCGCTGGAGGTCAGCACGTCAACAAGACGGAATCGGCCATCCGGATCACCCATATCCCGACAGGGATCGTGGTGGCATGCCAGACGGAACGTTCCCAGATCCAGAACCGCGACCGCGCGATGAAAATGCTCCGCTCCAAGCTCTACGAGCTGAAAATTGCGGAACATGAGAAGGAGCTGGCCGAACTGCGCGGAGAGCAAAGCGACATCGCCTGGGGCAGCCAGATCCGCTCCTATGTGTTTCATCCATACAGCATGGTCAAGGATCACCGGACAAGTGCGGAAACCGGCAATATCGGAGCGGTGATGGACGGAGATCTCGATATGTTCATCGATGCGTATTTGAGATGGCAGATCAAGGGGCAAGGACAGGAACAATAAACCAACCCGGATAAATAAATCCATGACGACAAGCCCATCCTATTCTTAAGCGAAATCAAGCGGCGGAATAGGATGTTTTTCTTTCACGTCAGGGGGGATGAGGGTGGGCAAAAACCGCAGAACGGCTCGTCCGATGCGCAAGTGGAGCGAGTATGGATTGCTGCTCATGGGATCGCTGCTGATTGCCGTAAGCTTCAATATGTTCCTGAGTCCTAACCAGGTTGCCTCCGGCGGCGTTTCCGGCATTTCGATTATTATTAACCAATTGTTCGGCATCGAACCGGCGTTGACCCAATGGGCGCTCAATATTCCGCTGTTTATTGCGGGAACCTGGCTGCTTGGCGGGCAGTTCGGATTGAAGACGGCGGTCGGCTCCGTCGTTCTTCCTCTTTTCGTGCTGCTCACCAAAGGACTTCCCTCTCCAACGCAAAACGTGCTGCTGGCCAGCATTTACGGGGGCATTTTGATCGGCGTGGGGCTCGGCATCGTGTTCCGCGGACGCGGGTCGACCGGAGGGCTGGATCTGGCGGCGCAAATTATTCATAAATATACGGGCCTCAGCCTGGGGCTGTCCGTGGCGATGCTGGACGGTCTGGTCATCCTTTCCGCAGGGCTCGTTTTTTCGGCGGAAAAGGCGCTTTACGCACTGATCGGCCTTTATGTAACGAGCAAAACGATCAATGTCGTGCAGATCGGCTTCAGCTACTCGAAAGTCGCTTTTATCATTTCGAAAAATACGGATGCCATCCATGAAGCGATTTTGCACGAGCTGGACCGCGGCTTAACCCGGCTGAAAGGAACCGGTGGCTACACCGGCGAAGAGCGCACCGTGCTGATGGTGGTCGTCAACCAAGCTGAGGTAAGCAAGCTGAAGGATCTCGTGAAAGCCAGCGATCCAGGCGCCTTCGTCATCCTGAGCGATACGAACGAAGTGCTCGGGGAAGGCTTTAAGCTTCACGGGCCGGTGTGAGTAAAGCAAGGCGGTCTCGCTGTGGTGAAGGTCAGGCGTCGGTGCGACAGCCTTGGGGTACGAATGAGGCTTTAAGCTCATGTACAAGCAGGATGGTTTTACGACACTGCTTTGGTGCGGGTTTGTGAAGCGCGGCGTGCATAGGATTTGCGCCAGCAAATCCATGCACAACAGGCGCGGGTACGAGGCATAAAGAAGCTCCCAACGGCATCGCTACATAAGTACAGCGTGTCGGGGCATAGGCTTTCACCCGAAGGCAAAAAAGCCATGCCCCGACAAACGCGAACCAGAAGCGAGCAGTCACTCCCGGCTGGCGGGTCCAGGGCGCCCGAGCGCCTTAAGGGCTTTGCGGAGCAAAGCCGGCTTCGGAAGCCCGGGGTCCCCCCCCTTGGGGGATTTGATGGGAAAATAACGTTTAGCTCGAGGTCACTTCGAAGAGAAAATGGATTGAAATGAGGTCAAAAGCCGAAAAAAGGCAATAGGATGCCCGGTCCCCATAATGAATATTTTTTAAAAGAGCCTAACTGGTTGAGGGAAGTTCGTCTACTTTTTGTATCGAGTAACCTAATTTTTGTAGCCTACGAATCATTAGCTCTTCCTTGGAAATGCTTCGTCGTTTCTCTAAATAGTCCGCACCAAGTTCTTTGTACGGTTCGTTCTTCAATAGGATGTGGTACGCAATGACTAGAATCTTATGGGCGATCGCAATGACAGCCTTGTTTTTCCCGCGCCGACTTGTAATGGACCAGAACTTTGCACCTAAGTAGGATTTCGTGTTGCTGGCGGCCCAGGCTGCTTCTGTGAGAGCAGACTTAAGAATTTTATCGCCTTTGGTTATGGTAGTACTTTTTTTTTACCGGCACTCTCATTATTGCCCGGACTAAGCCCTGCCCAAGAAGATAGGTGCATCTCCGTGGGAAATACAGACATATCCGTTCCCAGTTCAGCCAAGATGATCTTGGCGGTATGCTCGCCAACACCAGGAATACTATCCAATAGCTCTAATTGCCGCTGATACGGTGCGAAGTATACTTCCATGTCGGCCTCTAACTCAGCGATGGATTGTTCGAGAAATTCGAGATGTTTGAGCGATCTAGCGATCATGGAACGATGGTGTTTGGTGACGCGACCATTGAGAGCAGAAACGAGTTGCGGAATCTTGGAGCGCAGAGAGGCTTTGGCAAGATCGGCGATTTGCGCGGGTTCAATAACTTCGCCATTCACAAGAGCTTGAAGCATGAGACGGCCGGAAACGCCAAAAACATCGCTCATAAAGGTGGAGAGCTTAATGTTAGCCATCTCGAGAACCTTCAAGATGCGGTTTCTTTCGGCGGTAGCGTGCCCAACGAGTTTTTTGCGGTATCTCGTCAAATCTCGCAATTCGCGGATTTCCACAGGAGGCACAAAGCTGCCGCGGATTAAATCGCACCGATGAAGTTCTGCGATCCATTGGGCATCTTTCATATCGGTTTTACGGCCTTTGATGGCTTTAATATGGGCAGCGTTGGCCAGAGTGATGGTGCAAGAAGCTTCAAGTACATTGTAAACAGGTTGCCAGAAGATGCCGGTGCTTTCCATGGCGATCTCTGTGCATCCTTCTTCAGTGAGCCAGTCGGCTAGTTCGAGCAGGCCGGAGAGTACCGTAGAAAACTCCCGAATCACTTTCGTCGGCTTTTGATGAAGAGGGCCTTTTAACAAGCAAACAACAACGTTGGCCTGATGAACATCGAGGCCGGCGCAGCAAGTACGAATCGCATCCAAATAGATCATCCTTTCTACACAGGCTACCAACACCCTCCCAGACCGAAATTTGATGGGTGTGCTCGTGGCGACAAAGATTTGTTCTCAGGGTGTGGTAAGTCAGTTTAGGGGGCGAGGTCGTACACTCAAAATCCCGGCGACTTACCTGCACTGTGTAGTAAAAAGAATTCACGGTTTAAACAGAGTTTAAACCGTGAACCGCTCGAACATTTTCATATCTTATTGTGACGCTCTGTCATCTTGTTTAGGGGGAAAAAGTCATTGAATTATTATTCCAACGACTGTATAATAATACATAGTTTTTCGTATGATTCGGGAGGGGAACGGTATGTCTCAACAGTTGCGCGCGGCGATCGTCGGATCGACGGGATATGGCGGAGTGGAGCTGATTCGGCTGCTTTTGACGCATCCGAAGGTGACGATCACATCGGTGGTATCGTCATCCAGCGCAGGAACTCCGATTGCGGACGGGTATCCGCATTTGAATCAAATTTTGCTGGATCATTTGGATGGCGTCGACGTGGAGCTGATGCGGCAAAAGGCGGATGTCGTCTTTCTCGCCACGCCGCATGGCGTCAGCACGGAGCTCGCTCCGAAGCTGGTCGATGCCGGACTGAAAGTGATAGATATTTCGGGAGATTTCCGTTTGAAAAATGCGGAGGTCCATGAAAAATGGTACAAACATAAGCCGGCGGCCGCTTCCTATGTGGAAAAGGCGGTTTACGGCTTGTCCGAAGTATTCGGCGACGAGGTGCGCGGCGCGGATTTCGTATCGAACCCGGGCTGCTATCCGACAGCTACGTCGCTCGGTCTCGTGCCGATCGTCAAAGCGGGCTGGATCGATCCGAAATCGATCATCGTGGATGCCAAATCCGGCGTTTCCGGCGCGGGACGCGGACTCAGCCTGCTTGTGCATTATTCGGAGATCAACGAAAACTTCCTGGCGTACAAAGTGAACAAACACCAGCATACGCCGGAGATCGAACAAACGCTGAGCCGCATCGCGGGCGAAGATATCGTGATGACGTTCACGACGCATTTGGTTCCGATGACGCGGGGCATTCTCAGCACGATCTACGTGAACATGAAGGAGCGGCACTCCGAAGATGAAGTGATCGAATTGTACCGCCAGTATTACGAAGGGCGTCCGTTCGTGCGGATTCGGCCGAAGGGCAAGTACCCGGCGACGAAGGAAGTATGGGGCTCGAACTACTGCGATATCGGCTTCTCGCTCGATGAGCGGACGGGACGGCTGACGATCATCTCCGTAATCGACAACTTGATGAAGGGCGCGGCCGGGCAGGCCGTGCAAAACTTGAATTTAATGATGGGCTGGGACGAAACGGAAGGGCTGAAGTTGACCCCGGTATATCCATAATCGGTCGGCGCAAAACCATGGGAGGGAGACAAACAAGGTGAGCAAGCAGTTTACGGTAGTGGAAGGCGGTTCGGTCACGACGCCGAAAGGGTTTAAGGCAGGCGGACTGCACTGCGGACTGAAAAAAACGGAGCGCCATGACCTCGGCGTCATCGTTTGCGAGGTGCCGGCAGCGGCGGCCGGCGTTTACACGCTCAACGCATTTCAAGCGGCGCCGCTGCGCGTGACGCAGGAAAGCATCGCCGCAAGCGGCAAGCTGCAGGCGATGCTCGTCAACAGCGGCAACGCCAACGCGTGCACGGGCAAGCAGGGCGAAGACGACGCCCGGGCGATGCGCGCCGCCTGTGCCAAGGCGTTCGGCGTCGCGGAGCACCACGTCGGCGTGACGTCGACCGGGGTGATCGGCGAGCTGCTGCCGATGGGCAAGGTGACGGCCGGCATCGAGCGGCTGCCGGAGCATGTAAGTGAAGCCGGCGGGGACGACTTCAGCCAGGCGATTTTGACGACAGACCTCGTGAAGAAAGAAACGTGCGTGAGCCTGACCGTAGGCGGCAAAACGGTACATATCGCGGGAGCGGCCAAAGGCTCGGGCATGATTCATCCGAATATGGCGACGATGCTCGGGTTTATTACGACGGACGCGAACATCGACAGCGCGAACCTGCAAAAGCTGCTGAGCGGCGTGACCGATTCCACGTTCAACATGATCACCGTGGACGGCGACACAAGCACGAACGATATGGTTGTGGCGATGGCGAGCGGTTTTGCCGGGAACGACCCGCTGACGTCGGCTCATCCGGACTGGGCGGCTTACGAGTCTGCGTTCCAATATGTCGCGGAGTACTTGGCGAAAGCGATCGCCCGCGACGGCGAAGGCGCGACGAAGCTGATTGAGGTGACCGTGGTCGGCGCCGTGTCCGACGATGCGGCCAAGGCGATCGCCAAGACGGTTATCGGCTCAAGCCTCGTAAAATCAGCCTGCTTCGGCGCCGATGCCAACTGGGGCCGCATCATCGCGGCGGTTGGCCGTGCCGGACAGCCTGTGAACACCGAGACGGTGGATATCCGGCTCGGAGATATCGTGACGCTGGAGCAGTCGCGACCGGTGAAGTTCGACGAAGAAAAGGCCGCAGAATACTTGAAGGGCGACTTCGTCCACATTCATGTGAATTTGAACATGGGTTCGGGCAAAGCGACCGGCTGGGGCTGCGACCTGACTTACGACTATGTCCGCATTAATGCGGCATACCGGACGTAACGGACATAACAATCGGAATAAGCCGCGATCGATTCAGATAGATATAAAAATCCGGGCTGGCGGCAGCCGGGTACGATCCTCACCCGGGACAGGGAAAGGAACGGAGAGGTACCTGCTGCGGGAAATAGCTTAGCTCCGGGTCAGCCAAAGGGGAAACGAACGGATGAATGGAAACTGTTTTGTGATGAAATGCGGCGGCAGCACGCTGGCGGCGCTGCCCGATGCGTTTTTTGACGATATGAAAAGGCTGCAGGACGAGGGTCTCATCCCGGTCATCGTGCACGGAGGAGGTCCGGCGATTTCGTCGACGCTTGAGAAGCTCGGCATTGAGACGGAGTTTGTAAACGGCCTGCGCAAAACGAACGAAGCGGTGCTCGACGTCGTCGAGATGGTGCTGTCGGGCCAGATCAACAAGGAGATCGTCCGCAAAATCCAGCTGTCCGGCGCAAAAGCGCTGGGGCTGTCCGGTGTCGACGGACATCTGATCCAGGCGCAGCCGGTCGCCAATGCCCACGAAGTCGGCCTTGTCGGCGACGTGACCCACGTCAATGCGAAGCTGATCGAAGGTATCGTCAAGATGGGCTACATGCCGGTCATTGCACCGGTAGGCCTCGGCGCCGACGGCGGTCAGCGATATAACATCAACGCGGATACGGCGGCCGGCGCGGTAGCGTCTCATCTTGGCGTCGAACGGATGATCGTCGTGACCGACGTGCCGGGCATCATGAAGACGGTGGACGGGGAAAAGGTCGTTTTGCCGTCCGTGACGGTACAGGAGATAGAAGAGATGATCGCTTCCGGCGAAATTTACGGAGGCATGATCCCGAAGGTGCGCGCAGCGATTCAGTGCATCCAGGGCAAGGTGCGGGAAGTCGTCATCGTCAACGGAGCGGAGCCCGGAGTGCTCAGCAAGGTGCTGAAGGAAGGAACGGTCGGCACCCGGATTGTCAGATAGACGCCCGTTCGCTGCAGGCTGATCTGATCGCTTTGGCGGAAAGTAAGTTTCCGTGAGTGGCAGAGGTGTTTGATTTTATCGTTAAGGAGTGAATCAGATGGGAGACGGAAAAAGCTCATTGTTCCCGACCTACGGCAGATACCCGCAAGCGTTTGTGAAAGGGGAAGGCAGCAAGCTGTGGGACGAGGACGGCAACGAATATTTGGATTTGATGTGCGGGCTTGCGGTGACGAACCTCGGGCATGCGCCTAAGCAGGTGGCTGACCGGCTCAAGGAACAGCTCGATACGCTGTGGCACACGAGCAACCTGTTCCACATTCCGCAGCAGGAAAAGCTCGCCAAGCTGCTGACGGACAACAGCTGTGCGGACCGGGTGTTTTTCTGCAACAGCGGGGCCGAGGCGAACGAAGCGGCGATCAAGCTGGCGCGCCGGTATTATGCGAAGGTGCTGAACCAACCGCAGCGCTACGAAATTATTACATTTCACATGTCGTTCCACGGGCGGACGCTGGCTACGTTGACCGCGACCGGTCAGGACAAGGTAAAGGAAGGATTTTATCCGCTCCCGGAAGGGTTCGTTTACGCTCCATACAACGATGCGGAAGCCGTGGAAAAGCTGATCGGCGACAAAACGTGCGCGATCATGATCGAGATGGTGCAGGGCGAAGGCGGCGTCAATCCGGTGAACCGCGATTTCGTAAACCGGCTCGTCGAGCTGTGCGACCGGCACGGACTGCTGCTCATCGTCGACGAGATTCAAACCGGTATGGGCCGCACGGGCAAGCTGTTCGCGTACGAGCATTACGGCATCGAGCCGGATATTTTTACATTGGCCAAAGGGCTGGGCAGCGGCTTCCCGATCGGAGCGATGCTCGGCAAGGAAAAGCTGGCCGAGGCGTTCTCGGCAGGCAGCCACGGCTCCACGTTCGGCGGAACGCCGCTGGCGTCGACGGCAGGGCTCGCCACACTCGAGACGATCCTCCGCGAAAACGTCGTGGAGCGCGCCGCCGAGATGGGGCAGTACATCGTCAGCACGCTTACCGCGAAGCTCGCCGGCAACCCGCTGGTGAAGGAAGTGCGCGGGCTCGGCATGCTGATCGCGATCGAGTGCCACCAGCCGGCGGCGGAGCTGATCGCCGAGATTCACGCGCAGCGCGTGCTCGTCGTGCCGGCCGGACCGAACAACATCCGCCTCGCGCCTAGCCTTGTCATCGACAAGGCGGACGTCGACCGCGGGATCGAAGTGATTTGCGGCGTGCTCGCGAAAAAGGCGACAGCGGCCGTTTAGCTCTTATTTTTGCACGGAAGAAAGGGGAGGGACGTATTGGCAGGTACCGCAGAACAACAGGATATGGCGTTGGAATTGAAAGGGCGCGATTTTCTCGGCTTGGTGGACTATACACCGGAAGAGATTCAATATTTGATCGATTTGGCCATCGAGCTGAAACGGAAGCAAAAAGCGGGCGAGGTGTACCAGCCGCTCAAGGGAAAGACGCTCGGCATGATTTTCGAAAAATCGTCCACACGGACGCGCGTTTCCTTTGAAGTGGGCATGTATCAGCTCGGGGGGCATGCGCTGTTCTTAAGCCGCAACGATTTGCAAATCGGCCGGGGCGAGACGATTTGGGATACGGCGCAAACGATGTCGCGGTATCTCGACGGCATCATGATCCGCACATTCGCGCATAAAACGATTGTCGAGCTCGCTCGGGGAGCGACGATCCCGGTCATCAACGGGCTGACGGATCTATCTCACCCTTGCCAGGCACTGGCGGATTATCAGACGATTTTCGAGAAAAAAGGCCGGCTGCGCGGGTTAAAGTTCGCTTTTATCGGCGACGGCAACAATATGCTTCACTCTTTGATGATGGGCGCGGCGAAGCTCGGGCTTCACTTCACGGCGGCGACGCCGGAAGGTTACGATCCGGATCCGGAAGTGCTGCAAATTTCCCGGGATGTCGCCGGCCAGACGGGAGCAACGATCCAGCTGCTGCGCGACCCGAAGGAAGCGATCGCCGAAGCCGACGTCGTCTATACGGACGTATGGGCGAGCATGGGCTTTGAAGAGGAGCAGAAGGAACGGGAAATCGCGTTCAAGAACTACCAGGTAAACGAGCAGCTCGTCAAATACGCGAAGCAGGATTACTTGTTCATGCACTGCTTGCCGGCGCACCGCGGCGAAGAAGTGAGCGAGGGTGTCATCGACGGACCGAATTCGATCATTTTCGACCAGGCGGAAAACCGTCTGCATGCGCAAAAAGCGGTCATGGCGGCGATCATGTAATTTGAAACGATTTAACGAGGGAAGAGGAGAGAGCACATGGCTAAGCAAAAAATCGTACTGGCCTACTCCGGCGGCTTGGACACGTCGGTCATTTTGGCCTGGCTGAAGGAAAAATACGACGCGGAGATCATTACGTTTACCGCAGATATCGGACAAAAAGACGAGCTCGACGGGCTTGAGGAAAAAGCGCTCAAAACCGGCGCTTCGAAAGTATACATCGACGACCTGCGCGAGGAATTCGCGAAAGACTTCATTTTCCCGATGTTCCAGGCGGGGGCGCTTTATGAAGGGCAATATCTGCTCGGCACGTCGATCGCCCGCCCGCTGATCGCCAAACGGATGGTCGAGATCGCCCGCGCGGAAGGCGCTTTTGCCATCGCCCACGGCGCTACCGGCAAAGGCAACGACCAAGTGCGCTTCGAGCTGACGGCGGCGGCGCTCGCTCCGGAGCTGGAAGTGATCGCCCCTTGGCGTCTGGATGAGTTCCGCGAGCAGTTCCCGGGCCGCGCCGAAATGATCGCTTACGCCGAGAAGCAAGGCATCAAGATCCAAGCCTCCGCGGCGAAGCCGTATTCGACGGACCGCAACCTGCTGCACATCAGCTTCGAAAGCGGCATTTTGGAGGATCCGTGGTTCGATCCGAGCGCGGATGAGAACAAGGATATGTTCGTGCTGAGCGTTGCTCCCGAGGATGCGCCGGATCAAGCGGAATACGTCGAGCTCGAGTTCGAACAAGGCAACTGCGTCGGCATTAACGGCGACCGGATGGACCCGCTGACCGTGATGGAAAAGCTGAACGAAATCGGCGGCAAACACGGCATCGGCCGCGTCGATATGGTCGAGAACCGCTTCGTCGGCATGAAGAGCCGCGGCGTGTACGAGACACCGGGCGGCACGATTTTATTTACCGCCCATCGCAAAATGGAGTCGCTGACGATGGACCGCGACGTCATGCACCTGCGCGACTCGCTCATCTCGAAATACGCGTCGCTCGTGTACAACGGCTTCTGGTTCGCGCCGGAACGCCTTGCGCTGCAAGCTCTGGTAACGGAGAGCCAGAAAAACGTAACCGGCGTCGTGCGTCTGAAGCTGTACAAAGGCAACGTGATCGGCGCCGGCGTCAAAAGCCCGGTCAGCCTGTACAACCCGAACATCGCGACGATGGAAGCCGATCCGACGCAGGCGTACAATCAAAACGACGCAACGGGCTTCATCCGCCTGAATGCGCTGCGTCTCAAGGTCGCTTCCGGCGTGCAGCAGAACGCAGGCAAGTAATACGTATGCAGGATAGCGGCAAGCGGGAATCGGCGATTTTGAAGCTGCATTCCGACAATGAGCTTCTCCGGCGCGTGGCACGCGCGTAGCCGGACCATCAGCGAATTAAGGCGGCGGATACCGTTCTTGCCTTCACAAGCAGGCTTTCCCAACCGATGGGAAAGCCTGCCCTTTTATGCAGCATTATGGTATAGTTAGTGGTAGTGTGCTTTTAAAGAGAAAGGGGCAATTTTCGGTGTCAAAGCTTTGGGGTGGACGTTTTACGAAAAAGACGGACCAGTTGGTGGAGGAATATACCGCATCGATCATGTTCGATAAGGAGCTCGCCGAAGAGGACATTCAGGGCAGTCTGGCGCATGTGACGATGCTGGGCAAGTGCGGAATACTGCCGGCGGACGATGTAGAGAAAATCAAAGACGGCTTACATAAGGTGCAGGGGATGATCCGCCGCGGAGAGATGGAGTTTACCATCGGCGATGAAGACATCCACATGAACATCGAGAAAGCGCTGATCGACGAGATCGGACCGGTCGGCGGCAAGCTGCATACGGGCCGCAGCCGCAATGACCAGGTGGCGACGGACATGCACTTGTACCTGCGCAAGCGGGTGGTGGAGTTCGTCGGGCTGCTGAACAAGCTGCAGGAAGCTTTGATCGGACAAGCGAAAAACAACCTCGATACGATTTTGCCGGGTTATACGCATTTGCAGCGGGCGCAGCCGGTTCTTTTCGCCCATCACCTGATGGCGTACGTTTCGATGTTCCAGCGCGACGCGGAACGTCTCATCGACAGCTACAAGCGGATCAATGTGCTGCCGCTCGGAGCGGGCGCTTTAGCCGGGACGACGTTCCCGATCGACCGTCATTTTGTAGCCCAGCAGCTCGGCTTTGACGGCGTATATGAAAACTCGCTGGACGCGGTGAGCGACCGCGATTTCATCCTCGAATTTTTGTCGAACGCGTCGATGATCATGATGCACCTGTCGCGTTTTTGCGAAGAAATGGTGCTGTGGTCGAGCACGGAGTTTCACTTTGTCGAGCTGGACGATGCGTTCTGCACCGGCTCCAGCATTATGCCGCAAAAGAAAAATCCGGACGTGGCCGAGCTCGTGCGCGGCAAAACAGGCCGGGTGTACGGCAACCTGTTCGGCCTCTTGACCGTGCTTAAATCGCTGCCGCTGGCGTACAACAAGGACATGCAGGAGGATAAGGAAGGCATGTTCGACACCGTTCGCACGCTGCAGGGAGCGCTGCAGCTGTTTGCGCCGATGGTCAGCACGATGAAGGTGAACAAGGACCGGATGCGCCAGGCGGTCAACCAGGATTTCTCCAACGCGACCGATATCGCCGACTACCTGGTGAACAAAGGACTTCCGTTCCGCCAGGCGCACGAGGTGATCGGTAAAACGGTGCTGTACTGCATCCAGCAAAAGAAGTTCCTGCTCGATCTCACTCTGGACGAGTTCCACCAGTTCTCGAAGATGTTCGAAGCCGACATCTACGATGTGCTCCAGCCGGAACGCGTCGTCAACGCGCGCAACGTTTACGGCGGCACCGCTGCGAATCAAGTGGAGGCCGCGATCGGCCGCGCCGAGAAGCAGCTGGAGCAGAATGAAGCGTGGTTTGAGCAGTATTACCAAAAAAGCCGTTAATCAGCAGATTAATAAAAAAATCCCTCAAGCCGCATTGCCTCGCTGGCAAGGCGCTTGGGGGATTTTGTGCATATCGGCATTTCTCCAAGAAGTATCCGCCCTCCAACGGGTACAGCAACGCGTGGCGGCATGAGATTTTGCGTGAGCAAACCCATGCCGCCAAACGCGGGCAAGAGGCACTCGGTCGCTCCATAGGCGTCGCTCCAAAAGTACAGCGTGTCGGGGACTGGCTTTTTACCCGAAGGAAAAAGCCGTGTCCCGACAAACGCGAACTAGAAGCGAGCAGTCCTGCATTACGGGCGGGCCCGGGACGCCCGAGCGCCCAATGCTGCGCAAGTTAAGTGCGACCATAACAGAACTGTGGTGCGCTATATCGGTCCATTTCAGGTATTTTTGGAAATTAGCGGAACTCAGGTGTTCTATTTGCCTGTTCGTCCGATATAAATGCCGTTTTCCATCGATTTAGCGCATCTCAGTTCCTTTATTTTTCCGATGCAGCAATTTTTTCGAGAATAGAGAACATGCGTTCCGCTATTTTCAGAAGCTATAAGCTGCTTGTTTTAGAAGCAAGACCTATCAGATTCGGACCCAGATCCATCGAAAGCGTTAACCTGACAACATTGCCCGGGCGACTTGAGAGCTTTGCGGAGCGAAGCCAGCTTCGGAAGCCTGGGTCCCTCCGGTGGGGGGGACTTAGGGGGGCTCCAGCGATTTAAGGGGCCTACGCCTCAGCGGAATATCGGCCCCTTCACTCCATCCTCCACGAATGGCCGCGTCTCCTCGCCCTGCCGGATATCCTCCGGTTGTCCTCCTCGATTGGCAGCCACCAGTGTCGGTTGAGCCGAATACGTGTCTTTGGACACAAGCTCGCGGCCGACGATGCGGCCGTCCACCTTTTTAATCCGGTAAGTCTCGACTTTATAGCCCGGCTTGCCTTTGCTGAGCAGCTCGGTCTTGCCGCGCGGCAGCTGCGGGTTGTGCACGTATTTAACCGGCGGCTCAAGGGTTTCGATCGTTTTCGACTCGACGTCGTAGGTGATGTTCTCCGGTGCACTGCCGAACAGCTTGACGGTCACCTGAGAATCGGTCGTCGAAGTGCGGATAAGCAGATGGGCGCCAGTTGTGTTCCGGAACTTGAAATTGATGTAGCCGCTCGCAAAGGTAGCGTCCTGCCCAAGCGGCACGTAACTGACTGGAAGCGAATGGTTGCGCCTCTCCACGATTTTGAGGCCGCTGCGCAGCACCGCGTTGTACAGCGTTGACGAAACTTGGCAAATGCCGCCGCCGATGCCTGGTACAAGCTTTCCGTTCAGAATGACCGGAGCATCCTTATACCCGTATTTGGCTTCGGTCAGCTGAATGAACTTGCCGTAGTCGAATATTTCGTCCGGTTGCAAGACAACATCGTGAATCGAGGCGGCGGTGGAGCGCACGTTATGAATGCGGCCTTCGCTGTTGTTCAGAAGCGGATACACGGTCGTAAACTCGGCCAGCTTGCGTTCGATTTTCTCCGCCTTCAGCTTCTGCAGCGTGACTTCGGGGGATACCGCGATCACCGGCACTTTAACGGCAATCGAAGCGGACGGAGGCGCCTGGCCCGGAGGAGGCAGCTGATCTTTAAGAAGCGCGGCCAGCTTGCTTTCATCGATGCGTTCGACATTTTGCTCAGGGACGTAGCGGATGGTGTCGTCCCCCTCGACAATCCGCTGGGCGTTCGCAGGTTTCGCATCGTACACCTTGGCCCAGACGCGAAGCAGCGTTTGCTTCAGCGCTGATTCGTCTATAGAGATAGCAAAGATAAGCTCGCGCCCCTGCATCTGCCAGCGATACTTCGCGCGGGACCATAACGATCCTTCCTTGAGCGGGCGTAGGGCGGAGAGCACCTGATCCGTGCCCGTCGTCAGTCCGAGCTGTTCCATAAGCCAAGCTGCCTCATTCGGATCTGCCCGTTCCATTTGCAAAACGACTCGCTGCCTGCGCAGCGCCTCCGCATGCTCATCCAGCTTTTTTTCCACCCACTCGATGTTCATCCCGCTAACGGACCAGCCGGATATCGTGACCCCTGCCGGCATCGACTTGCTTCCCCCGTAAACGATCAGCGCCACAGCCGCGGAAAACACAACGACCAAAAGAATCAGGATCGCTGCCGTTTCAGGTTTGCGCAGACCCAGCATCGTACTCAGGCTCCTTTTTTCATGCGGATGGATGTCCCAACAAACGGTACGAGCTAAATATATGCGGGCACCGGACAATAGTTGTCTGTAAAAATAAGACCGATTTCTACACGGGCCGGCGAAATTGTGAAAAGATTTGGAAAACCCGTCGGATTTAAAGGATTTTGCGGATGAGTGTCGAACTTATATAGGCTGACTAAACAATTTTTTCGGTTGCGACGACAGCGAAATAATGGCCTAAATACAGGATGTGATACTGTGATTGAGATGCAGGACGTATGGAAGACATATTCCGACGGGACTCATGCGCTCAGAGGAATCAGCGTGAAAGTCGATCCGAGCGAATTTTTATATGTGGTTGGCCCTTCCGGTGCCGGAAAATCGACATTTATGAAATTGATATATAGGGAAGAGCGCCCGACAAAAGGAAGCATTTTCGTGAGCGGGTTCAACCTGGAAAAGCTCAAGCAGCGCAAAATCCCCTACGTGCGCCGAAATATCGGGGTTATTTTTCAGGATTTTCGCTTGCTGCCGAAGCTGACGGTATATGAAAACGTCGCTTTTGCGATGGAAGTGATCGAGGCTCCGAAGAAAATCATCAAGAAGCGCACGGCCGAGGTGCTGGAGCTTGTCAAGCTGAAGGACAAGGCAAATTCGCTGCCGACGCAGCTGTCCGGAGGCGAGCAGCAGCGGGTCGCTATTGCCCGGGCAATTGTGAACAACCCGTCCGTTATTATCGCGGACGAGCCTACAGGCAACCTCGACCCCGAAACTTCGTGGGGCATCATGAAGCTGCTCGAGGAGATCAACTTCCGCGGAACGACGATCATCATGGCAACGCACAACAAAGAAATCGTGAACACGATGCGCAAGCGGGTACTCGCCATCGAGCAGGGAAAGATCGTTCGCGACGAGATCCGGGGTGACTACGGTTATGAGGATTAGCACCGCCGCCCGACACGTCCGCGAAGGCTGCAAAAACGTCGTTCGCAACGGCTGGATGTCGTTTGCCTCGATCAGCTCGATCTCGATATCCTTGTTCATCCTCGGCGTGTTTTTGCTTTTGACGCTGAATGTGAACTACTTGGCGCAGCAAATCGAAAGCCAGGTCGAGATCCGCGTTTATTTGGAAGTCAACACGCCGAAAGAGCAGATCGCATCGCTGCAAAGCGATATTACCGCGATACCCAATGTGGCCAAGGTCACCTTCGTCTCCAAAGAAGAAGGCTTAAAGTTCCTGCGGGAAAAGCTTGGCGAAAGCGGCAAGGCGCTGTTGGACGGCTTCGAAGGTGAAAACAACCCGCTTAACGATTCGTTTACGATCGAGGTGACCGAACCGCGGGAAGTGGCTGCCGTAGCCGGAAAAATCACCGAACTGAACAACGGCAAAAACCCGAAGCCGATCTATAAAGTCAGCTACGGACAAGGCACGGTCGAAACGATGTTCAAAATAACCGGCATCGTCCGCAATATCGGCCTGGTGCTGGTCGCGGGACTTGCGTTGACGGCGATGTTTTTGATCGCGAATACGATCAAGCTGACGATTTTAAACCGCCGCCGTGAAATCGCCATCATGAAGCTGGTCGGCGCGACCAACCAGTTCATTCGCTGGCCTTTTTTCATCGAAGGAGCGCTGCTTGGCACGATCGGCTCGATCATTCCCGCCGGCGCGCTGCTTTACGGCTACTGGGAGCTGATGAACGCAACCGAGCTCGAGCTCAGCTTGCTGCTCATCAAGCTGAAGCCGTTTGAGGAAATCGGATACGTGCTGACGGGACTACTGCTTGGCATCGGCATCATGATCGGCATCTGGGGCAGTCTGCTGTCGGTACGCAAGTATTTGCGGGTGTGATAGGCAACAGTGGTTGAAGGTTTTCAAGTTTCACATTAGCAGACAGTGGAGCGCGGAGACACATCGTTTTGCACAAGCAAAATGTGTGACGACCGGCGCGAGGTTGAGTCACATTATAGCTCCCGAGGCATCGCACCAAAAGTAAAGCGTGTCAGGCATGGGATTTTTACCCGAAGGTAAAAGTCCATTCCTGACAAACGCGGACTAGAAGCGAGCTGCCGCTCCAATCGGGCGGGTCCGGGGCGCCCGAGCGCCTGGGGTCCCCCTTTGGGGGATTTAGGGGGGACGAACCTTTAGGGGGAGGTATTATTACCGTGAAAAAGTCCATACTGCCCTGGGCGGTTACGGCAGCATTAGTAGGAACGCTGATAGCGCCGCAGCTCGGGCTTGCCTTGTCGGAATCGGCGCGAATCGATCAGGAACTGGCCCAGCTCAAGAAGCAGAAGGCGGCCGCTCAGCAAAAAGCGAACGAAGCGCAAAGCCAAATCAATAAAGTGCAGCAGGAAAAGCAGCAAGCTGCCAAAGATATCGATACGATTATGGATCAGCTCGACGAGACGAATCAAAAGCTGGCCGAGTTGAATAAAAAAGTAGAGGACACGACGGCCGAGCTGAAAGAAAGCGCGAAAAACCTCGAGGATGCCGAGGGCCGGGTAGCCGCGCGCGATCAGATGCTGAAGTCCCGGCTTCGCCTGATGTACATGAACGGCGTCGTCTCGTACGCCGACGTACTGCTCAGCTCGACCAGCTTCACCGATTTTCTCGATCGTCTGAACGCGTTGAAGACGATCGTAAGTCAGGATAAGGAAATACTCGAAGCAAACCAGCGGGACCGCGACCTGATCGCCGAGAAAAAGAAGGCGGTCGAGCTTCAGCTCGCTGAAGTCAAGCAGCTGTACAGCGACGCCGAGGCGGTCAGAAGCGATCTGGCTGCGAAGGAAAAGGAAAAAGAGGTTAAGATCGCGAGCCTTTCCAAAAAGGAAAAGGACCTCGAAGATATTTCCGAGGAGCAGGAACGTCTCCTCATGCAGTTCGCCAAGAAGGAATCGCAGCTGCTTGCCGAACAGGTGAAATCAAAAAAGAAAACGGTCAATTTTACATACAGCGGCGGAAAATTCGGCTATCCGCTCGTCAAACAGGCACCGATGACCTCGGACTTCGGAGTTCGAAAGGATCCGTTTACGGGCAAACAAGCCGGACATACCGGCATCGATTTAGGCGCTCCGCAGGGTACGGACATTTTGGCGGCGGAAGGCGGCGTCGTCATTATGGCCGGTTGGTGGAGCGGTTACGGCAATACCGTCATCATCGACCACGGCAAAGGCGTCTGGACGCTATACGGCCATATCCGCAATGACGGCATCGTTGTCGAGAAAGGCGAGACCGTCAAACGGGGGCAAAAAATCGCCGAAGTCGGCTCCACGGGCCGTTCGACCGGGTATCATCTGCACTTCGAGGTGCGCATCAATGAGGAGCCGGTTGACCCTAAGCCTTATTTGCGATAAGCTTTTTTCGAGAAGCGGGCCGTATTCCAGTTAATAAATGGGTACAGCTTGTCATATACTAAAAGGACGATAGCTTGACGGGCTAAGCAAAAGGCGGTGGAACTTGAATGACATTTAAAGGTCGCACGGTATTGGCATTTATTTTACTGGCGATGTTTGCCAGCAGCATCATGACGCTGACGCTGGTGCAGCCTTCCTTTCTTGCGGAAAAAGGAGGCCAAGTGTCGGCGGCGGTCAGATCGGGAGGGCTCACCTCCAAAGACATCGGCAAGCTGTCGACCACGTTTCAGCTCATCGAAAGCAAATATTTGAGCGAGGTCGATCATGATAAGGTGATCAACGGCGCGATTAACGGAATGCTTGCTACGCTGGACGATCCGTTTACGGTCTATATGGATCAAAAGGAAGCGAAGCAATTTGACGAAAGCATCACGTCTTCGTTCCAGGGCATCGGGGCGGAGGTATCGTTGGAAGACGGTAAGGTGACCATCGTTTCGCCGATCAAAGGCTCGCCGGCCGACAAGGCGGGGCTTCATGCCAACGATATCATCGTTTCCATCAACGGAGAGAAGCTGGACGGCTTGACGCTCAATCAGGCGGTCATGAAAATCCGCGGCCCGAAAGGCACGCAAGCGAAGCTGGAAGTGATTCGCGCGGGGTCGACGGAGCCAATCCAGTTCATCGTCGTGCGCGACGACATCGATGTGGAGACGGTATTCAGCGAAATGCTGGACAATAACATCGGCAAAATCGAAATCCGCCAGTTCTCGAGCAATACCGCGCAGCGGTTCAAGGAGCAGTTAAAGGCTCTCGAGGATAAGGGCATGAAAGGTCTGATCATCGACGTGCGCAACGATCCGGGCGGACTTTTGTCGTCCGTGGTGGAGATCGTCGAGCCGTTCGTGCCGAAAGGCAAGCCGATCGTCCAGATCGAGAACCGGAAGGGCGAGCGGGAGCAAACCCCTTCGAACGGCGGCACGAAAAATTATCCGGTGTCCGTGCTCATCAACAAGGGGAGCGCCAGCGCGTCGGAAATTTTGGCGGGGGCGCTGCATGACTCGGCCGGCAGCAAGCTGATCGGGGAAACGTCGTTCGGTAAGGGTACCGTCCAGGTGACGTTCGAGAAGGAGATGGGCGACGGAAGCAATATCAAGATGACCGTCTACAAATGGCTCACTCCCAACGGCACATGGATTCATAAAAAAGGCATCGAGCCGGACATTCCGGTTGAGCAGCCGGCTTACTACAAGGTGCTTCCGCTCAGCAAAAAAGCGACGCTGAAGCCGGATACGACCGGAGACGATGTGAAAAACCTGCAGCTGATGCTGACGGGTCTCGGCTTTGATCCGGGCCGGACGGACGGCTATTTCAGTGAACAAACGGCCACGGCGGTCAAAGCGTTCCAGCGTGTAAACGGGCTGCCGATGACAGGCGAAGTCGATACGGATACGGCGAACAAGGTAGAGAAGGGGATCCTTGCTTTAATCCGCGATCCGAAAAACGACCTTCAGCTGAAGGCGGCCGTCCAATACATGCAGACGGCAGTGAAATAAACTGGAAATTGGCGTCCGGAGCAGGATTCCGGCAAAGCGGCGTCGAATGAGAATAAGAAGGCAGGCTGCAAGGTCTCGCCTTCTTATTCTTTTATTTTAAGGAGTCATTTGGATGGATGTGGCCGTTGAAATAGGGAAGAAACTGCTTTCCGCCGTCGTGCAGCTCATTACGCATCCTTTTTATTACGTAGGCATTTTATTTGTGATCCTGCAATACCGCAGGCAAATCATGTTCGAACGGAAGCTGTTTTCCGTCAAGCTGCACTCCATCGTTCCGGAGACGTGGCGCGCCGTGCTTTGGGGATTGGTCGGAGGATTGTGCGCTTCGGTCGTGCTCGCCTTTGTCGGTGCAACGCTGCAGCCGGAGGCGCTCCTGCTGCTTTGGGTTATTTCGCTGCTGCTCGTATTCGTCAGGGTGCGGTATTTGTGCCTCGCTTATGCCGTAGGCGTAATCGGTATATTGCAAACGGTGCTGATCTGGGTGCCGCAGCTGCAAACCGTCGAGCCTTTGAAATGGCTCGTTAACGTTCTGCTGAGTGTGGATATGCCGCCGCTGCTTGCTTTGGTCGCGGTGCTGCACCTGCTGGAGGCGCTGCTTGTTCGTTTGCAGGGGGCAAGATCGGGAAGTCCGATGTTTTATGAGAGCAAGCGGGGGAAAATTGTCGGAGGGTACCAACTGCAAGGATTTTGGCCGGTTCCGTTGTTTTTGGTCGTTCCGCTGCAGGGCGGCGGGATGGAGCTTCCCTGGCAGCCGCTGCTCGGAGGAGAGCTTTGGCAGTACGGCTGGGCCGTCGCCGGGTTCCCATTCATGCTGGGGTTTGCCGAGCGGACCGTCACCCGGCTGCCGCAGGATAAAGTGCGATGGAGCTCGACCCTGCTCATAGCCTACGCGCTGCTCGTCTTTCTTGGCGCACTGGCGGCGGAATGGATGAGCGTGCTGACGATCGCCGCTTCGCTGCTCTGCATCGGGCTGCATGAGGCGATGCTTGCGCTGAGCCGGATGGATGAGGCGGACCGCAGCCCTTATTTCGTGCATAACCGCAAAGGTTTGATGATTCTCGCGGTATTGCCGGATTCCGCCGCGGAGCAGCTCGGACTGAAAACCGGCGAAATCATCCATAAAGTGAACGGATTCCCGGTACTCAGCAAGCAGGATTTGCATTTCGCCATGCGGCAAAATTCGGCGTTTTGCAAGCTCGAGGTTCTTAATCTGGACGGCCAGAGCAAATTTTTGCAAAAGCCGCTTTATGCCGGAGAGCATCACCAGCTCGGCATCGTGTTGGCGCCGGACCAGGACGCGCTTTATTTTGCCGAGGAAAGGCCCCCTGGTATCATCGCATATGTACGCCGCAAGCTGGTCGGGCTCATCAGCAAACAGCCGCCGAGCCACAGCGCGTAGGCAAAGAAAAACCTTGTCTTCCGGCGGCATGCCGCGGAGGACAAGGTTTTCTCAATTGGATGGAGTGCTTTTGCCGTCTTCCCGGAGCACGACGATTTCCACGCGGCGGTTTTTGGAACGGCCTTCGGCGGTATTGTTGTCGGCAACAGGACGGGTGTCGGCGTATCCGGTGGAGATAAACTTTTTCGGATCCAGGCCGGCGTTATAAATAAAATAGCGGAGTACGGATAAAGACCGTTCGTTGGACAAACCCCAGTTATCTTTATAAACGGAACCTGTCGATAAAGGCAAATTGTCGGTGTGGCCTTCGATGCTGATCGTCGTGTTCAGCGTAGGGAACAGAGACGCCAGCTTGTTCAGAATCGGGTAGGACGCCTGCTTCAGATCGGCCCTTCCCAGGTCGAACAGGAACAAATCGTTGAGCGTAACCGCCACGCCGCGGGGGGTGTTCGTTGCCGAAACCTGGCTGGACAAATTTTCCTGTTGTATGTATTCTTGTACCTTTTGCAAAAGATTTTGCAGCTGCTCTTCCTTTTCGCGTTTTTCCTTCTCGGCCTGGTCGCTCTTCGGCTTGTTGCCTTCTTCTTTGGACTTCGCCACATTCACCCGGCCGAGTACGCCTTCGCCTTGCGGAAGCGGGGAGTCCGCCTTTTGAAACGTCATATTGAGCGCCTGCGCGAGAACGGAATATTTATCGACGTCGATTTTACTCATGGCGTACATGATGACGAAAAAGATGAGAAGCAGCGTGATCAGATCCGCGTATGTAATCAGCCAGCGTTCGTGATTTTCATGAGCTCCGTGCTTTTTATTCTTCCGCGCCACTGTCAGCAACCTCGCCTTCTTTATGCTTGTCGTGCAGGAACGAAGCGAGCTTTTTCTTGATCAGCTGCGGATTTTCTCCGGCCTGCAGAGCGAGAATTCCTTCGAGCATCAGTTCCATTTCGGAAATTTGCTCCTTGCTGCGGATTTTGATTTTGTTGGCCAGCGGCAGATAGATCACGTTAGCCGTGGATACGCCGTATAATGTAGCGGTAAAAGCGACCGCAATCGCGGGACCGAGGCTGGACGGGTCGGACAGATTGCCGAGCACGTGAATCAGACCCATAACTGTACCGATGATCCCCATCGTCGGTGCATAGCCGCCCGCGGCTTCGAATATTTTGGCGTAGCCTTCATGCTTATGCTCAAGAGCGTCCATTTCGAGCTCGAGAATTTGCCGCGTCAGCTCCGGATCCGTTCCGTCCACGACCATCATTAGGCCGTCCTTCAAAAAGGCGTTTGAATGCTCCTGCGCGCGCTGTTCCAAGGCAAGAACGCCTTCCCGGCGGGCGATGGTGGCCATGTCGACCAGTTCCTCGATGATGATGGCCGGATCGCGCTTCGTTTCTTTAAAGCCCATGCTGAGCGCTTTGCCGATTTCCTTCAAGCGGGCGAGCGGGAAGCTGACGGCAACCGCTCCGATCGTACCGCCGAGAACGATCAAGGCGGCGCTTGGCACGATGAGTGCGCTAACGTGGCCGCCGTCCCACACATAGCCGCCGACCAGTGCGCCTAAGCCGAATAAGATGCCGATAATTGTTGTCAAATCCATTAGAACCACCCCTAGATCGTCTTTAAAAGGTCAGCTTGCCGCAGGTGCAGGAAACTTTATATGTTTGCAACGCTGCTCCAAAAAAGGTATAATATATGGGAACAAATATTCTTATCCCTCGCGTCGAACCAAGTCGAATCCTGAGAGACAGATGACTCTATATATATCGGACACCGGATTGCAAAAGTTTAGAGGAAAATCCACTTTTCGAAGGTGATTACATGAATGAAGTCGTTCAAATGAACAGGAAGTTCGAGCTCGTTTCGGAGTTCGAACCCCAGGGCGATCAGCCCAGAGCGATCGACGAGCTGGTGCGCAGCATTGAGGCAGGCAACAGACACCAGACGCTGCTCGGAGCGACGGGAACGGGCAAAACGTTTACGGCGGCGCAAGTCATCGCCAGGCTGAACCGACCGACGCTCATCATCGCGCACAACAAGACGCTCGCCGCACAATTGTGCAGCGAGTTTCAGGAGTTTTTCCCGAACAACGCCGTTTCGTATTTTGTCAGCTATTACGACTACTACCAGCCGGAGGCGTATATACCGTCTTCGGATACTTACATTGAGAAAGATTCCAGCATCAACGAAGAGATCGACAAGCTGCGGCATTCCGCGACAAGTTCGCTCTTCGAACGGCGGGACGTCATCATTGTGGCAAGCGTATCCTGTATTTATGGCTTAGGTTCGCCGATGGAATACCGCAGCCTCGTGCTGTCGCTGCGCAAAGGCATGGAAAAGCCGCGCAACGAAATTTTGCACCGTTTGATCGATATCCAGTACCAGCGCAACGATCTGAACTTCGTTCGCGGCACGTTTCGCGTTCGCGGGGATGTCGTTGAGATTTTCCCGGCTTCGCGTGGGGAACAGGCGATTCGCGTCGAATTGTTCGGCGACGAGATCGAGCGGATCACCGAAATCGACGTGCTGACGGGCGAGATACTGGGCGAGCGCGATCATGTGGCCATCTTCCCGGCTTCTCACTTCGTCACGCAGGAAGAGACGATGAAGCGGGCGCTCGTCAACATCGAGCGTGAGCTTGAAGAGCGGCTCGAGGAGCTGCGCGGCGCAGGCAAGCTTTTGGAGGCACAGCGGCTGGAGCAGCGGACACGTTATGACATAGAGATGATGCAGGAGATGGGCTTTTGCTCCGGCATCGAGAACTATTCGGGGCCCCTCACCTTCCGGGAGAGAGGCGCAACGCCTTATACGCTGTTCGACTATTTTCCGGACGACATGCTGCTCATGATCGACGAATCCCATGCGACGCTGCCGCAGATTCGCGCGATGTACAACGGGGACCGCGCCCGGAAAGAAGTGCTCGTGGAGCACGGTTTTCGGCTGCCGTCGGCGCTTGACAACCGGCCGCTCAAGTTCGATGAATTCGAGCAGAAGGTGAAGCAGGTGGTATATATTTCGGCGACGCCGGGACCTTACGAGCTGGAGCATTGCCCGAAAATGATCGAACAGATTATAAGACCGACCGGTTTGGTCGATCCTGTAATAGAAGTAAGGCCTACCAAAGGTCAGATCGACGATCTGATCGGGGAAATTCACGACCGCATCAAGAAGGACGAACGTGTGCTCGTCACGACGCTCACCAAGAAGATGGCCGAAGATTTGACCGACTATTTGAAAGATGTTGGCATCAAAGTACGGTACATGCACTCGGACGTCAAGACGCTGGAGCGGATGCAAATTCTTCGCGAGCTTCGGCTCGGCACTTTCCATGTACTGGTCGGCATCAACCTGCTTCGTGAAGGTCTCGATCTGCCGGAAGTGTCACTGGTGGCGATACTTGACGCGGATAAAGAGGGCTTCCTGCGGGCCGAGCGTTCGCTGATCCAGACGATCGGCCGCGCCGCCCGGAATGCGAACGGCCGCGTTATCATGTATGGCGACAAGGTTACCGAGTCGATGGACAAGGCGATCAAGGAAACGAACCGCCGCCGCACGATTCAGCTTGCTTACAACGAGAAGCACGGCATCACCCCGCAAACGATTCAAAAGAAAGTTCGCGACGTGATCGAAGCGACCAAGGTGGCCGAGCAAAAGGCGGATTATTTGACGGAAGTCAAGCAAGCAAAGATGTCGAAGAAGGATCGCCTGTCTCTGATCGAACGTTTGGAGCAGGAGATGAAAGAAGCGGCGAAGAACCTGCAGTTCGAGCGGGCCGCCGAGCTGCGCGACGCCATTTTGGAAATGAAAGCGGAGCTGTAAGGCGAGGCAGCAGCCGGATTATCGTTGAAAAGAAATTCCCAGACCGAAGGGACGAAGGGTGGAACCGATGGCACGCGACCAAATCGTCATAAAAGGCGCAAGAGCGCACAATTTGAAAAATATCGACGTTACGATCCCCCGCGATAAATTTGTCGTGCTGACAGGGCTCAGCGGCTCGGGAAAATCGTCGCTGGCGTTCGATACGATTTATGCGGAAGGGCAGCGCCGTTACGTGGAGTCGCTGTCCGCTTATGCCCGTCAGTTTTTGGGGCAAATGGACAAGCCGGATGTGGATTCGATCGAAGGATTGTCTCCGGCCATTTCCATCGATCAGAAGACGACGAGCCGCAATCCGCGTTCGACGGTCGGCACCGTGACCGAAATTTACGACTATTTGCGTCTGTTGTTCGCACGGATCGGCCGTCCGCATTGTCCGGAGCACAAGATCGAAATTACGTCGCAAACCGTCGAGCAGATGGTCGACCGGGTTATGGAATATCCGGAGCGCACGAGGCTGCAAATTCTCGCTCCGATCGTTTCCGGACGCAAAGGGGAACATACGAAGCTTCTGGACGACATCCGCAAGCAGGGATTTGTCCGCGTGCGGGTTAACGGCGAAGTAATGGATCTCTCCGAGAAAATCGAGCTCGAGAAAAACAAAAAGAATTCCATTGAGGTTGTCGTCGACCGGATCGTAATCAAGGACGACGTGCAAACGAGGGTCGCCGATTCGCTGGAGACGGCTCTGAAACTCGGCAATGGCCGAGTTATCGTCGATGTCATGGAGAAGGAAGAGCTGCTGTTCAGCCAAAACCTCGCTTGTCCGGAATGCGGATTCAGCATGGAGGAGCTGGCGCCGCGCATGTTTTCGTTCAACAGCCCGTTTGGGGCGTGTCCGGAGTGCGACGGTCTCGGCGCGAAAATGATCGTCGACCCGGATCTGCTCGTTCCGAATCCGAAGCTGACGATTGAGGAAGGCGCTTTTGAAGCTTGGGCAGGCAGCACGTCCAACTATTACCCGCAGTTTTTGGCGGCGGTTTGCGAGCATTACGGCATTCCGCGCAACGTACCGGTGAGCGAGCTTCCGGAAGAGCATATGAAAAAGCTGCTGTACGGTACCGGGGGCGAAAAGGTGCGCTTCCGCTACGAAAACGACTTCGGGCAATCGAAGGAAGCGCTCGTTCCGTTCGAGGGCATCATCCACAACCTGGAGCGCCGTTACCGCGATACGTTCTCGGATGGCATTCGCGAGCATATCGAATCGTATATGAGCGCGAAGCCTTGCGGCAAGTGTAAAGGGAAGCGGCTCAAGCCGGAAGTGCTTGCGGTCACCGTCAATGAAAGGAACATCGCTGACATCACGTCGCTTTCGATCGGAGAAGCACAAGGATGGTTCAATCAGATGAAGCTGACGGAGCGCGAGATGACGATTGCGCATCTCATTTTGAAAGAGATTAACGCCCGACTCGGGTTCCTCGTCAATGTCGGACTGGACTATTTGACGTTGCATCGTTCCGCAGGAACGCTTTCCGGGGGAGAAGCCCAGCGCATCCGTTTGGCGACGCAGATCGGCTCCAGCCTCATGGGTGTATTGTACATTCTGGACGAACCGAGCATCGGCCTTCATCAGCGGGACAATACCCGCCTGATCCAGACGCTTGAGCATATGCGGGATCTCGGCAATACGCTGATTGTCGTCGAGCATGACGAGGATACGATGATGGCGGCCGATTATATTATCGATATCGGGCCGGGAGCCGGCATTCACGGCGGTCGGGTGATCGCTCAAGGCACGCCCGCGGAAATTATGGAGGATCCGAACTCGCTCACCGGGCAATATTTGAGCGGCCGCCGGTTTATTCCGATCGCTCCGGAACGCCGCAAGCCGAACGGCAAGTGGCTGGAGATCAAAGGGGCGAAAGAAAACAATCTGCGAGGCGTCAATGTAAAGATTCCGCTCGGCGTATTCACCTGTGTGACCGGCGTTTCCGGTTCCGGCAAAAGTACGCTGATCAACGAAATATTGTACAAGATGCTGGCCCGCGAATTAAACGGTGCAAAGGTTCGACCGGGCGAATGCAAGGAGTTCCGCGGACTGGAGCATCTCGATAAAGTCATCGATATCGACCAATCGCCGATAGGCCGCACGCCGCGTTCGAATCCGGCCACCTACACCGGGGTGTTCGATGATATTCGTGACTTATTCTCAGCGACGAACGAAGCCAAGGTACGCGGCTACAAAAAAGGCCGCTTCAGCTTCAACGTCAAGGGCGGACGCTGCGAAGCCTGCCGCGGCGACGGTATCATCAAGATCGAAATGCACTTTTTGCCCGATGTATACGTACCTTGTGAGGTGTGCAAAGGCAAACGTTACAACCGCGAAACGCTCGAAATCCGCTACAAAGGCAAAAACATTGCCGAAGTGCTGGAGATGACGATCGAGGACGCATGCGAGTTTTTCAAAAATGTCCCGCGCATTCATCGCAAGCTCAGCACTCTGCTTGATGTAGGCTTGGGCTACATGAACCTGGGCCAGCCGGCAACGACGCTGTCCGGCGGCGAAGCGCAGCGCGTGAAGCTCGCGGCCGAGCTGTACCGCCGCAGCACCGGCAAAACGATCTACATCCTCGACGAGCCGACAACAGGTCTGCATATCGACGATATTGACCGTTTGCTGAAGGTGCTGCATCGATTGGTCGAAAACGGCGAAAGTGTGCTTGTTATCGAGCACAACCTCGATGTGATCAAGACGGCCGACTATATCATCGATCTCGGACCGGAAGGCGGCAGCCGAGGTGGTACGATCGTCGCAACGGGAACGCCGGAAGAGGTGGTCAAAGTCGAGGCTTCTTACACCGGACATTACCTGAAGCCGATTTTGGAGCGCGACAAAGCCCGCTCGGCAGACTACGAATCCCGTCTCAAGCAGATCGAAAACGCTGCAGTGTAAGTGAAGGCCGATTTTAAATGGCCCTGATATATGCAAAAAGAGAGCTTGCCCGTTGCGGCAAGCTCTCTTTGCTTGTCAGGTTATGGCCTGTCAAATATAAGAAGGCAAATCCGGATATACACAAGAGAATGAATCGTAGCTGTTGATTCGAGTTTTCTTAAGTACGCTGGGACGCCAATATCCTGACTCCACTCTATGGAGAAGATCGTTAACCGTAATATTTTCGTTGTCGCGCATCCATTTCCGTTCGTTCTCCGGAAGCTGTGAAACGAGCTCTATGAAATAAGTCATAGAGATGGACCAGCATATTTTGGGACGATCCGTTTTTGCAGGTCTCCATCCATGTCCATGAACCCCGTTATGATTTCTACAAATACCTTCCACCAAAAATTCGCATGTGTTACAATCCACTAAAACTTGTTGTTCCAAAGCCCATTTCTCCCATAATTCAATTTCAAATGACGTAGTCGATTGCAGCGCCAAAATCACAACGCCACTTATTATATGGCATTATTCAACAAAAAGATGTGAGTATTTCCACAATATTTATTTTTTATTTTGCTTATGCGATCGCAGGCGGATCAAAACCGCTGTTCTAATCATTGGCTGTGGATAATCTCATTGGAAACTGTGCGCAATCTGTGGATAAAGCGAGCGGATATGTGCATAATTCGCAAAAATAATCACAGAAATGTCTGAATATTGTGCAGAATGCTGCGGATTCTTTTATAAATGTGAGATGAAATTGTGGAGCATGTGGATACTTTGTGTATAACTTGCGTTATTCCAGTGGATAAAACAAAAATCGTGTGGATAATCCTTGGAAAAAAGAGAGGCACAGGGGAAAGGCAGCTAAGTTGGATGAGTAGACTGCCAGTAAAGCGAACTATTTGCAGCGTAAAAAAAGTGCCCGGCGTAGGTTTTTGCAAATGCAAAAACCACACCTGGCACGCTAAATGCAGATACGATCATTCCATCCAGTAAGCATTGGGGCTCCTTTATTATTACGATGCAAGAATTTGATTCAGCTTCTCCTGAAACGCAGGTACGCCGACGCGCTGTACGAATTGGTGGAATGTTTCTTCCACGCTGCGGTTTTCCTTGTAGAACAGGATCAGTTGGGCGAGCACCGGTCCGACGTCATCGCCTTTAACACGGCCTTTAAGCGTTTCGTTGAACTTGGCGTTCGGACCGAGAGTGCCGCCGATCGCGAGATCGAAAGCATCGACCATCCCTTCCGGCGTTTTCACCAGTGCGCCTTGCAGTCCGATGTCGGCGATATGCTTCTGGTCGCAGGAGTTCGGGCAGCCGATAAAGTGGATGCGAATGTCTTCGTCCAGCTCGATTTGCGAATCGAGATATTCGGCAACGCGGCGAGCGCGTTCCTTCGTTTCGACAACCGCCAGGTTGCAAAACTCGTTGCCTGTACAGGAAACGGTACGGCTCATGAAACGGTTCGGATTTGGGCTTAGGCGCTGCAGCAAAGGTTCGGCAAGCACCTTGTCGATGTTTTCATTTTTAACGCCGGAGATGATTTTTTGCGAAACGGTCGTGCGGATCGTTTTGTCCCCGTACTCATCGGCAATTCTCGCAAGGTCGATGAATGCGTCGCCGCTCAGACGGCCTACCGGAACGTTAAGCCCTATATAGCTCAAGCCTTCTTGCTTTTGCGGATGAACGCCGTCGAAATAAGCGGCTGTCCAGCCGACGATTTTATCTTCACCGGAAGTCGGCATATCGCCGATCAGCTCAATCAGCTTCCCTTGGAATTTATCCGCGCCCCAGTCGGCAACGAGGAATTTCAAGCGGGCATGATGGCGCTTCTCCCGGTATCCGTAGTCGCGGTAAATGGTCGTAACGCCGACAGCAACTTTCAGCACGTCTTCCGGACGAACGAACATATCCAGCCGTTTTGCCAAATGAGGTTTGGCAGACAATCCACCGCCAACCCATACGTGGAAGCCGAGCGCTTCTTGTCCGTCAAGTACCTTGGTGGCCGGAGTGAAGGCCAGGCATAGAATTTCGGCATGGCCGGAGTTATAAATATTCGAAGAAATGGACATTTTATACTTGCGCGGCAAGTTGGAAAAATCCCGGTTCAGCAGGAAGAAATCGTTGACCTGGTCCACGATGTCGGTCGTGTCCATCAATTCGTCTTTGTCGATACCGGCCAGCCGGTTACCGACAATCGTACGCGGGCAGTCGCCGCAAGCTTCCCATGAATATAAACCGACCGCTTCCAGACGTTTGAAAATGTCCGGTGCATTTCCCCCTCAATCTATTATTATTCCGATGAAATTAGTAAGAAAAACTATCATCATAGTACCACTTTTGTGGGCTAGCGTAAATGAGAAATCCGGTCCATCCCGCAAAAGGATTCGGGCAATATGGATATCCTGCCTGCAATTGGTGACAAAGTTGTTACACTTGGCGAGGATGACTTGCATAAGCCTACAAGTCAAGGTAAGATTGATACTAGGCATTTTTGTACACAAAAGGAGGTCTACCGATGTTTTTGGCTGCAGAAGCGGCGGCAACAGCCAGCAATTTCAACGGTTTTGACGTGTTTGTCATTCTGTTTACGATAGTTATCGCGATCGGCGTAATTCGATTGCTGGCGGCCTCGAAGAAAAATCCTTTTGCCATCGGTTTCGGGTTGGTCAGTCTGGCAACGTTCTTGTTCATGGATGTTGTTATGGTGATGCACTGGATGGATCGGATTTAATTGCATACGATATCAAACTAAAAGCCCTTTACCGCTCCGCAGAGCGAGAAAGGGCTTTTCGCTGTTTATAATGTTCCGAACGAACCTGTTACACCCACCACATCTCCGTCAGAGGTTCGCGGATGAGCACTTGCTGCAGGTTTTGCACGGCTTTCGTAAAACCTTCGTCGACCGACATCAAGCCGTCCTCATGTTCGATGCTGACGACATAATCGTAGCCGACGAGACGGAGCGCGCTGATGATGTCCGCCCACGTTTTAAGATCGTGGCCGTAGCCGACCGTGCGGAACTGCCAGGCGCGGTCGAGCATTTGCGTATATGACTGCATGTCGGTGACGCCGTGTTTGTTGACGTTGATCGGATCGATCGACGTATCCTTGGCGTGGAAATGGTGGATCGCACCGGCGCGGCCCAAAATTTGCACCGCCTGCACCGGATCGATGCCCTGCCACCACATGTGGCTCGGATCGAGGTTGGCGCCGATCACTTCGCCGGCCGCTTCGCGCAGACGGAGCAGCGTCGCCGGAGTATGCACGGAAAAGCCGCCGTGAAGCTCGAGGCCGATTTTGACATTGCGGTCCGATGCGTATTTACCGGTTTCCGTCCAATAAGGGATCACCTTTTGCTCCCACTGCCATTTCAAAATCTCTTGGTAATCCGGAGGCCAAGGAGCGACGGGCCAGTTCGGGTATTTCGCGTCCTCATGGTCGCCGGGGCAGCCCGAGAAGGTGTTGACGACGGGCACTTCCAGTTTTTGCGCCAGGTCGATCGTTTTTATAATCGTATCGTGGAAGTCTTTGGCGATCTGCTTCTGCGGGTGAAGCGGATTGGCGTGACAGCTCAGGGCGCTGATCATAAGGCCGCGGGATTCGACCGCATGCTTAAACGCTTTCAGCTTGCTTTCGTCGGCAAGCAGCACGTCGGGATTGCAGTGCGAGTTGCCGGGGTACCCGCCGGTACCGATCTCGACGGCGTCAAGTCCCTTGGATGCGATGTAATCGAGCGCTTCCTCCAATGGTTTTTGTCCGAACAGTACGGTAAAAACGCCTAACTTCATAGGTACACCTCCGTAATAGGTAAGACTGTACGCGTGTACGTGCAGTCATTCCGAATTATACCATTATTTGAGGATAAGGAGAAAGTGCGAGATCGTATACAAATAAGGCAAAATCGGATAAGAAATGCGTACCCGGTTGACGGATGCCATGTTTAACCGCAACTAAGGGAAAACCGGTGGGTAAGACCGGTTAACGTCTGCGACTCTCGGTGAGATGGAACTGGTTCACAAGCTGCAGCAGCGAATCGGTGATCGCCTCCACATCGGTCGATGTATGCCGTACGGCTGACATATCGCTGATCAACTCCTGAACGGTCTTCTCCACATCGGTGGAGATTTGGCGGTTTTCGATGCTGACGGCGGCGACCTGTTCGATCAGCTTCACCATGTCCTGCACCACCTGCAGCCTGACGGTGTCCTGCTGACCGGCATGCTGCAGCAGCTCCGTCGTGGCCGCCACAAGGCGAGCGCCTTCGGTAACCGCCCGGTCTCCCTCCTCCATGGAAGCAAGGGCGACGGCGGCATTTTGCTGGATGCCTGCGATCGTATCATTGATAACAGCGGCGGAATGGCCTGTCATATCGGCCAGCTTACGGATTTCGCCGGCGACGACGGAAAAACCTTTGCCATGCTCACCGACCCGGGCCGCTTCTATGGAAGCGTTAAGCGCCAGCAAATTCGTCTGCGCGGAGATTTCGCGTATGACCTGCAGGAACTCGGTAATCTTTTGCGTCGATTCGAGAAATGCGCTGATCGTACGGTTCGTCTCAAGCGCTTTATCTTGAATCTGCCTCATCTTTTCACCGATATGGCCGACCTCCGATTGGGCGACCACGATTTGGTTTGAGGCCGCCTGTTCCAGCGATTCGAGCGTGACGCTCATTTGCTGGGCGACATCTTTGGCGGAATCGATATCTTTCAGCTGGCTCAATGTACCCGTGATCATATCGTCGATTTTGCTTTTCACCCGGTGGCTCGATCGTTCGGAGGAGGACGTGTTCCCGCGAAGTGCGGTTTGGCTGGTCTGCACATCCAGCGTAGCGAGCTTGACTTGCGAAATGATCCCTTCCTGCGAGTCGATAAAATTATTGATCCATTTAGCGATTTCTTTCAGCTCGTCGTTATTGAAATCGGAGAGCGGTAGCCGCTGGGTCAAATCTCCCTTGCCTTCGGCCACTTTGCGGATGAATTCATGAATCGCGTGAATAGCCAAGCTGACGGGACGTGTACCTTTTTGCGTCAAAACGCGGGAGCCGATCCATCCGAGCAAAAGAATCCATAATACGGCAGCGGCGGCGGTCGGGCCGGCCCCCCATTTCGCGGCGACGAGGCCGAGCACGATACCGCTGGACAACGCCGTAAAAACCGAGATCAAGGAATAAATGCGGACAAGGCGCAGATGAATGCTGCGGATGCGGTACACTTCCTCCAGATCGCCCTCGCACATCATCCCCCACACGTCGGGGCAATGGGGGAGCTGGAACGTTACCCCTTTGCCGATAACGGGAATATGCCGATAGTCCGAGTAGCCTGGAAATTGAACGAACAAATTGCTTCCGTTTGCGATCGTATTGGCGACTCCGGGATGCAGCTCGCCGGTCGCCGGGTCGGTAAACATGAGCTCCAGTTCGGTATGTTCCCTTACACGGACAACGCCCCAGTCCGTCTTGACGCCGTCCTTCAGGTTTTCGCCATGAGTAAAGGTAAAATCCTCGAAACGGCTGCGGGAAAGCGCGGTTCCGGGCTGGATATGCTTGCAAAGCACGGGTTTGGCCATGAACAAATAGTTGTCTCCCGAATCGGGATAAACATGGCCGGACTCGCGCTGGATCAAATCGCCGATCACATCGTTCGGCACGCGGCCGCAAAGCAAATAAGCCAGCCCCTCAGGCCCCGCAACCGGTTCAATGTACATCAGAGTCATCTCATCGTGAAACTTGGAGGTGCTTGGCCCGATTTCGAGCGTGAGCGGGTCCGCGTAAGGACCGAACAGGCAGCGTCCCCCTTTGCCAGCCTGGTAGATGCCCAAATACATCGGCGATTCCCAGGAGTGTGCACGGCCGATATGCGGCGAATAGGTAGAAAAGATGACATGACCCTGCTCATTCAGCAAAAAAAGCTCCGAAAAGTCGCTGCCGCGGGTTAGTGCCGCTTCAAACAAAGTCGCTGCGTTTTTCACGGCCTCCTCGCCGAAAGGAGCGGTTAAATGAGCTTCAATTTGCTGGCGAAGCCGGCCCAAATGGGACCAATATTCCATTGCCCAGCTGTTCATCAGGTCAAGGCGCGTTTGTGCGATCCCTTCGAAAATATCTTCCACAACCGGCTTCTGATGACGATTTAGTCGGTACGACCACCATAAGGGCAGCCCCTTTTTGAAACCTAACCAATCGAACATGACGCCCCCACCCCATTTTTCCGAATTTAGCCCATTTTCCGAATGATTAATGTAATCTATCTATGTATTATTCGTGTGAGCTTGGATTATATTGTACTTAAACGTAAATAAAAATGTCAATATGTGTTATATTTCGAGCGGAAATGTTGAATTTTCATAGAAATGCGAACAAAATTCCAAAAAAAATATTTCAATGTTCGTGAAATGTGTAAGAGAAAATTACATTTCATTTGGCTTGGAAGACAGCGGCTGCTTGATGTTCGGAAAAAGGGGGCAATTCGGGATAATCTGGGAAATTTTGAGCGAAGATAGCTTGAGTCATAAAGCGTAGTAGGCGTTTATCCTGCGAAAAAAAAATTACCCGTCCCGTATCGGAGGCATTCCCGAAAAACGGAAGGGTAATCAAGGCCAGTTCAGCAACCCGCGGTAGATGTGCAGCACCGTTTCGGAGCTGCCGCTGTAGACGATGACGGCCATCGTTACAATCAGCTGGGTCAGAGCGCAGCGGGCGTAGAAGTATCCGCGCGATACTTTTTTCTTGTTGACGGTGGATTTGCCGAGCAGGTTTTCCAAAGCAAGAAAGATGCCGTGATACACGCCCCACAGCACGTACAGCCAGCTGAAGCCGTGCCACAAACCGATCAGCACCATAATCAGGATCGACAGCCCGGAGGCGGTCCATTTGGTCGGCGTTTGCCGGGAGAACAGCATAAAGATATGATCGCGGAACCAGTCTCCGAGCGTTGCGTGCCAATTGCGCCAATATTGCGTTAAAGTCGGCGACTGGAACGGTTTTTTGAAGTTTTCCGGGATGTTGTACCCCATCAGACGGCCGAAGCCGATCGCAATGTCCGAGTAGCCGGAGAAATCGAAAAAGATCAACGCATAAAACCAGACCATCAAAAACAGCGATTCGTGCGTATGCAGCTCCTGCTTTTGCATGACGTTAAACACATCGGTCATCCAGGTGACGACGACGATTTTTTTGAACATGCCGAGAATGATCCGCTTGACGCTGGCTTCGACGGTTGCGGCATCCACCTTGTAGGGCTGCTTCGTATCCGCCATGAAATCGCGGAATTTCAAAATCGGACCCGAGGTGAAGGTCGGTACGAATAAAATATAGTTCGCATAGTCGATGGCCGGCGCTTTGGCGTCCTTACCCAGGTAATAAGCGAAGTAATAGGCGTCGATCACCTTGAGCACGTTGTAGATCAAGCCGAGCAGCATCACCGTGTCGAACAGCGGGTGTTCCAGCTTCAGCATGCCGTAAATGCGCAGCAGCGATACTCCGGCTACATTAAGAGCGATTAGCGAGATAAAGGCAGGTTTGCGTCCGGCCGACGCGCCGCACAAATAGCGAAAGCCGATAAAGTTCACGGCGGTATAAAGAACGTGAAAGACGAACAGCTGCTTGCTGAATAGGGCGATAAAACCGAGGTTGAACAGCAGCAGCAAAACCCGCTTGTTCAGCGTCCAGCGGCGGGTGATGCCGAGAACGACGGCCATGCCGATCATCGCCACAACCGCGTTCATATTCAAGTACCACATAGAGAGGACTCCTTAGAGCTTTCCGCAGGAAAGCTGACTTCATTCAGAAACCTTCATAAATGAACAAGCCTTTGCCGGTAAAATAAATGAGGACCATGATCAGCATGGCCAAATATACGATCACTTCGAGGAGCTTGCGAGCTTTTGGAGCCATGTGTCCACCTCCTTCGTAAACACCGGGGCCCCTTCCTTGCGGCTTAAGTGCACGAGATCGTGAAAATATTTCGAGTCGTACGCCGTAAGCAAATCAAGCGTCGGCACGCCGTGCTGCTGCAGCCGGCGGTCTACCTCCGCTTTCAGCGCAGGCATATAGCGGGGAAGCTCGTAGGAGCGGTTCCACGGCATCCAGACGACGCGAAGCGGCAGATGTCGCTGCTCGGCATAATTCAAAATCCAATCGAGCGCCGCGAGGTTTTCCTTGAAATCCCGCTGCACCGACATCCAGCCGAACCGGCTGTCGTACTCGGCTTCCTTCTCTTTGAGCTTATCCGCCGGCTGCTGTCCGAAATACAGCTCTTTATCGATCCATCTGGGTTCGTAGGCGAAAGGATTGGCGGTGCTCAGCTTCAGCGTTCCGGGAAATTTGGCGCACGCCTCGAACTTCGCGGCGTCCTGCCCCAGCAGCCCTTGATAAAGCGCGCAGGCAAACTCGGTGCCCGTATCGCGAAAATAATCGCGGTAAGCGTACACGTAAGGCTGATACCACGGCTTGAACCATTGGTATGTCGGATCGGTCTGCAGGCTGTCGATCATCGTATGCACGTCGATGCCGACCACCAGCTGGCCTTCCACATGGTAGAGCTGCCTGTCCAAAATTTCCTTCAAATCGGTCAGCTTGCCGTAAGAAAGCCCCATTTCGACAAGAGGCACCTTCGATTCTTCCTCGATATAAGCGCCGGTCACCGCCGAATTGCCGAAGAAAACCGGGCCGGAATCGGCCCAGTTGTGGTGGTACAGCGTTTTGGTAAAGTCGTTTTTATAAAAACGGCGCGAGGTCACCATCGGGTTCCACCACGAAATCGCGAGGTCCGACAGGACGAACGCTGCAAGCAGCAGCAGCACGAAGCCGTTTCGGCGCAAAGCGCTCGCTACATTCATCTTCATCACATCTTACAAAGATTTTTGCTGCCAGGCGTGATACTGCTCACGGAACGATGCCGGCCACTGCGCCTCGTCGAGTCCGAACTGGGCGAGGAACGCGAACGTCCAGCGCTCGATGCCGAAGCCGACGCAGCCGGTAACGGCGGGGCGCTTGCCCATTTTAATATTAAACGCATTGCCGAACGTGTTGCTGTGGAAGTTGACGGAGCTGCAGGCGATCGATTTTTTCACGTAAGGGACCGTCAGTCTGAGCTCGTATTTCATCTCCTGGTTGCGCTGGAACGAAGCTTTAACCTGAAAATCGTTCGTGAAAAACGGATCGTTGGCGATCTCCAGCATGCTGTCCACGTTCCATTCGACGGCCAGCTCCTTCAAGTACTCGATCGACCGCAGCCGGTTTTCCTTCACGAAATCCGGCTTGCCGACGAAAATAATCTCGCGCATGCTGAAATCGAGCAGGCGGCCGAAGTCGCCGTGATTTTTCGACTCGAAGCGGTGGCACTTGGAAATCGCCGTCACGACGCGGCCTTCGCCCTCGAGCGTTTCGTTTTGCAGCCCTTCGTAGCAGTGGTAGCAGGTCGAAGGGTTCATCGTAAAACGCGGCTTCGGCATCGTTGCGTTCAGATCGAGCGGCGCGTCGCCGCTCCAACCGCCCGCTTCGCGGATTGATTGGGAGAACGTCTCGATGATGTCGAGGTCTTCGCGAAGATGGGTCAAAAAGTGGATATGCTCGGGAAACGACGTGAAGTGATTCGTCTTGTTGAGCGTATCGGCATGAATGACCGCCGGGTACTGCTCCTCGGTCAAACCGGCAAATTTGCCGGCAATGCGGGTGACGAACGAATAATCGAAAAAGCGCATCAGGCTCGAAAACGGCTCGCGGAAAATAAACAGGCCCGGCTCGAGCACCTTGATGATTTTTTTCTCCACGAGCTCGGCGATAATGTCGCCCTCGTAAGGCTTCGGTCCGCGATGCTCGAACAGCACGTTTTCCTTAAAGCCGAAGTCGCCGTGGGAAAAACGGTCGATGAGCCGCTGTACGCGCTCCCGAATTACTTCCTCAGGCTTCGGGGAAGTATGCACGATGTGCAGCTGGCCGCCCTCCAGGCGGATCTCCTGAATGTGCTCATCGACAAATGCGGCGGCGTATTTGACTTGTCCGTGCTGGCTTTCGGGAAGTCCCTCCAAAGATATAACGCATTCCATCCTTCGTTACCCCTTTTTCTTTTCGATAAAATCGGCGATTTCCCGAACGGTGTTCAGCGGATACAGCATCAGGTCCTGATTGGTGACCTGGATGCCGTACGTTTTCTCGATATGCGCAATCAGCGCCGTCGCGCCGATCGAATCAATGTAGCCGTAGTCGAATAAATGGACGTCGACCGTAAAGTCGTCATCGTCTTCTTCGATTTCGTAACGGTCGCGGATATGCCGCTCCAGCTCTGCGAGGATAGACATGGGTTACCTCCTGTTTTTAAACGTAGCATTCAAAGTCAGTCAACGTCTGCAAGACTTTTCGTATAAAGTTCGTTTCCTTATGGCGATGCCGCAAAATCAATCGTGATAGTCGTTTCCGCGCCATAGCGGGTGAGCGTATACGTGCCGCTCGCGTCGTCGCGTTCGACTTCGACGCCGTCGCCCTGCACGGCGATCGGCCGTGCGCTCGCGAGCTTCACCTGCTGCAGGCCGGCCGCCTGCAGCTCGAGCGTCCAGCGGCTGCCGCTGCGCGTCAGCCGCACGGGCACGTTCGCGCGCACGAGGTGCGGGCCGCGCGACGCCTCCAGCGCCGCGCCGAAGCGCACGCGCGCGGAGCCGTCCAAGGCGCCGGCGTACAGCCGGCCTCCGCGCGAGAGCCACACGTCCGCGTCGGTCGACAGCGGACGGTCCGCGAAAGCGGCCCCCGGCTCGATGACGTAGCCGAGGGCGCGCTTGTAGCCGCCGGCCTGGTCGGGCACGCCGTCCGTCCGGGCCGTGATCGTCAGCGTGCGCGCCGGATTCCTCCCGGCGAGCCGCTTCAGCTTTTCCCAGGCGACCGCGCCCCAGGAACGGGTCACCTTCGCTTCGGAGGTGAGCGCCGCGAGAAACGACTGAGCCATTTGCGGCTCGGTCATAAAGTTATAGTCTTCTTTATTTCGCATCGTGTCCAGAAATTTGACGAATTCGAGCAATTCGCCGACCCGTGTCGGGAAATGGTATTCGATATGCTCGAAGTAATCGACCGGCAGATCGAACGCCGCATAGGTATTATACAGATCGGTGGTCGAATACGTCGGATCGAGCCGCAGCACCGGCGCCGGCGTATACAGCAGCATCGGCTGCTTCACTGCCGGATCGTTCAGCAGAAACGGCAATCCCCATATATATTCCGGCGTTGTGCCGAGCCTCGGATCGTTCGGCGCAAACGACGGCCGATAGCCGAAGTTGAACCACATGCCGGCGTCCCGCTCGTTGCGGAACGTTTGCGTCCGGTCCGGATGATTGATGCGCCACGTATGCTGGTTCGTGCCCGGCGTTCCCCAAGGGATGCCAAGCGTGTCGAACGCCTTCCGCTGCAGCGCGATTTCCTGCTTTTCCTGCTCGTCGCCTGTGAAGTTGTGGACGAATACGTGCGGATAAAGCTCCAGATGGTTGTCCTTGCTGTATTGAATAAACGCATTCAGCTGCTCTTTATAAGGAAACTGCGGGTCGTCGATCGTCACCGGCATGCCGAATTCGAGCTGGCCGACGATCAGATCGTCCTTGCCGTCGTGATTCAGATCGTACCAGAGCGGCACCGCATTATGCCCGCCGACGAGCGCCTTGCTGCCGAGCTGGTTCGTCGTGGCGCCCTCCACCACGCCGGAGGGCTTCCAGGTGCCGCCGGCTTCCTGCAGGAACACGCGCAGGTCGCCTTCGACGGTGCCGACGACGAGGTCGGGCCGTCCGTCGCCGTTCATGTCGCGCAGCGAAGGCGCGGCGAAAGCCGCCCCCACGCGCGCGAGCTCCCGCCCCTCGTCGAAAGCGAGGGGCCTGCCCTTGATGCCGCGAAACCATGTGACGCGGCCGTCCCCGCCGCCGACGGCGAGATCGGGGACTCCGTCCCCATCGACGTCGGCAATCGCGGGCGCCGCAGGCCCCGCCACGCGCAGCGGCGCGCCGCCGGCGGTGAGCGCGGCAGGCGCCGCGAAGCCGTCTGCGCCGCCGAGCAGCGCCGTGACGGCGCCCGTGCCGTCGCCGAGGGCCAGGTCGGCGCGGCCGTCACCGCTTAAGTCGCCCGCGGCGACCGCGGCAAAGCCGCCTGCGGCGGTAAGCGCCGCACCGCCGGCGAGACGCAGCGGCTGCGGCGGCTCGAACGCATCCGGCGCCGCAAGGCCCGGCGGCAGCGACTGGCCGCGGTAGGCGTCCGGCTGAACGCCCGCGTTCCGGTACACCATGACGCGGCCGTCCGCCGAGCCTGCGATCAGATCCGGCCGACCGTCGCCATCCGCATCGGCCATTGCCGGCGCCGCGCGGTAGGGCTTGTCGATCGGATCGCCGAGTGACTTGTACTCCGGATAATCGGCCAGCGCGACCTCCTTGCCGCCCGCCATTAGCCGGGTCCCGCTCGAGTAAAACGAATTCGGCGTTTCTCCGGCGAATTTGGGCTCGGCTGAGCTTCCCGCATTCAGGTGCACGACGATGCTTTCCTGCCAGTGGCCCCATGTGAAGGCGGAGCGGACCAGCGAAAACGACGGGATCTGATGATACTTCTTCAGCAGCTCCGCCCACTGAATGCCTTCTCCGTCGCGGATCGCCTGGATCGCCTCGAAATGGTTTTGATGCGCCATCGCGGGGCGCCCGTACGGGCCGAGCACCTTTTTGATGCTGTAGCCCAGCTTGCGTTTGGAGACGTAAGCGGCGAATTCGTCGCGGAACAGCGCATTGGCCGCCGCAAAAGAGTAGTTGTAATACGGCTCCAGCGGCAATTGCTCGCGGTTAAAGTACAGCGCGCCGGGAACCGGCTTTTTCGCCGCATTTACCTGCTGCGCCAGCAGGGAGAAACCGAGCTTCGGGTCCATCCCGCTTTTCAAATCGGCGCCCGTGATGAAGTAACGGTTCGGCAAAAAAGCGCTGCTGAGCAGCACGGAGCCTTTTCCATAGCGGTTCATCGTAACCAGGGAGACGTCCTGCAGCGAAACGAGCGTCTGCGCCGTCGACGGGACGAGGCCTTGGCCCAAAGTAAACCCGGGCATTGCGCTCATATCCGTCCGTTTGAAATAATCGGCTGCAAACCGGCGAAATACGTCCTGCAAGCCCCGCAAATTGGCATCCGTTTCGGGATAGGCGAACTGAGGTTTGCCGCTGACCGCCGGCGCATTCACGACAGCTTGTCCCCCGAGAAAAGCCGGCGGAAAGTCGGCGGCGAACACGTTTTCCAAGAACAGATAGCCGCCCTTTTCGACGTAGCTCTGCAGCAAAGCGCTGTATTTCGCGCCCGCCTCGTGCAGGCCGGGGTCCAGATAGACGGCATCGTAGCGCTGAAGCTGGCTTAAGCTCATGCCCTCCAGACTCGCCTTGTCCGTCCGGACATTGGCGACGAGCGACTGCCGGAAATGGTCGTATGCGGACGGATCCGCATCAGCGCCGTTCGTGGCGTAGAGCAAACGGACCGATTCGTCCCTTTCGATAAAAAAAGAAGCGGCCCCTACGATAGCAATGACGCAGGCCACATATATCCATAGACGAAATAGTTTCGATGTCCGTTTCAAGCGAATATCCCTCTGTTATTAAGGTGGTCTACCCCAGACATTATAGCATGGATGCCGATCTTTGTTAACTTTTGTCGGCCGCCCCACCGGCGTGCCGCCGTAAGCACGACCGGACTAGGGGACGCTGACAATCCGATTCCTGCCTTCCGCCTTTGCTTTATAAAGCGCCCGGTCGGCCATCTCCACGAGCTCCTTCTGTCCGGCGACCGATACGGGAATCAACGAGGCGGTGCCGAGGCTTATGGTGATATGCGGGCCCACCGGGGAATATTCGTGGGGAATTCGCATCGATTCGACCTTCTTCCGGACGCTTTCCGCAACGGCCGCCGCCGTTTGCCGCCCCGTATCCGGCAAAATCACCGCAAATTCCTCTCCCCCGTAACGGGCCAAAAAACGGTTCGAGCCTTGAAGCATTTCGTCTACGGTCGAGGCGATCGCTTTGAGACAGTCGTCGCCGCGTTGATGGCCGTAAGCGTCGTTATAGGCTTTGAACCCGTCCACGTCGAACAGGATGAGCGAAAGATGGCTGGTTTGCAGGGCATTTTTTCGCCATTCCTCCGCAAGCTTCCTGTCGAAGCTTCTCCGGTTGCCCACACCGGTCAAGCCGTCCTGTTCGGACAGCCGCTGCAGCGCTTCCAACGCTTCCTGCAGCTTGTACTCGGTCTGTTTGCGATCGGTAATGTCCCGAAACGAGGTCATGATCGCGGGTTCGTTTTTATATACGATAGGGGATGTCGACAGCTCGACATCGACGATTTTGCCGTCCATGCGGACAAATCTTTCCTCCACCGCCTCCAGCGGCTTCTGGTTCTCCATGATATATTGAAACCGTTCCTGGGCCTGCCTCACGTTAGGCAGATAAATGATGCTCAGCGCAGGCTTGCCGACGATGTCTTTATGCGATTCCGCCGCCAGCAGCTTAACCCCTTTTTCGTTGATAAACCGGATGACCCCCCCGGAATGGACCAGCACGGCATCCGGCGAATTCAGGATTAATTGCTTGTACCGCTCCTCGCTCTGCTCAAGACGTTCTATCGCTTCGTTGGATAGATGGATGTAATGCGCTAAAAACAAGGCGAGGATGCCGCCCGGGATCGAAACCGACCAATGGAAGCCGATGGCTTCGAAGGCGGTGGATTTGTCCGGAGTTATCGTATACATGACGAAGGAGATGCAAGCGAGGCAGGCCACGTTCATGACCAGCATCTTGTACATATAATGCATCGGACGCAGCGAAAGCAGGGCGCATGCCGCGCCGCAAGCCAGAACGCCCGCTGCGGCAATTAACGTCGAGACGTTCATGCCGAATAACAGATGTCTTCCCGCCGCAATCACAACGGCCGATGCGATAGCCGCAGCCGGCCCGCCGTACAAAGCCGCGACGATAATGGAGAGATGCCGCAAGTCGACGATGACCGACGGCGCAATATTAATGCTGAATGCCAGGAGCAGAAGTCCCTGGAGCCCGAAAACGAGACCGGCGAGCAGACGGCTTAAACGGGGATACAGCGTTTTGGAAAAAAGCTTCAATTTATAGATGCGTCCCATGATAAAAAAAGACGTGACGAGCAGCGAGATGTTAACGATGAAGTCGCGAAGCAAGCTCTTGACCTCCTTTTGCCCCAAAAAACATCGTATTCGATTATATTCGACATCGTATGACATAGTTCCTGTTTTTCGCGCGATCGGCAGGTTGTAAGATTTTCCTTACATCGAATTGCTTTAAAACCCGTTTTCGATTGGATTCGAGACGCCTGTTTCTGGTACACTACGATTATCATGAAAGAAAAGCGGAGGATTTTACATGACGCAGCGATTGCGCAAGGAAGATATCGAATTGCTCGCCCCGGCTGGGGATTGGGACTGCCTGCGGGCGGCGGTTGCGAACGGTGCCGATGCGGTTTTTTTCGGAGTGGAGAAATTCAATGCACGGGCGCGGAGCAAAAATTTCGTCACGGACGAGCTTCCCGACATTATGTCGTTCCTTCATCTCTATGGGGTTAAAGGTTTTTTGACGTTTAATATTCTGGTGTTCGAAGACGAGCTGGAGGACGCGAAAAAGCTGGTGGAGGCGTGCATCGAAGCGGGTGTGGATGCGGTCATTGTGCAGGATTTGGGCCTGGTCAAAATGATTCGCGACATTTCGCCGGATTTTCCGATTCACGGCTCGACGCAGATGACGATTACGTCGCCGGAGGCGGTGGAGTTTACGAAGCCGTTCGATCTGGAGCGCGTCGTGCTCGGCCGGGAAAACAACCTGAAGCAGATCAGGCAAATAGGCGAGCAGGCCAAGCTGCCGATGGAGGTATTCGTACACGGCGCACTCTGCGTCTCGTATTCCGGACAATGCCTCACCTCGGAAATGTGGGGCGGCCGCTCGGCCAACCGGGGCGAATGCGCTCAGGCGTGCCGGCTGCCTTACGATTTGATGGTGGACGGCGTGCACAAGCCGATGGGCGACATCGCTTATTTGCTGTCACCGAAGGATTTGGCCGCGCTGGAGCTCGTGCCGGAGCTGATCGAAGCGGGCGTCACTTCGTTTAAAATCGAAGGGCGGCTGAAAAGCCCGGAATACGTGGCCAACGTGGTTAGCAAGTACCGCCGGGCTATCGACCGTTATTTCGAAGGGCAGGATCCGCAGCCGTCGAAGGAGGAGCTGCGGGAGCTGGAGCAAAGCTTCTCGCGCGGCTTCACGTACGGCTTCCTGAAAGGGACGAACAACAAGCAGCTGGTCGAAGGAACGTATCCGAAAAGCCGCGGCGTCTTCCTCGGCCGGGTGAAGCAGGTGCTGCGGGATGCGGTGCTGTGCGAGCTTGAATCGCCGCTGAAGCGCGGGGACGGCATCGTTTTCGACGCGGGCGATCCGACGAAGAAGGAAGAAGGCGGTCGCGTCTACGACCTGCGCCGTAAAGGGCAAAAGCTGGAGGGCGAGGCGCCCGGAGGTCTGGTGGAGATTGTGCCGGGGCGAAGCGACGTCGATCTCAGCCGCGTTCATGTCGGCGACCGCATCTGGAAGACGAACGACCCGCATCTCGACAAACGGCTTCGCCAGACGTTCGAGACGGACAAGCCGTACCGGACGTTTCCGGTGCGCGTGAAGATCACCGGCGCGGCTGGCCAGCCGCTCAAGACGACGTGGCACGATGTGCGGGCCGGTCATACGGTGCAGGTCGAATCGGAGCTGCACCTCGTGCCGGCGGAGAAGCGGCCGATGGACGCCGCGCTGTTCGAAGAGCAGTTCGGCCGGCTTGGCGGCACGATATATGAGCTCGATCGGGTCGACGTGCATTTAAGCGGCGACCTGATCGTGCCGATGCGCGAGCTGAACGCGATCCGCCGGCGCGCGGTGGAGCTGCTCGAGGCCGAGCGACGCCAGCCTCGAGTATATACGTCTCGCCGCATCGACGCATATGCGGATGCGGCGAAGCCGGGCCCGGCGACGCTGCCCTCGGGCGGGCGGGCCCAGGCGTGGCTCACCGCGCTGTGCCGCAGCCTCGAGCAGGTTCGCGCAGCCGCTGAACTCGATGTCGAGCTGATTTATGCCGACTTCGAGTTCATCAAGCAGTTCCCCGCCGCAGTGGAAGCCGCGCGAGCCGCGGGCAAGCGCATCGCGCTCGCCACGCCGCGCATTCATATGCCGGGGGAGACGGGTTATTTTCAAAACATCGTCAATTTGCGGCCGGACGCGGTGCTCGTTCGCAACACCGGCGCCGTGTACTGGTTCATGAAGCGGCGCATGGAGAAGCCGGGCGAATTCGAGCCGGAGCTGATCGGGGATTTTTCGCTGAATGTAGCGAACCATAAGACGGCTGCGCTGTTTCTGGAGGCGGGTCTGCATCGGGTGACGCCGTCGTACGATCTGAACATCCAGCAGATGGTCGATATGCTGCGGCGCACCGACACGTCGAAGCTGGAGATCGTCATCCACCAGCACCTGCCGATGTTCCACACGGAGCACTGCGTGTACTGCACGTTCCTCAGCGAAGGCACGGATTACACGAACTGCGGGCGCCCCTGCGAGGAGCACCGGGCGTCGCTGCAGGACCGCATCGGCATGTCGCACCCGGTGCGCGTCGACGAAGGCTGCCGCAACACGGTTTATAACGCGATCGACCAATCCGGCGCGGAATATGTGCGCAACTTCATGGAGCTCGGCGTGCCGTTATTCCGCGTGGAGTTTCTGGAAGAGACCGCGGACAAGGTGCGCGAAGTCATCTCGCTGTATCAGCGCGCACTGCGCGGCGAAATCAACGGCACCCAGGTTTGGAAGTCGCTGAAGGCGACCAACCAGCTCGGCGTCACCCGCGGCCAGTTGGTTAAGTAGTCCAATTAGATTAAATAGGGGGCGAGCGGAGAGGCTGAGAGGCGGAAAAACCGCCTCTCAGCCGGGCGTGCCCGCGGGGAGAATGCCCGAGAGCGAGAAAAGGCGCTCTCGGGTTTGGTTTTGATGGGCGCGGGGCGAGCGGAGAAGCTGAGAGGCGGAAAAACCGCCTCTCGGCCGGGCGCGCCCGCAGGGAGAAGGCCCGAGAGCGAGAAAAGGCGCTCTCGGGTTTGGTTTTGATGGGCGCGGGGCGAGCGGAGAGGCTGAGAGGCGGAAAAACGCCTCTCGGCCGGGCGTGCCCGCGGGGAGAAGGCCCGAGAGCGAGAAAAGGCGCTCTCGGGCTCCGCCCATCTTTTCCGCTCCCGATTTACCTTATAGCAGCGAATTTTTAATACGCCTTCTCCTGCGGGGAGTAAACTTTTTTCCCTCAGCATGCTGTGTAAAATGCGATGTGCGTTGTCTTTTTTTGACCTGTAAAAGCTTGCAAACGCCGCGGGGTCAACAAAAAACGGTCTAAACGCAGAGTCAGGCGAAGCTCGACCCTTGCCTTTATCTTGTTGAGGCACAACTCTAGCGCAGCACAGTTAAGCGTGAAAGGCATAAGATTTTGCGTCAGGAAAAAGCCATGCCGACAAACGCGGGCCCGAGGCACATAACTCCTCCTACGGCACCGCACCCAAAGCGCAACGTGTCGCGGGACAGCCTTTTTGCCCAAAGATAAAAAGGCATGCCTCGACAAACGCGAACTAGCAGCAAGCATGAACTCCCGGCCGGCGGGTCCAGGTTAACTCGTTTTCGTGGAATCGATGATTCACCCGACGGGGAACCGACAAACATACCGAACTAACCGGGAACCGTATGCCGCTCATATAGGTTCACAAACATAGAGGAACTCACATTCGCTATTCTCTGGAAAAAGAGCGCATCTGAAAAATAGAGGAACTGAGATGCGCTAAATCGATAAAAAATCGTTCAAATACCGGAAAAACAGGTAAATAACGCATCTGAGTTCCTTTATTTTGGCAAATCAGTTGAAATGGCCATTATAGCGCACTGTAGTTCCTTTATGGCCCAGGGACAGACGCAGCGCAGCGATAACCTTCCTGACAACATTGCGCTTGGGGCGCCTTAAGGGCTTGCCGGCATCGGAAGCACGGGATCCCCCCGGTGGGGGCTCTTCCCGATTTGATGGGAAAATAGAAGATGGCGCCCATTTTCATTCCCCATTGTGACGCTCGGTCATCTTGTTTAGGGGTGGATTATAAGAAGAAATGGGGGGCTCTTACCGGGACCGGGCAAGGGGGGGGGCTACTGCAGCACCCCCAAAACCTCCTTCAGCAAAGTGCTGAGGAGCGACATGCTTGACGCGCTCGGAGCGAGCTTGTTCCCGTAGAAGCTCGGCTGCGGACTGACCCGGTACTCTGTCGGGTAAGGAATCGGGGAGATGCCTTCCTCCCGAAAATGGTGAAGCGACCGTTCCATATGAAACGCCGATGTGATCAGTATAGGCTCGTTAAACCGGTGCTCCTTCAGAATCGCGCTGGTATTGCGGGCGTTTTCTTCGGTACTGCGGCTCGTGTCGTCCAGCAAAATGGCGGATTCGGGAACGCCGAGGGAGAGCAGCTTGCGCTTCACGATGCGCCCTTCATTGCCGGTGTCTGCAAATACCTGGCCACCGGAGACGATGATCGGCAGCTTATACTTTTTATACAGCTCGGCGGTCGTCACGGTTCGGCTCAGCGTCGACCCGTTCAGGCTGTCGATACCATCCGTATCATTGGTCCCGGCAACAGCGCCTCCGGTCAGCACGACGAGCACGTCGCCGGAGACGGAGGGAGGCGGCGTGTAACGCTGCTCCCATGCGCGCATGAGCGGCTCGACCGTCCAGGGTGCGGAAGCGGCGTACAGCAGCAGAGCCAGAGCGGCAAGCAGCTTTGCCGTCGTTCGGCTGGCGCGTCCGACGTACCATGCCGAAACGGCCAGCAGGACGATAAAAAGGCCGGGAGGAAGAACGAAATTAAGCAAAAATTTCATGATATAGAGCATGCAAAACTCCTTTATCGTTTTACGGCGCGCCGAAATGTCCCGATTCGTTTATTATACAGGGAAACCGGTCACTTTTCCTAGGCAGTCGCATATGATTAAGGATAACAGCCCTGAACAAGGAGGCAGATCCATGCCCTCTATAGTACTTGCTCCCATTAAATTCGTCAGCATTTCCGCCGACAGCACCGTTAATATCGGCGATGTGCTGCAAATTACGCCGAAGAGCACGAACAAAACATATGCCGGCGGAGGAGGAGGCAATACGGGTGATTTTTCGGTATCCGTATCGGTTTTCAGCGTGACGAATACGTTTGATTCTGACCTGAACGACTCGAGTAATATGGCCAATAACTAGAAAATGTCCAAAAAACCACTCCCGTCCGGGACGTGGTTTTTTTGCTGCCGGGAATATAGGCACAGCGGACTTTTATGGCAGCCAGGGACTTTGTTTCCGATCTTATTTACGGGAAACGTACATCTACAGGATGGAAATAATCGTCATAGGTCTGCTTGCGGATGTGAAGCTGCAGGATGCCGTTTTTATAAACGGCTTTACAGCTGGACGGATTGACCATGCAGTTCAGACGTATTGTCTGCTTTCCGTTATTCGGCAGGTTTTCGAGGCGAATCCGGTGTTCGCTGAGCAGCACATTCATTTTTTTGGCATCGCTTCGATCCGGTATATATATTTTAACGACAACGCTATTGTGGGTTTCGAACATTTCCGTATGCAGCTGTCCCCCCGACGTTTGCGTCTGAGCGGAAGAGGGCATAGCCTGCCTGAGCACATCTTTGACGTAATTTTCTATCCAGGATAAATGTTCGCTGCTGCCTGAAGGCATAAAGGGCAATTTGCCGCCGAAAAACTGTTCGAAATGTTTCCATGTCGCATCGAACGGGTTGCTCGCATTGTTATCTTCCTTTTTGGAATCGGGCATGACGGTTTTCACCTCCGCATCGTAAGCGATGGACTTTTGTAAGCATTATATGAACCGGGCACTTCCCTCATGATTAAAAAACATACTGCATGGCTGAGCTACATATAAATGAGTAAATCCATCCGAATCATAGGGGGGTGGGTCCGTGCCGGCGATCGTCGGAAATATTAAAATATTAAACGTGGGCCCGAGCTCCGTCGTTCATATCGGCGATGCGCTGCAGCTGGCGCCTCAAAGCAACACCAAAACATTCGCCGGGTCCGGATCTTTCAATACGGGCGATTTTTTAAGAACCTATACGTTGGCTAACTCCACGAATACTATGGATTCGGATCTTATCGACAATGCACCCATTACATTCAATAAAGCGGGAGGCTTGTAGCGCGATGAATTTAACCGTCCATCAAACGATCGTCATCCATCAGCTGCGGGTAGGCAGCGTCACGAACTCCTCGGTGCTGCAAATCGGAAGCTCCGGCATGATCAAGGCGTTATCCAATTTGTATAATACGGGAGGGTTTACCAGGCCGGCGCCATCGGCCGCATTGCAGGCCGCTCCGGCATCGGGCGCAGCTGCGCTTGTGCCGCTGTCTTCCCCGGCAGCTCCTTAATTTTGCCCAGAGAAGAGGATGTTGCCATGAACGGGGATCCTTTCCGCAACTATTACGAGCAATTGAACGCCTATTTGAAATGGCAAACCGACCAAATTATACGTTTAGAGCAAAAATACAGCGCACTGCAGCGTGAAGTCGAGCAGCTCAAACAGCAAAAGGCGATTCGGATCGATCGCATCGAATATAAATTCGATCAGTTGAAGGTGGAGACGCTGGAAGGTACGCTGAACATCGGGATTTCCCCGAACGGAGGCAAAACGATTGAAGATATGGCGGTGAACGGCGAACCGGTCGGCGGCAATCAGGACGATCCGGAGATGTTCGCCCGGCTGGAGCGCCGCACCCAGCAATATTTGGACGAAGAGTGCCCGGCCGATATTCAAGCGATGGAAGCGCGGCATCAGCTCGTTTTGGGGAAGGACAACCGCGAATTTATCGTCGAGGATATTCGCGGGCAGATCGAGCAGCGCATTTGGCATTATGTGACGCAGCATGAGCGCCCGCAAAACGCGGTGGACCCTCAGCAGGCGGAAGATGCGATATTCGAGCAAATCAAGTCGGACATCCGCACAGCGGTAGACCGTTATTTGCAAACTTATAAAAGCAAGGGAGGAAACGGGGCATGAATGTTTATATCGAGAACAAACAGTTGACGGTAGGCAACATTCGAATTACCGGGGTGGCGACCTCCTCTGTATTCCTGATTGGGGATACCGAGAATATCACCAGCTCCTCGATCTTCGATACGCCGCCGGAATCGCTCATTATCGGCGCACGTCTGCCGTCAACTTCGGAAGAGTAAGCGGTCGCCGTGCGCAATTCCGTTGTAGGCAACATTTATATTAACACCGTCCTGCTCAGTTCTATTTTGCAGGCTGGGGATAACGTGGAAATTAAGTCAAGAACGAAGGTTTTGGCGATTCAGGAGGCGAAGCCGGAGTTTACGACAGACGAGGGGCGCTTTGAGGATTTTCAGATTTTCGAAGTGCCGATCCCGAAACCGGATGTAGACGAGGGAGTACGGGTAAGAACCGCGAACGTGAACCCGAATATTTGCGTCAGCAATATCAAAATCACCTCCGTCACCACTTCCTCGGTGTTTCAAATCGGAGCGAACCGCTTGATGGATTTGGAAACCCGGGTCAAACATATACGGCAGCTGGAGCGGGGCGCGGGAGCGGCCGGGGGACAGCCGCAGGTTCAAGTCGTTCAGCCGCCAACATAAAGACCTTTCGGAGCGGGCAGGTTTCCTGCCTATCCGAAAGGTCTTTTTTTTCACTTCATTAATATTCCACTTTCTTCTCCGAACGGCTCCACGTTTCAAAGGGCAGCAGCCGGTCCGGCAGCTGCAGCTGCTTCATCGGCAAGGAACGTTCCTCCATGGACAAAGCGATTTGCTCGTAAATGAACTGGTCGTCAAACCCGATCTCAGCCGCCTCCTCTTTGGTGCAGGCATAATAGACCGCGTCCGGGCGGGCCCAGTAAATCGCCCCGATGCACATCGGACAAGGCTCACAGCTCGTATAGACGACGCAGCCTGTCAGCTGAAAATCGTTCAAATGCCGGCATGCTTCGCGAATCGCCTGCACTTCGGCATGAGCCGTAGGGTCGCAATTGGCCGTCACTTCGTTTCGGCCTTTGCCGATCACGACGCCGTCTTTGACGACGATGGCTCCGAACGGCCCTCCATGTCCGGTTTTTACGTTTTCGGCAGCGAGCCGGATAGCTTCGTTCATGAGCTGCTCATGATTCATCGGCGCTCCTCCTCATTTTTACGTCATCACTATATGGCAAGTATAACCGGACGGGGGACCTCAAACAAGGTTTTGCCCAAACCGTTGTTGTTCACAGTTTGGACACATCTTTTTAAGCTAATTTTCAGGTTCGCTTAAGGTTGCGTTATTGTTGCGCGGGTATATTGGGTCTTGGTTAAAAAGAGATAAAGTCGGAAATGGATGGAAGTACCATGATTTTATAGACTGTCTGGGCAGGGAGGATGTTTACGTGCTGGAAGTGAGGCAGGTTAGCAAGATGTACGAGAACCATAGAGGGGTCGAGCACATCGACTTTTCCATGAGCCGGGGGGAAATTGTCGGCTTCCTCGGTCCGAACGGCGCCGGAAAAACGACGACGATGCGGATGATTACCGGCTATTTGAACCCGACCAAAGGCTCGATTTTGATCGATGGTTTGTCGATGGCCGATCACCCGAAGAAAGCGCGGCAAAAGATCGGTTATTTGCCGGAGACGCCGCCCCTGTATCCGGAAATGTCGGTGCGGGCGTATTTGCAGTTTATCGCCGATTTGCGCGGCATTCCGGCCCGCGAGCAGAAGGGACGCATCGGCGAGGTTATCGAGAGACTGGGACTGCAGGGCCGGGAAAAGCAAATCATCCGCAGCTTGTCGAAAGGCTACAAGCAGCGGATCGGCCTGGCCCAGGCGATTTTGCACCGACCCGATCTGCTCGTGCTGGACGAGCCTACATCAGGCCTCGATCCGAAGCAGATTATCGAGATTCGCCAGCTGATCCGCGAGCTCGGCGAAAACCATACGGTGCTTTTGTCCACGCATATTTTGCCGGAGATCAATACGCTCTGCAACCGCGTGCTCATCATCAATCAAGGCAAAATCGTGATGGACGGACGGCCTGATCAGCTTGCGCATTCGATGGGCGACACGTTCGAGGTGCGCCTCGAAGTGAAAGGGCCCCGCGAGCGGATCGTCCGCGAAATCGGCGCTCTGCCGCAGGTCGGCAGCGTGAAGGTGCTGGAGCGGGAGGAGGCTCAGGCGGCGGCCGAGGCCGGTGGTGGCTTTGCGGACGGCGCGGAACACGGCGCAGCGCCTGCGGCCGATGCAGCGGGCGATGCCGTTTCGGGCGGCGCCGCGGATTTGACGGCAGCGGACACGGTCAAGCTGCACGTTGTGGCGAAGGACCGTGCGGATATTCGCGAGGTGATTTTTTACCGGATGGCGGAGCTGAAGCTCCCGATACTCGAAATGAAGAAAGAGTCGCTCAGCCTCGAGGACATTTTCCTCAAGCTGACGACAAGCGAAGCGATCGACGATGCCGCAACAGCCGCGAGAGAGGAGGTGGACGCCGATGCGTAGAATGATGGCGGTTTGCCGCAAGGAACTGCAGATGTACTTTTACTCGCCGGTAGCGTATGCGGCGTTTGCTTTCTTCTTTCTGATCGCCGGGTACTTCTTCAGCGCGAACTTCCTGTATCCGCCGAACATTATCGACATCCGGCCGACGATCGGCACGATTACGTTTATTTATTTGTTCATCATCCCGCTGCTCACCATGCGTCTGGTGTCGGACGAGCTGCGGCAGGGCACGGACGAGCTGCTGCTGACGTCGCCGGTCAGCATCGGAGAAATCGTCATCGGCAAATATTTGGCGGCGCTGGCCGTTCAGCTGCTGCTCGTCGTGGGCAGCCTGCTGTATCCGCTGATCATGAGCCGTTTCGGCCCGATCGACCAGCCGACGCTGTGGCTGTCGTACCTCAGCATGTTTCTGCTCGGCGCGGCGATGATGGCCATCGGCTTGTTCGCTTCGTCGCTGACCGCCCATCAGATGGTCGCCGGCATCGCCGGATTCGCCATTTTGCTTGTGTTCTGGACCATCGACTGGCTCGGGGACAGCGTGGGGGGCAAAATCAAAGACTACTTGGGACAGTTTTCGATCGTTTCCCGGGTCGGCGATTTGCAGAAAGGCGTGCTTGATTTTTCCGACGTCATTTTCTACGTGACGCTGGCGATCGTATTCCTTGTGCTCAGCATCCAGGTGCTTGAGAGAAAAAGATGGAGATAAGGGGGGAGAACTTGCGATGAATAAATGGATTCGCGGTACGAACGCCGCTGTGCTGTCGCTGGCGGTGATCGGCATTTTCATCGTCTTGACGATCTTCCTGAACTCCGTAAAAAGCCTTCAGGTGGATCTGACGCAAAACAAAAAGTTTACGCTGTCCGAAAGCACCGAAAATGTGCTCAAGACGCTCGATAAAGACGTGCACATCATGTCGTTTACAAGCGATCAGACCGACCCGTTCGCTAAGCGGCAGGTGGTGGAGCTCGTGCAGGAATACAAGAAGCGCACCGGCAAAATCACCTTCGACGAATACGATATGGTAAAGCAGCCGTCCATTGCGAAACAATACGACGTCGACCCGTCCGGGGTCGTCATTGTGGAGAGCGGCTCGCAGAAGAAAAGCATTTACTTTTACGACATGTTTCTGCCGGGCCAGCAGCAGGGACAATATCAATTCAGCGGCGAAGAGAAGCTGACTCAAGCGCTGATGAATTTGAACTCGAAAGAGAAGCATAAAGTGTATTTCTTGTCCGGGCATCAGGAAATTCCGCTGAACCAGATGAGCGTGTGGAAAAGCGGTCTCGAAAGCGAAAACTACGAGGTCAGCGACCTGAACCTGCTGCGCGAGGGCAAAATCCCGGACGACGCGGAGGCGCTGTTCATCATCGGCCCGCAAAACGACATTTCCGACAAGGAAGCGGAAGTGATCAAGCAATATTTGGACGGCAAAGGTAAGCTGTATTTCGCGCTCGGCTTCAACAAAGACATGGCGACGAAATGGAAAAATATCGATGCCTTGCTGGCGGCGTACGGCATTAAGGACCAGCATGCGGTGGCGATCGAACCGAAGCAGAGCGTGCTGTTCGACCCGCTGACGATCATTCCGGAATACGGCTACCACGACATTACGAAAAAGCTGTCCGACTACAACCTGCTCACGATGATTTCCCTGGCGGTGACGCTGAACGTCGATACCCCGGTGGCCGATTATCCGGCTACGGCCATTATGAAGACGACGGACAAAGCCTACGGCGAAACGAACATCGATCTGCTGATGAAAAGCCAGACCAAAAACGACACCGGCGACATCAAAGGTCCGCTGAACCTCGGCTACGCCGTGCAGAACAAGGACAACAAGCCAAAAGCAGTCGTGCTCGGCGGTTCGACCTTCCTGATGGACGACCGCATTCAGCAGCAGGGCAACCGCGACTTTGCGCTTAACAGCGTAGGTTGGCTGCAGGAGCAGAAGGATCAGGTAACGATCCGTCCGCGCGAGGGCGATGCGATCCAGCAGGCGATGGTCACCACGGGCCAGGCGAACTCGATATTCTACGGCACGGTGCTGCTGTTCCCGCTGCTCTTCCTCATCGTTGGCGGCTGGATTTGGTGGAGGAGGAGAAAAGGATGAAGCGGCTGTGGCCTACCCTCGTGCTTGTGATCATCTGCATCGCCGGGTTTTGGTACGCTTCGAGTAAAGATTTTTTCAAAGATAAATCGAACGAGCCGAAGATGGTGTTTTCTATCAAAAAGGACGACGTCGCGAGCTACTCGATTCAAAACGGCGACAGCGTAGTCGAGCTGCAGAAAAAGGACGGGGCCTGGACGATGACGAAGCCTTCGTCGCTTCCGCTCAACTCGTTCGGTGCCGATAGCTGGATCGACACGTTCAGCACGACTACGAAGGATAAAACCGTCGAGGATAACGCGGCGGACCTTGCCAAGTACGGGCTCGACAAACCGAAGCAAAAATTCACGCTCGTTCTGAAGGACGGCAGCTCAAAGACGATTAACGTCGGCGATCCGCTCCCGATCCAGGGTTACTTCTATGCGTCGGCCAGCGGCTCGGGCGAGGTGTTCCGGATTGGCGAGCAGCAGGTGAATGCGCTGAACAAGCAACAGCTCGATTTTATGGAGAAAAGCCCGATCAAGGTGAATTACGACCAAGTGACGTCTCTGTCCGTCGATTGGAAGGGCGACAAGTGGAGCTTGTCCAAGACCGATGCGAGCAAGAAGGCGTACGAAGCCGATTGGAAGCTTGGGGACAAAACCGTCAAAGGCTCCGATGCGTCCCAGGTGCTGGATAAGGCGGTCTTTATGGCGACCGAGCAGCTCGTGAAAACGGCGGTGCCGAAGGCGGGGACGCCGGAGCTGCGCATCGAGGTGAAGGAGACCGACTCGGGCAAAGATACCGTTACGACATTTACCGGCTGGATCGAAGGCGACAACGTGTGGGTTACGAAGCAAGGGGATTTTTGGAGTTATGCGATCCCTTCCCAAACGATCCAGGAGCTCTTCGACAAAGGCAAGCAGCTGCCGGAAGGCAGCAAATAATATGGTAATGATGAAAACCTCTCGTACCGGCGACGGTCGAGAGGTTTTTTGGCATGTTCGACGGTCATAGAAAAATTTCCATCGGGATAAATAATTTTCCAGCCGGCGGGGCATCTTAATAGGCGTCAACTTTGAAAGGAGGGACATCTTCCCATGTTCACCCAGCAACAGCAGCAAAATAACGGTATCACCACAAAGGAATTAGCGTACATAACCGATTCTTTGAAAAACGAGGAGCTGCTCGCGAAGCTTTGCGTACAGGGCGCTATGGAAGCGCAAACGCCTCAGCTGAAGCAAACGTTCAGCCAACTGGCGCAGGAGCGTCTGCACAACGCCGACCAACTGATCCGCGCCCTGCAAATGCAATCCGGCTTCTCGCACTAAATCAGGAGGTGTCCGACGATGTACCAACAACAGCAAACGCCCATGAACCGGCAAATGTTTGGTCAAAACACGATGCTGCAGGAACAGGACTTGGCCAATTTTGTATTATCGGAGTGTAAACGGATAGCAAGAGAGTATGCGACAGCCGCATTGGAAGCGAACAATCCGTTCGTCCGGCAAACGTTCCAAACGCTGCTGCAAAAAACGCTCCAGGATCAAGCGCAAATTTACAGCGTGATCAGCCAAATGGATTCTTACGGCGATATAAAGGAAGCGTCCCAACAGGAAGTGCAGCAGGAGCTGCAAAAGCAGATTCATAAAATCGAGCAGCTGCAGTCATTCGTGCAGCAAGGCTTGCAAGCAGGGCTGCAGTCCCAGGCGGCTCATCAGCAGCAATGGAACCAGCAATGGGCGGAGCAAGCGGGCGGACAGCAATTTGCCGGCATGGCAACATACGTTCCGCATCAGCAATCGCAAGGGCAAATGTTTAACCAGGGGGCCGGCTCTTCCTATAGGCAGGATTACGGCCAAACGGGCCAAAGTTTCAACATGGACAATTACAATCAAAGCACCGCCGGTTACGGTCAAGGTGCCTCCGGCTTCGGGCAAAGCTCTTATCAAGGGACTTCGGGTTATAACCAAAGCACATCCGGTATCGGTCAAACGACATCCGGGTATGGCGGCGGATCGCAGTACGGCCAAAGCGGAACGACCGGCTCCGGTTATTACGCCGGCTCTTCCCAAGGCCAGCCGTATGGCACAAGCGGAAGCCAGTCCACCGGCGGCTACCAGGCGTCGTCCGCCAGCGGCAGCCAGGATTACAGCACGTCCAAATCGGGCTCGGATTACTCCAAAGAGTACGGCGCGGTAAAAACGAGCCACGACTACACCTCGCACAAATCCGGGCAGGACTACAGCAGCCGAACATCGTCCCAGGCCAGCGACTACAGCTCTTCCGCCGGCCGCCAGTCCGGCAGCACCGGCTACTCGCTCAGTTCTTCCGCGGCCCAATCGGGCCAGTCGGAGCAAAGCGCCGCGTCGAAGACGAGCGGCAGCTCCTCGCACGGTGCGAAATATTTGCTCTAGGCTCTGTACCCAAAAAAAGCTTCCACGGCATCACGCCGGTGGGAGCTTTTTTTTGTGAAATGAGGTGTTGCGGTAATAGAGTGTTGCAACGTGCAACATGCAATAAGTTAAGCGTGGCGGCATAGGATTTTGCATCGGCAAAATCCATGCTGCCAAACGCGGGCCAGAGGCACGTTCTTCCTCCCGGCAACTCCGCTCCAAAAGTGAAGCGTGTCCAGCATAGGGTTTATTGCCTAACAGCAATAAACCCATGCTGGACAAACGCGAATTAGAAGCGAGCATAAACTTCCGGCGGGCGGGTCCAGGGCGCCCGAGCGCCTGGGGCCCCCCTTTAGGGGATTTAGGGGGTGGTCCCGCAACTTAGGGGGATTTTAACATTGCGAATGCACGTTCCCCTTTTGTATAATGAAAACAATATCGGCTTATGTTTGACAGGCCCCGAAGGGTATCATAGACTAGGTTTGTACACAAGAAGCGGAGGGGCTAAAGGTGAGTCTCGATATACGGCTGTGGAAGCATGTTTTTAAGCTGGATCCGGACAAGCAGCTTTCGGACGAAGCGCTGGAGGCGGTATGCACGTCCGGTACCGATGCGGTGATGGTCGGCGGCTCAAGCGGCGTCACCTTCGACAATACCGTCGATTTGCTTGCGCGGATCAGGCGGTTCGAAGTGCCCTGCGTGCTGGAAATATCCGATCGGGAGGCGATAGTGCCCGGCTTCGATCTGTTCATGATCCCGCTCGTCCTGAATTCGCGGCATATGGACTGGATTACCGGACATCACCATGAGGCGCTGAAAGAATACGGCGCCATTCTGGAGTGGGATCGGATTCTCACGGAAGGTTATGTAGTGCTCAACGGAGCATCGACGGCGGCACGAGTAACCGAAGCGGTCACCGATCTGACGCTGAAGGACATCGAAGCCTACGCCCGCATGGCGGACAGGCTGTTCCGGTGCCCGGTATTTTATATGGAGTACAGCGGAACGTTCGGAGACATGGAGACGGTGGGCAAAGTACGCAAAGTGCTCCACGAGGCACGGCTGTTTTACGGAGGCGGCATCGCCAGTCCCGATCAGGCTCGATCGGCAGCCGAAGCAGCAGACACGATAGTCGTTGGCAACGCCATTTATGACGATTTGCCGAATGCGCTCGCAACCGTAAAAGCCATCAAAAGCTAGGAAGGGAATAATTGATAATGAATGCAATGAATGAACCTATAGATATTTTAAAAGCGGTCAAGCTGCTCAACCCGCAGCAGCGCGCAGCCGTCGAAGCGACCGAAGGGCCTCTTCTCATCATGGCCGGAGCGGGGAGCGGCAAGACGCGGGTGCTCACGCACCGCATCGCTTACCTGATCGGAGCCCGCAAGGTAGCTCCGTGGAGCATTCTGGCGATTACATTTACGAACAAAGCGGCGCGCGAAATGCAGGAGCGGGTGGCGAAGCTCGTCGGCCCGTCCGCAAACGATATTTGGGTATCGACGTTCCACTCGATGTGCGTGCGGATTTTGCGCAAGGATATCAGCCGCATCGGCTTTACGTCGAATTTTACGATCCTTGATTCGGGGGATCAGCTGTCCGTCATCCGCAATTGTATGAAGGAACTGAATATCGATACGAAAAAGTTCGAGCCCAAAGCGGTGCAGGCCGAAATCGGAAACGCCAAAAACGAACTGGTTTCCCCCGAACGGTATGAAAACCGAATCGGCGATTATTTTCAAGGCATCGTCGCAAAGGTGTACAGCTTGTACCAAAAAAAGCTGAAGCACAACAACTCGCTCGATTTCGACGACCTGATCATGAAAACGATCGAACTGTTTAAGGATGTGCCGGAGGTGCTCGATTTTTATCAGAGCAAATTCCGTTATATCCACGTGGACGAGTACCAGGATACGAACCGGGCCCAGTATATGCTGACGCAAATGCTGGCGGACAAGCACAAAAACATTTGCGTCGTCGGCGACAGCGATCAGTCGATTTACCGCTGGCGAGGCGCGGACATCACAAACATTTTGAACTTCGAGCAGGATTATCCGAAAGCGACGACAATTTTGCTCGAGCAAAATTACCGCTCCACCGCCAACATCTTGAACGCGGCCAACAAAGTCATCGGCAACAACGCCGGGCGCAAGCCGAAAAACTTGTGGACCGACAAGGAAGGCGGAGCGAAGGTTCGCGTTTATCAGGCCGATAGCGAGCATGACGAAGGTTATTTTGTCACCGGCGAAATCAGCCGCAACGTCGCCAAGGGCCGCTCGTACAGCGACCACGCTATTTTATACCGTACGAATGCCCAGTCCCGCGTGATCGAGGAAATTTTGATCAAATCGGATATCCCTTATCAGATCGTCGGCGGCATCAAGTTCTATGACCGTAAAGAGATCAAGGATATCCTCGCTTATTTGCGGCTCATTTCCAACCCGGATGACGATATCAGCTTCGCGCGCGTCGTGAACGTGCCGAAGCGGGGTATCGGCGATACGTCCGTCGATCGGCTGGCAGACCTCGCAGGGCGCCGCGGCATCTCGATGTTCGCGATGCTGGAGGAGGTCGAGGCGCTGGAGATTACGGGCAAAGCCCGGAATGCGCTCGCTGATTTCCGCGATATGATTTCGAACTTAAACCGGATGGTCGAATATTTATCCGTGACCGAGCTGACTGAGCAGGTGCTGCAATTGTCGGGCTACCAGGCCGAGCTGCAGCGTGAGAATACAATCGAATCGCAGGCAAGGCTCGAGAACATCCAAGAATTTTTATCCGTGACGATGGATTTTGAAAAAAGAAACGAAGACCGCTCGCTCGTTGCGTTCCTGACGGACCTCGCGCTGATTGCCGACATCGATACGATGGACGAGGACGTTGTCGATAAAAACAACGGCGTGGTGCTGATGACGATGCACAGCGCCAAAGGCCTCGAATTTCCGGTCGTGTTTATCATCGGCATGGAGGAAGGCGTCTTCCCGCACAGCCGGGCGTTTATGGACGACCAGGAGCTCGAAGAGGAACGCCGTCTCGCGTACGTCGGCATCACGCGTGCCGAGCAGGAGCTGTTCCTCTCGTGCGCCCGCATGCGGACCTTGTTCGGCCGCACGCAGATGAACGCGCCCTCGCGATTCCTCGGGGAAATCCCCGAGGAACTCGTCGAGGTCGTTTCGGGCGGCGGCCCGAGCTTCGGCCGCGGCGGTTTCGGCGCCGGCGGAGGCTTCGCCCGCTCGGCGCAGCTGGGCGGCGGCGCGGCGCGCAGCGGTGCCTTCGGCAGCGCCGCCGGCTTTGGCCGGCCGGCCGCGGCAGGCGCTGCCGGCGCCCCCGCGGCCAGCCGCAGCGTGCCCCCGCAGCCGGGCACGCCTGTCGCCGACTACAAGGTCGGCGACAAGGTGGCCCACGGCAAGTGGGGCACGGGCACGGTCGTCGCGCTCAAAGGCGCGGGCGACGACACCGAACTGCAGATCGCTTTCCCGGCCCCGACGGGGGTCAAGCGCCTGCTCGCCAAATTCGCACCGATTACCAAGGTGGAGTAAAAGAGAGGATGGTTTTGCATGGCTGAAGCCTTGTCCGAAATGAAATCCCTCATTGAAGAGATCAACAAGCACAACTATTTATATTATACGCTCGACCAGCCATCGATAAGCGATGCCGACTACGACAAGCTGTACGACCGGCTCGTCGCTCTAGAGAAGGAAACCGGCGTTGTTTTGTCTTATTCTCCGACTCAGCGGATCGGAGATGCCATCCTGAAAGGGTTCGAGCCGCACCGGCACCGGGCCCGGCTGTGGAGTTTGGACAAGGCGCAAAGCCATGAGGACTTGGCGGCGTGGCATACCCGCGCGCTCAAGCTGGTTAACGATTACAATACGCAGCATCCGGACAACCCGCTGCCGCCGCTGTCTTTTGTCGTGGAGCTGAAGTTCGACGGGCTGACGCTGAATCTGACCTACGAAGGCGGAGAGCTCGTTCAAGCGTCTACCCGCGGCAACGGAACGGTTGGCGAAGGCATCTTGCCGCAGGTGAAAACGATCAAGTCGATTCCGCTGCAAATCCCTTACCGCGACGGCATCATTGAAGTTCAGGGCGAGGGCATCATGAACTTGTCCGTGCTTGAGGAATATAACCGGACCGCCGCGGAGCCGCTCAAAAACGCCCGCAACGCCGCGGCCGGCGCTCTCCGCAACTTGAACCCGAAGGTCACTGCGGAAAGACGGCTGAACGCGTATTTTTACAATGTCGGTTTTTCGGACAATATCCAATTTGCCGACCACCGCGAAATGATTGAATTTTTGCGGAACAACCAGTTTAAAGTCAGCCCCTACGTCAAGTTTTTCGATTCCATCGAAGAGGTGGAAAAAGAGCTGCAAACGGTCGCCGACATGCGCCATTCCCTTGATTATTTGATTGACGGTGCAGTGGTTAAAATCACCGACATGCGAACGCGCGAGGTGCTCGGTTACACGGAGAAATTCCCGCGCTGGGCGGTCGCCTATAAATTCGAATCCGAGGAAGCGACGACGATCCTCGAGGCGGTGAACTGGAACGTCGGCCGTACCGGCAAAATCACGCCTGCCGCGGTCGTGGAACCGGTGGAGTTGGCCGGGGTGACGGTGCGCAATTGTACGCTCAATAACGTCGACGACATCGAACGCAAAAACCTGAAACACGCGCTTGGCACGCTCATATATATAAGAAGATCGAATGACGTAATCCCTGAAATTTTGGGAAAAGTGACGGAAGAACAGGATGGCGGCGAGATTGTGTCCCCGACTCATTGTCCAGCCTGCGGCACGCCGCTCGAGCAGCGCGGGGCGCATCTGTTCTGCCCGAACAAACTCGGCTGTAAGCCGCAGGCGATTGCATGGCTCGCCCATTTTGCATCCCGCGATGCGATGGACATCGAAACGTTCAGCGAGAAAACCGCCGAACAGCTGTACGAAGAACTCGGGGTCCGGGACCCCGCCGACTTATATGATTTGCAATTTGCCGACCTGATTAAGCTGGAGCGTTTTGGCGAGAAAAAAGCGAACAACTTGCTTGAGGCGATAGATAAAAGCAAGACGCGGCCGCTCGCGTCTTTCCTGTACGCGCTTGGCATTCCGAATACCGGCATCACGACGACCAAGGTGCTGGCGGATCATTTTCTCGGTCTGGAGCCGCTTATGAATGCGACCAAGGAGGAGCTTTTGACGCTCCACGATATCGGGGACATTGTGGCGGAGAGCATCGTTTCCTTCTTCCAGGATCCAAACGTGCAAAAAAGCATTGACCGAATGCTTCAGGCCGGCGTCTCGCCTCAAGTGGAGGAGAGAGCCGAACCGGTCAATACGGATAACCCGTTTTTCGGAAAAACGGTCGTGCTTACCGGCACATTATCGACGATGGGCCGTGACGAAGCTGCGAAAAAACTCGAAGCGCTCGGCGCCAAAATTACCGGCAGCGTGTCGAAGAAAACGGATATCGTCATAGCCGGGGAAAGCGCCGGCAGCAAGCTGACAAAGGCGCAGGAGCTGGGCATTCGCATCATCGACGATGAGCAGGAACTGCTGAAGCTCTTAGGTGAAGCATAAATTATATGGATGTGGCGGGAGCAGCTTTGACGGGCTGCTCCCTTGCTATTAGGGCCGTTTTTTTGCCATGTATAAAAAAGGTGTCGGCGGCAAACTTTAAAAGTTGCATTACGGGCGCCATCTGTGGTAAATTAGTTTTTGTCGCCGCGAAAGCGCGGTGGACGCGCCTCGGAAGGCGGGCCATCCGGCCGGGCCTGATCGGCAAATGGAAAAAAATAAAGTGTTGCAATCGTCGATCGAAAGTGATAAGATATGTACTTGTCACGACAAAAACGACGTGAACAAAGTTCCTTGAAAACTGAACAAATGATGTTTGAATTAGCCAGTAGTTTTAAAGCAATGAGCTATATAATCAACTCAACTTTATTGGAGAGTTTGATCCTGGCTCAGGACGAACGCTGGCGGCGTGCCTAATACATGCAAGTCGAGCGGATCTTTCCTTCGGGAAAGGTTAGCGGCGGACGGGTGAGTAACACGTAGGCAACCTGCCTGTAAGATCGGGATAACTACCGGAAACGGTAGCTAAGACCGGATAGATGGTTCTTTCGCATGAAGGGGCCAAGAAACGCGGTGCAAGCTGCGGCTTACAGATGGGCCTGCGGCGCATTAGCTAGTTGGTGAGGTAACGGCTCACCAAGGCGACGATGCGTAGCCGACCTGAGAGGGTGATCGGCCACACTGGGACTGAGACACGGCCCAGACTCCTACGGGAGGCAGCAGTAGGGAATCTTCCGCAATGGACGCAAGTCTGACGGAGCAACGCCGCGTGAGTGATGAAGGTTTTCGGATCGTAAAGCTCTGTTGCCCTGGACGAACGCTTGGGAGAGTAACTGCTCTCAAGGTGACGGTACAGGAGAAGAAAGCCCCGGCTAACTACGTGCCAGCAGCCGCGGTAATACGTAGGGGGCAAGCGTTGTCCGGAATTATTGGGCGTAAAGCGCGCGCAGGCGGTTCTTTAAGTCTGGTGTTTAAGCCCAGGGCTCAACCCTGGTTCGCACCGGAAACTGGAGGACTGGAGTGCAGGAGAGGAAAGCGGAATTCCACGTGTAGCGGTGAAATGCGTAGAGATGTGGAGGAACACCAGTGGCGAAGGCGGCTTTCTGGCCTGTAACTGACGCTGAGGCGCGAAAGCGTGGGGAGCAAACAGGATTAGATACCCTGGTAGTCCACGCCGTAAACGATGAGTGCTAGGTGTCGGGGGTTTCGATACCCTCGGTGCCGAAGTCAACACAGTAAGCACTCCGCCTGGGGAGTACGCTCGCAAGAGTGAAACTCAAAGGAATTGACGGGGACCCGCACAAGCAGTGGAGTATGTGGTTTAATTCGAAGCAACGCGAAGAACCTTACCAGGTCTTGACATCCCTCTGAATGTCCTAGAGATAGGGCAGGCCTTCGGGACAGAGGAGACAGGTGGTGCATGGTTGTCGTCAGCTCGTGTCGTGAGATGTTGGGTTAAGTCCCGCAACGAGCGCAACCCTTGATCTTAGTTGCCAGCGAGTAAGGTCGGGCACTCTAAGATGACTGCCGGTGACAAACCGGAGGAAGGTGGGGATGACGTCAAATCATCATGCCCCTTATGACCTGGGCTACACACGTACTACAATGGCCGGTACAACGGGAAGCGAAGGAGCGATCTGGAGCGAATCTTTAGAAGCCGGTCTCAGTTCGGATTGCAGGCTGCAACTCGCCTGCATGAAGTCGGAATTGCTAGTAATCGCGGATCAGCATGCCGCGGTGAATACGTTCCCGGGTCTTGTACACACCGCCCGTCACACCACGAGAGTTTACAACACCCGAAGTCGGTGGGGTAACCGCAAGGAGCCAGCCGCCGAAGGTGGGGTAGATGATTGGGGTGAAGTCGTAACAAGGTAGCCGTATCGGAAGGTGCGGCTGGATCACCTCCTTTCTATGGAGTCCATGGCATCTGCAGGGTGCCGGACAATAATCGGCTAATCAAACATTCATTTGTTCAGTTTTGATGGAATTTTGGGGCCATAGCTCAGCTGGGAGAGCGCCTGCCTTGCAAGCAGGAGGTCAGCGGTTCGATCCCGCTTGGCTCCACCATCAACCGCCAATGTTGGCTAGTGTTTCTGCTTGAAATGCGAGCGGGCGTTGTGGTAAGATAGCACTTGTCGCTGTCAAAGCGATGGTTTGTTCCTTGAAAACTAGATAGCGAAACAACTTCAAGCGAAAGCTTAGAATTCCTTTAGCAATGATTTAGCTTAGGTTAAGCTAATAAGAGCACACGGAGGATGCCTAGGCGCTAGGAGCCGAAGAAGGACGTGGCGAACGACGAAATGCCTCGGGGAGCCGTAAGCAGGCGTTGATCCGGGGATGTCCGAATGGGGGAACCCAGCCGAGGTAATACTCGGTTACCTCTACCTGAATACATAGGGTAGTTGGAGGCATACGAGGGGAACTGAAACATCTAAGTACCCTCAGGAGAAGAAAACAAGAGTGATTCCGTCAGTAGCGGCGAGCGAACGCGGAGTAGCCCAAACCAGGGGGCTTGCCCCCTGGGGTTGTGGGACGTCAATGTGCGAAAAGTTGGTTAGGCGAAGTAGTCTGGAAAGGCTCACCAAAGAGGGTAACAGTCCCGTAACCAAAAGCCAACGTATCGCTAGACGGATCCCGAGTACCGCGGGACACGAGGAACCCCGTGGGAAGCAGGCAGGACCATCTGCCAAGGCTAAATACTCCCTAGCGACCGATAGTGAAGCAGTACCGTGAGGGAAAGGTGAAAAGAACCGCGGGAGCGGAGTGAAACAGAACCTGAAACCGTGTGCTTACAAGAAGTCAGAGCCCGTTAAAGGGTGATGGCGTGCCTTTTGTAGAATGAACCGGCGAGTTACGTTCACGTGCAAGGTTAAGGTGAAGAGCCGAAGCCGCAGCGAAAGCGAGTCTGAATAGGGCGACTTGAGTACGTGGGCGTAGACCCGAAACCGTGTGATCTACCCCTGTCCAGGGTGAAGGTGCGGTAACACGCACTGGAGGCCCGAACCCACGAACGTTGAAAAATTCGGGGATGAGGTGGGGGTAGGGGAGAAATTCCAATCGAACTCGGAGATAGCTGGTTCTCCCCGAAATAGCTTTAGGGCTAGCCTCGGGATAAGAGTAGCGGAGGTAAAGCACTGATTGGGTGCGGGGCCCGCCAAGGGTTACCAAGTCCAGTCAAACTCTGAATGCCGCATACTTATACCCGGGAGTCAGACGGTGAGTGCTAAGATCCATCGTCAAGAGGGAAACAGCCCAGATCATCAGCTAAGGTCCCCAAGTGTGTGTTAAGTGGGAAAGGATGTGGAGTTGCACAGACAACCAGGATGTTGGCTTAGAAGCAGCCACCATTGAAAGAGTGCGTAATAGCTCACTGGTCGAGTGACTCTGCGCCGAAAATGTAACGGGGCTAAACACACCACCGAAGCTATGGGTCCAGTAATGGGCAGTAGGGGAGCGTTGTATACGGGTAGAAGCTTGACTGTAAGGACAGGTGGACTGTATACAAGTGAGAATGCCGGTATGAGTAACGAAAAGATGGGTGAGAATCCCATCCGCCGAAAGCCTAAGGGTTCCTGAGGAAGGTTCGTCCGCTCAGGGTTAGTCGGGACCTAAGGCGAGGCCGAAAGGCGTAGTCGAAGGACAACAGGTCGAAATTCCTGTACCACCGTGAACCGTTATGAGCAATGGGGTGACGCAGAAGGGTAGTGACGCGGACTGATGGATGTCCGTCCAAGCAGTAAGGCTGGTGCGTAGGCAAATCCGCGCATCGTAAGGCTGAGCTGTGATGGGGAGGGAAACTTCGGGAGTACCGAAGGTCATGATCTCAAGCTGCCAAGAAAAGCCTCTAGCCAGGGAGAAGGTGCCCGTACCGCAAACCGACACAGGTAGGCGAGAAGAGAATTCTAAGGCGCGCGGAAGAACTCTCGTTAAGGAACTCGGCAAAATGACCCCGTAACTTCGGGAGAAGGGGTGCCCCGGTAAGGTGAATAGCCGGAGGGGGCCGCAGTGAAAAGGCCCAAGCGACTGTTTAGCAAAAACACAGGTCTGTGCGAAGCCGCAAGGCGAAGTATACGGGCTGACGCCTGCCCGGTGCTGGAAGGTTAAGGGGAGCGGTAAGGTGCAAACCGAAGCTGTGAACCGAAGCCCCAGTAAACGGCGGCCGTAACTATAACGGTCCTAAGGTAGCGAAATTCCTTGTCAGGTAAATTCTGACCCGCACGAATGGCGTAACGACTTGGGCGCTGTCTCGACGAGAGATCCGGTGAAATTTTAATACCTGTGAAGATGCAGGTTACCCGCGACAAGACGGAAAGACCCCATGGAGCTTTACTGCAGCTTGATATTGGACTTTGGTACGATCTGTACAGGATAGGTGGGAGCCTTTGAAGCATGAGCGCCAGCTTGTGTGGAGGCGACGTTGGGATACCACCCTGATCGTATCGGAGTTCTAACCTGGTACCCTGATCGGGTATGGGGACAGTGTCAGGTGGGCAGTTTGACTGGGGCGGTCGCCTCCTAAAGAGTAACGGAGGCGCCCCAAGGTTCCCTCAGAATGGTTGGAAATCATTCGAAGAGTGCAAAGGCAGAAGGGAGCTTGACTGCGAGACAAACAGGTCGAGCAGGGACGAAAGTCGGGCTTAGTGATCCGGTGGTACCGAATGGAAGGGCCATCGCTCAACGGATAAAAGCTACCCTGGGGATAACAGGCTTATCTCCCCCAAGAGTCCACATCGACGGGGAGGTTTGGCACCTCGATGTCGGCTCATCGCATCCTGGGGCTGAAGTAGGTCCCAAGGGTTGGGCTGTTCGCCCATTAAAGCGGTACGCGAGCTGGGTTCAGAACGTCGTGAGACAGTTCGGTCCCTATCTGTCGCGGGCGTAGGAAATTTGAGAGGAGCTGTCCTTAGTACGAGAGGACCGGGATGGACGTACCGCTGGTGTACCAGTTGTCTCGCCAGAGGCACGGCTGGATAGCCAAGTACGGAAGGGATAAGCGCTGAAAGCATCTAAGCGTGAAGCCCCCCTCAAGATGAGATTTCCCAGTATGTAAGACCCCTTGTAGACGACGAGGTAGATAGGTTCGGGGTGGAAGCGCGGTAACGTGTGGAGCTGACGAATACTAATCGGTCGAGGGCTTAACCAAAAGAAGTACCCAAAGGAATCTAACGCAGCACACTTGAAGTGATTCGCATCTAGTTTTCAGGGAGCAACATGTCCTGAAACATGAATCTTGGAGAGATACCCAAGTGGCTCAAGGGGACCCTCTGCTAAGGGGTTAGACTGCGTAAGTGGTGCGAGGGTTCGAATCCCTCTCTCTCCGTAGTTTTATTTTACGAAATCTTTTATCATGGCGGCGTAGCTCAGCTGGCTAGAGCGTACGGTTCATACCCGTGAGGTCGGGGGTTCGATCCCCTCCGCCGCTACCATCATTTGTTGAAATTTTGGTTGATAGTTTGTCGGATTTTGTGGTAAGATACGATTTGTGCTCTTCTTTGTGGACGCTTAGCTCAGCCGGGAGAGCATCTGCCTTACAAGCAGAGGGTCGGCGGTTCGATCCCGTCAGCGTCCACCATAAGCATCATGATATGCCGCTGTAGCTCAATTGGTAGAGCAACTGACTTGTAATCAGTAGGTTGGGGGTTCAAGTCCTCTCGGCGGCACCAGTGGAATTTTTTTATATAGTGTGGAGCCGTGGTGTAGAGGCCTAACATGCCTGCCTGTCACGCAGGAGACCGCGGGTTCGAATCCCGTCGGCTCCGCCATTTAACATCCTGTAAGGGATGAGAACCCAATGGTTTCAGGGTTCGTCGGAGCATCAGCTTCGTTAGGATGACTTCGCAGTCTCGGAGTGAAACGAAGAGGATCCCGTCGGCTCCGCCATTTTACATCCTGAGAGGGATGTTTCTCACCAAAATGGAACACTATATACATATGGCTCGGTAGCTCAGTCGGTAGAGCAGAGGACTGAAAATCCTCGTGTCGGCGGTTCGATTCCGTCCCGAGCCATTTTTTTGATGGACCATGGAGGATTAGCGAAGTGGCCAAACGCAGCAGACTGTAAATCTGTTCTCTGACGAGTTCGGTGGTTCGAATCCATCATCCTCCATCACTTCTACATATGAGAGCCATTAGCTCAGTCGGTAGAGCACCTGACTTTTAATCAGGGTGTCGTAGGTTCGAGTCCTACATGGCTCACCATTACCCTAACAAAACAGACCGGAAACGGTCTTTTTTTGTTACTCCGGGAAATAATTTTCGCGGAAACGAGGACTCCCCCACAAGCACCGGGAATAAGCTTCAGAAGACACTTCGCTTTTGAGGATTTATGTTCTTGCCTTTTTGATCTTTATATTTTCTCGGCAACCGAACGCAGTTTTTGCTCCATGCTGGCCGGTTTGTCGCGGCGATCATCGATTTTTATGGAGGTGGACACGCGGCTTGCTCCTTGTTCGAAAGGAACCTCGTGCACCAAGCGGATGACACGGAACAGCTCGTCCAATTCCCCTTCAATGATCGTGCTCATCGGAGTCAGTTGAAACCGGATTCCACCTGCAGCCTGCTCTTGTTCAAGCACCTTATGCAAACGGGCGACATAAGCGCTGAGACTGGTTGTTTCCGTACCTATAGGAATGACGGTTACTTCGGCAATAGCCATAAGCGTGAAGCCTCCAATATCATCAAAATTAGCTGAGTACCCCTTTATCTTACAACTTGAGCTATGCAAAATAAAGCCCATCCGTGATCACACATGGATGGGCTTTTCGCTTAGAGAGAAGAGCTGCGCAGCTTGTTTGCGGATGTAATCCGCGGTTCGGGCTGCCAGCGCCATCACGGTATTGGTCGGATTGCCCGCCCCCGATGTGACGAAAATGCTGGCGTCGCAAATAAACAGGTTCGGGATATCGTGCGTTTGGCCGTAAGAGTTGACAACCGATTCGTCCGGGTTCGCCCCCATTCGACATCCGCCCATCAAATGAGCCGTGTCCGGAACGACAAATTCCACTTTTCCTCCGGCTGCTTCGAGAATTTGGCCCATTTTGACCACGGCATGATCGATGAGCCGACGGTCATTTTCGCCAAAGCTGAAGGTGACCTTCGCGCGGGGCAAGCCAAGATCGTCCTTCTCGTCGGCAAGGGTGATCCGGTTATCCGGATGAGGCAGCACTTCGCCAACCATCGTAACACGCCCGTAGAAGTTATAATCCAAGGCGGTCTGCCTCAGCTTCTCTCCCCATAACAACCCGGTTTGCGAGTTTGCAATTCCTTTGACGAACGCGAGCGGCCTGGCTCCGTGTGCGTGCAGCGTATATCCGCGAACAAAGCCGGCGTCCGGCATCGTTTCGTAAAAATCCTGCGTCGTAGCGAGCACCGGCGTTCCTTTATACAAGCGTACTTCTTCGGCAAACTTTGCGTACACATCGTGGCTGCTGTGCGTCATAAACCCGCGGCCGACCCATCCGCTGCTGTTGGCGAGTCCGCTTGGGTAACGCCCGTTAGCCGAATTCAGCAGCAGCCGAGGAGTTTCTACCACATAGGCGGACAAAATAACGAGGCGCGCTTTTTGCACGTATTCCTTGCCTTCATGGACGAAGGTGACGCCGCTGGCCCGTCCGTGCTTGTCCGTCATCACTTGCGTAACCATGCAGTTAGGCAGCACTTCCGCGCCCGCCCGCATCGCCTTTGGTATATGGACGATCAGCGTGCTGAATTTGGCGTTGGGCATACATCCTTGGTTGCAAAACCCGCGGTTGATGCACGGCGGTCTATCCTCAAACGGGGCGGACAATATCGCCAGAGGCGCAACGACGTGGCGAATGCCGAGCGCCTCACAGCCTTTTTGAAAAACGTATGCGTTTGGACTAAGCGGATCGCGTTCGGGATAAAGGTATGGACCATGGAAGTTGCCCCAAGGAAAATGCTTCGGTCCGGAAACCGCGATTTCCTTTTCGATTTTATCGTAATAGGGGGCCAGATCGTCGTAACCGATCGGCCAGTCGTCCGCAACGCCGTCCAAGGTGCGAGCACGAAAGTCGGCATCGTGAAACCGCAGAAACACTCCGGTAAAATGCGTCGTTCCGCCGCCGATCCCGCGGCCGGAATTGTTGTGTCCCATGGTGAGGGGATCCCGGCCATCCACGAGGCGGGTTTCCTCCCAGCCGAGCCGCTGCATTGAGAGTTCGTCGCTGGCGAAGTCATGCTGAGGGTCCCACATCGGCCCGGCATCAAGTACGACAACGCTCATGCCCGACTCGCTGAGCTCTTTGGCGAGCACCCCGCCGGCAGCCCCGGCGCCGACGATAACGACATCGACCTCTTCGTTTGCATATTTACGATTCATTTTCGAGTCTCGCCTCCCATGCATCCCATTGCCCTGCACGAGCCCGAATATAACCGCGCGGATAAGCGGGCCCGGCATAGCCGATTTCCGACCATACGGTCGGATGGGAATAGTACGCTTCCAGCGTATAGTTCAGAAGTTTTTTAAACAGATCCTGCTGGGGAACGGAGGCCCAAATGGAAGCAGGCTCCGCAGAACCTTCGCTGATATCTTTCATAAGCCCCTGCTGCATGTAATCTTCCAGCTCGAAAAAATGTTTGGCATGAAGCGACTGACAAGTCGCATCGATAGCTTTCAGGCCTTTGCGGATCAGCTCGGGGGCCGGCGCGACATCCGGCTTTCGCTGGCCCTCCCCGCGGCCGTCCGATAAAGTCTGATCGATATGGCAAAGCACATATTGAATGATTTCCCCACGCATATCGCCTACCAGCTTCGAGCACCAGGCCCGCAAAATTTCCGCCTCCACCGTTGTGAGGAAAGAGTACGATTTTTCCCTAATGAGCCGGGACGTCACAATATGCTGCGTATGGTCGTCCCAATGCTCCGCATGACTCATCACGTCGTAGGACGGATAATGTGTCGTTTTGCTCATGCCTTCACCTCCAGTAATAAGCGAGCAGGCCAAGGACTCCTATCGCGGTAAACAGGAGCGGCAGCACGACAGGCGGACCTACCAGGAAATTGCGTGACGTATATCCGCCAACGCGAACCCCGACGCCGTGGAAGTGGTAGTAAAAGCCGACAACCCCAACCAATGCTCCTATGTACATAAGAACCAAAAACGTCGTATAGAGCCATGGCGAAGGGGCCATGGCGAGCCACACGCTGAAAAGGCACAGAAAAGGAGCGGAGAGGACGGGGCCCCACATCGCTTTATGGTGAAAGTTTTGCCGGTAATGCGATAACGTGACCTGGGCTCCGATTGCCAGATAGGCTAAGCCGACGAACAAAATGACGACTCTGTCTAAAGTCCAGCCATTCCACATGCTTAAACACCCGCTTTATGTGAAGTTATTGTTGATTGCATTTGCGGAAAAGTAAGCGCTCCGCAGGGCATCAAGGCAACCGATCTGGAACGGTCGGCGGTCAGCCGGTCATAAGCCGCCTGCAGGTTGCGGGCCGGCTCGAACCCGATCAGCCGGACGATTGGTTCGGGAATCCGGGAGTGGATGTGCACCCGGTGTTTTTGCAGAACCTCGTCAATGTGCAAAATTTTATGAGCGCCAAGAACGAACTGTCTTTTCAGCTTGTCGACCATCTCTGCCCGATCCTGCATCGTTTCCATCCAAAACTGGAATATTCCGTTTCCGAACATCTCCTCGCATTCGGCGACAAGCAGGATATCGCCGCCGTGCCTTGTGATGGAAGCGGCATTTTTCAAAGACTTGATCGCTTGGTACAGCTGAGTATCCTTCGGATGGCCGCCGGCGGAGACGACCGTCACATCGTACTTCCGGTGGACGGGGACCACGAATAAGGCTGCGGCCCGCTCCGCCCCGATACGATGAGCCTCCGCGACATCTCCGGCAAAGGCATCGATGATCCGGCGTTCATGATCGACAATCACGTTGAACAAGAAGTGAATCGGTGCGAGCTGCTGCGCTTCCTCCAAGTCGCGGTGCACCGGATTGCCCGGATCGCCGGGCCGTGCGGTATATCGCTGCGATAGCGAATGGTTGCATTCGATGCAGCGGTGGGAGGCTGCTCCCGGAACGAGCGCTTTAACCCCTCCCGAAATACCTACCAGCGCGTGCGGTTCGATATTGCCGGTTGCGATTCGCAGATCGGCTTCGGCCACGATGCGGTTAATTTCCACCGGAGTGCCCAAAGAGGTGGTGCCGAGAAAAACGCAGTCCTCGCTCATAGCGGAATGGTTCATCACCCGGACGCGCCGGTATGCGGCGTCGCCGGCGAGCTGACGCAGCTCGTCTTCCGTCTGTTTCCGGTGAAGTCCAAGCGCCACGATGACATGAATGCGGTCATCGCCGATGCCGGCTTCATTCAGCTCATCAAGCAGCCGTATCAAAAACAAATAGGTCGGGCACAGCCGGCTTATATCGCTGATCAAAATGACCGCGTTCGAACGCCCGCGGGCGAGCTGGCGCAGCGGCGGCGTTCCGATCGGCTGGGCAAGCGCCCGTTCTATGCATGACGACGCATCGGGATGGGGTTCAGCCTGGTAGGAGATGATGTCCGGCACCCGGTCGGGAGCCCATGCCAATGGAACGTTCCCCTTGCCATACAATAACGGAAATATGGGCCCCCTCCTCCTTCATAGTGAATCATTTGCAGCAACGTTAGTTTTTTCCTTTACTTTTGAAAATATCCAAAATCGAGCAGGACAAATTTAAAATGCATGGTGCTGATGCGGATTGATATACAAGTCGTATATATTAACTGAATTACCATTAATACATATTCATTGGCAATATTTAAGTAATGATATTACTATCCTTTCCATGGTAATCTGATGCTACAGCAAGAGCATTCACCCAAACATGGGGAAAACTACACGCACTGGAGGAATTAAGATTATGTTCAAACGCAACCTGCTTCGTACCGCAGGAGTTACCGCTGCAATGACCGTGATGCTGACCGGGGCATTTGCCGGACAAGCTTTTGCCGCATACGACGATATGGACGCCGTCTCGATTGTCAAAAAAATGGTGGGCAAAGATTACGATGCGGGCTCCGAGTCTCCTTCCCAAGGATTCGACGCTTCCGGGCTGATCTTTTACGTGTACGACCTGCTTGATTACAATATGCCGCGAGGTTTGAGCGCACAATATAAAATGAACAAGCCTTTAATCAAGAGCTTAAGCTCCGTAAAGGAAGGGGATGTGCTTTTCTTCGGCAGCGGCTCCACTCCGAATACATCAGGGATCTACATAGGCAATGACAAGATGATCCTGGCTTCCAAAAGCAAGGACGAAGTGATCATCCAACCGATCAATTCCACATTTGAAAAAAGTTTTATAGGCGCGCGCCGCGTTCTGTCCGCGAATGATCAGAAGCGCGTCCAACTGGTGCTTGACGCTCGCAAATACTTGGGAACGCCTTACGTTTTTGGCGCCAAATACGGGCAAACCAAGACGTTTGATTGCTCTTCGTTCATGAAAACGATTTTTGCCGAAAACGGCATCACACTGCCGAGAGTATCCCGCAACCAGGCCAAAGAAGGGAAGTTTGTGAGCAAGAGCAACCTCGACGTAGGCGACCTGGTGTTTTTCACGACGAAGGATTCAGGTGGAAAAATCGGCCATGTCGGAATGTACGCGGGCAATGGCATGATGATTCATACGTACGGAGAAGGCGGCGTCAAGTACAGCACAATCGAAACGGGCTGGTGGAAAGATCACTATGTGACGGCCCGTCGGGTGATCAACTGATACAGGGAAGAAAGGCCGCGCACAAGCGGCCTTCTTTCATGTAGGGGAACTGATTTCGATAAGAAGCTTCTCATATGCTACAATGATCCCATATAGACAGACGGGAGTGGAGCGGATGGATTGGGATAACCTTAAACAGCAGCTGCAGGATGTTTGGAGCCCGGCGGTGGTTCGCCTTGTGAAAATGCCGGCCGGCGACTGGAAATCGTTGATTTCCGATCCTATTCATACGAGCGGCGGGGGACAGAGCATCGTTGCGAACCAGGAAACGTTGTTTTTTCTGAGCCAGGAAGGCCAGACGGTGCAGCTTCTTTCCGTAGGCAAAACGGACCTCACGAAAGCGGAGCTTGCGCTTGTCGAGCTGTTAAGCGAGGGGCACACGGCGGCTCTGCGCAAGCAGCCTCCCTATATGGCGAGCGAAGAGGAGCGGAAAGTCGGCGCTATCCGCGACTGGCTGAGGCAGCAGCTGGACTCGGGGGCATCCAGCGCAGAGATGCCGGACAATTTGGTATCCGCTTTATCGCTGTATTCGGCGAAAATTCCGATTTTGCTCTACGGGGATTACCCTTCTACAAAAAAAGGCTCCTACCAGGAATTGAAAAAGCTGCTGGAATCGTTTTTCGATGCGGATATCGTGCTGATCCCCTTAATGGAAAAAGAATGGCTCATCCTCGGGTCGGACAAGCTATTATCAGCGGATGCGGGCGACGATCGGGAGTATGGCGAAGAGGAGAGCCTGGAAGAAACGCTGACGGCGATTGCGCTGGGGCTGAGGGAAATGCTGGCGAACGAGTGGCTCGGGGAATGCCAGGTTGCCGTGCATTATCCGATGACTCCGGCCAAGTCGCTTTACGTGACGGTGGTCGAGCTGCGCGAAGCTTTGATGCTGGGGCGCACCTATCACGTGGGCAGCAACATTCATTTGCCATGGCAACTGCATTTGGAGAAGCTGATTCAACCGATACCCGAAGAGAACAAAGCCGATTTTTTGGAACGGGTGCTGAAGCGGATCGATGTGGTGATGGATGCGGAGACGTTGATGACGCTGGAGCAGTTTTTCAGCCTGGACTGCAATGTCAGCGAAACCGCGAAAAAACTGTACATTCACCGCAATACGCTGCTTTACCGGCTGGATAAATTCAAGCAGGAAACCGGTCTGGACGTGAGGACGTTCAACGATGCGGTGCTTGTGAAAATTGCTTTATTATTGTACAAAGTAACGAAAAGAAAGTGATTTTTTTGTGAAGATTGTGCATAGTCATAACGGGCCCGGCAATGTAAGATGGAACTATAAGAACGATACTAATCCGTAGGGGGAATTGATCCATGGCTGGTGTACGCTTAAATCACGTCGTGAAGAAGTATCCGGGTAACGAAGAAGCAACGGTGAAAGACTTCCATCTTGAGATTAAAGATAAAGAGTTTCTCGTACTTGTCGGCGCTTCCGGTTGCGGTAAGTCGACTACGCTGCGTATGATCGCAGGCCTCGAAGAAATCACGGAAGGCGAGCTTTATATCGGCGACCGTCTCGTTAACGACGTGGCTCCGAAAGACCGCGACATCGCTATGGTGTTCCAATCTTACGCTTTGTATCCGCACATGAACGTATATCAAAACATGGCTTTCGGTTTGAAGCTGCGCAAGTTCAAGAAAGCCGACATCGACGCTCGCGTTCGCGAAGCGGCGAAAATTCTCGACATCGAACATTTGCTTGACCGTAAGCCGAAGGCTCTCTCCGGCGGTCAGCGTCAACGCGTTGCCTTGGGCCGCGCTATCGTCCGCGAACCTCAAGTGTTCCTGATGGACGAACCGCTCTCCAACTTGGACGCCAAGCTGCGCGTACAGATGCGTGCGGAAATCAGCAAGCTGCACAAGCGTCTTGAAACTACAATCATCTACGTAACGCACGACCAGACGGAAGCTATGACAATGGGCGACCGTATCGTCGTAATGGATAAAGGCATCATTCAGCAAGCCGCTTCTCCGGAAGAGATCTACAACTATCCGGTAAACATGTTCGTTGCAGGCTTCATCGGCTCTCCGTCGATGAACTTCATCAGCGGTACGTTCGCAGAAGAAGGCGGCGGCCTCCGCTTCAAAGCACCGGGCTGCAACCTGGAAGTTCCGGAAGGCAAAGCGAAAGTGCTTCGCGAAAAAGGCTATATCGGTAAAGAAGTCGTGTTCGGCGTACGTCCGGAAGACTTCCATGAAGAAGCTATCGTCATCGAAGCTTCCCCGAATTCGATCGTTAACGCACACATCGAAGTTGCGGAAAACCTCGGCCATGAAATGTTCCTGTACTTGAACGGCCTCGGCAACCAAAGCGTAGTAGCTCGCGTTGACGGCCGTGCCGGCTTCAAGGAAGGCACAAACGTGAAGCTCGCTATCGACATGAACAAAGTGCACTTCTTCGACAAGGAAACGACTCAATCCATCCTGTTGTCGTAGTAGCTACTATATACGCAAGCCAGTCGACGTGGTCGGCTGGCTTTTGTGCTGTTTGCTTGAAAGCTGTGTTTGTGTTGCATAGATGCTGATCGATTAGGTTAAAACGGGTCTTCAACAAATATAGTTAAGCGTGGCGGCACAAGATTTTACGTAAGTAAAATCCATGCCAACATACGCGGGCACGAGGCACGAAGCATCTAATTCGGCATCGCGCCGTAAGTAAAGCGTGTCCGGCATAGGATTTTTTAGCGAACGCAAAAAATCCATGCCGGACAAACGCGACCTAGAAGCGAGTATGACCATCATACAGGCGGGTCCAGGGCGCTTGGGGCGCCTGGGGTCCCCCTTTAAGGGGGATTTAGGGGGTAGCGCACAGTTTTAGGGGGTAGCGCACAAATTTTCGGGGTGGCCCATATTAGGGGGGGGATAACCTGTGCAAGAGCTAGTCGGATACTGCGCGCAATGCGGCACCGAAGTGTACTGCCGCGGCGGCTTCCTGGAAGGTTCCATGGGCAAGGACGGGAAATTGATCTGCATCGCCTGCGGCAATCAGGAAGATCAAGAGCATGACGAACGGCAATCGGGACAATCGTCTCATGAAAAAGACCGGTCCTGAACCCGACTTACATCATATCCGTCCGCTTTAATCGAGCCGTGTGCCGCTGCAATGGGCACATGCTGTTGATTTCAGCCGAATTATCCAGTAGGATGGGGATATTGGGACATAAAAGGAGAAAGAGAACATGCCGAAAAAATTAAAGGTTGCGGATTTGGTGGAGGAGTTTGGGCTTGAAGTGCTTTCCGGCGAAAGCGGATTAAAACGTCCGATCACTGTGGCCGACTTGTATCGTCCAGGCCTTGAAATAGCGGGATATTTTGAATTCCACCCGGCGGAACGGGTGCAGCTGCTCGGCAAAACGGAACTGACGTTCTTTTCCCGGTTGCCGGAGGAGGACCGGAAAGACCGGGCCATGAAGTTGTTCTCCCATGCGGATACTCCTTGCATATGCGTGACGCGGGGCATGGATGTGCCGCCCGAGATGATTGAAGCGTCCGAAAAGATGGAGCTTCCGGTGCTGCGCAGCCAGGTGGCGACCACCATATTTGCGAGCCGTTTAACCGGCTTTTTGGAAAATAAACTGGCTCCGTCTACGACGATCCACGGCGTTCTGGTCGATGTGTACGGCGTCGGCATGCTGATTACCGGCAGCAGCGGCATCGGCAAAAGCGAAACCGCCCTCGAGCTCGTGAAACGAGGACATCGCCTGATTGCCGACGATGCCGTCGAAATTCGCCAAACAGCGGATCACACGCTGAACGGAAACGCGCCGGAGCTGATACGGCACCTGTTGGAAATTCGCGGCGTCGGCATTATCAACGTGATGACCTTGTTTGGTGCCGGAGCTATCCGCAATGTGAAAAAAATTTCCGTTGTCGTCAAGCTGGAAACATGGCAGCAGGATAAGCAGTATGACCGGCTCGGCCTGGACGAGGAGATGACCCGGATCATCGATACGGATTTGCCGCTCGTCACGATTCCGGTCAGACCGGGACGCAACCTGGCGGTCATCGTCGAGGTAGCGGCAATGAACTACCGTCTGAAACGGATGGGCTACAACGCGGCGCTGCAATTTACGAACAAACTTACAGAATCGTTGTCCGAAGATATCGACGATCTGGAGTAATCATGCTGACGAAGCAAGTTTTGCTATGTAAAACGATCAGGAGGTGACCTCATTGTACTTGGCTATTGATCCGATCGCGTTCGCACTCGGGCCGCTGAAGGTGCATTGGTACGGGATCATATTGGGAACGGCTGCGCTCGTCGGACTGCTGCTTGCGGTGCAGGAGGGGAAACGGTTCAACATCAACCCGGACTTTTTTATGGATTTGGTGCTGATCGGGGTCCCGTCTGCGATTGTCGGAGCGAGAATATATTATGTCGCCTTCAAATGGGAAGATTATCGCGACAATTTATCCGAAATATTCAAGGTATGGCATGGCGGAATAGCCATTTACGGCGCATTGATCGGGGCGATTATCGCAGCGGTGATCTATGTTCGGCGCAAAGGGTATCCGTTTTGGCGGATCGCCGATATTTGCGCACCCGGCCTCATTGTCGGCCAAGCTATCGGCCGCTGGGGCAACTATATGAACCAGGAAGCCCACGGCGGACCCGTTACCGAGGAATTTTTGCGGAATACGCTGCATTTGCCGAACTTCATCGTGAATCAAATGAACATCGGGGGCACGTATTACCATCCAACCTTCTTGTATGAATCGCTGTGGAACGTTGCCGGCCTGATTTTGCTCCTCATTTTGAGGCGGCAATCGTTTATGCGGGCGGGAGAGCTATTTTTCAGCTACTTCATCTGGTATTCGATCGGGCGCTTTTTTATCGAGGGACTGCGTACGGACAGTTTGGCGTTTACAGGCCCAGCTTGGCTGGAAGGGCTGATGAAGGCGCTTTGGTCGCCGATGACGATGCTGTTCGAGCCGGGCGAAATGAGCTACGGCAACGTGCGCATTTCACAGCTGCTCGGTGTGCTGATCATCATCGCTGCCATCGTGTGGATGATCGTTCGGCGCCGTACCGGACAGGCGGACGTCCGGTACTCGGACCCAATCGTGCCGGCGCATTCCGCTCCTTCGGCGGCATCCGGGCACGGTGCGGAGGATAAGACGGACCGGGGGAACGGGCCGGAAGAGACGGCTTCGCTGCCGGACGACCGCAAGCCGCTGGAGCAGGGGTAGCCGCCCGACAGCAGCAAGAAGATCAACGATGATAAAGGAGAAAGCCGATGATTCGAACGGTACTGTTTGACCTTGACGGCACGATCGTCGACACGAATGAGCTGATCATTCAATCGTTTTTGCATACATTCGAAGGCGTAACGCCGCAGCCGCTGACCCGGGAGCACATCATTCCGAATATGGGGCGCTCGCTGGTCGATCAGATGAAATTTTTCAGCGGACGCGATCAGGTGGAAGATTTGGTGGAAAAATACCGCGCTTTCAATATCGCCCGGCATGATGAGCTGGTCAAAGAATTTCCATACGTGCGCGAGGTGCTCGCCGAGCTTCATGCCGCCGGGTTGCGGCTTGGCGTGGTAACAAGCAAGGTGCGCAAAACGACGGAAATGGGGCTCAGGCTTTGCGGGCTGGACGTTTTCTTCAGCACGGTGGTGACGGTGGACGACGTGCAGCGCCCGAAGCCGGACCCGGAAGGGATTCATTTGGCGTTAAGCCGGCTCGGCATGGAGAAAGCATCGGCCGTGATGGTCGGCGACAGCCATTACGATATCGAGGCGGCGCGCAATGCGGGCATTCCGTCGGTGGCGGTGGCGTGGTCGCTCAAAGGAATCGATTACTTGAACAGCTACAAGCCGACCCATATTATTCACGATATGCGGGAGCTTCCCGCCATCGTAGGTTTAAAGTCAGGATCAGAGGGGATTTCGATTGCGAAAAACTGACCGCTATCCCGTCGAGGGACCCAATTCCTTGTGGCAGATGTACCGGACGATCAGCCCCTGGAAGGCGGTGCGCAATTTCATATGCATTCAAATCAGCCGCTACACGCCGTATCTTCCGCTCAAACGCTGGATATACCGGCGGATGCTCGGGATGAAGGTCGGCGAGCAGACGGCTTTTGCGTTGATGGTGATGGTCGACGTGTTTTTCCCGGAAAAAATCTCCGTCGGCGATAACACGATCATCGGCTACAATACGACGATTTTGACGCACGAGTATTTGATCAAGGAGTATCGGATCGGCGAGGTGCGCATCGGTTCGAACGTGATGATCGGCGCCAATACGACGGTGCTGCCCGGCGTTACGATCGGCGATTACGCCGTGATCGGAGCCGGCTCGGTCGTGCACAAGGATGTGGCGCCGCATTCCTTCGTCGCGGGCAACCCGCTGCAGGTCATTCGCGCCGGCGGTGAGTAAGGCTGTCGGCTGCTTATCGATGCCGGTTTGAAAAAAGGTTAGGGACGAGCCCTGTGGGGAACGCTCCTAACCTTTTGTTTTTACTAAGGAAATTATTGTGGATCACCGGGGGAATAGGCTGCAAAGGTTCCAATCACTTTTGGGGGGCTTGTCTTCGCAGCAGCATCGCTTGCAGTTGGTCGGAAGGTACGGCTTTGCCGACGTAATAGCCTTGAATGGAGTCGCAGCCTTGCTGCCAAAGCAGCAGCAGCTGCTCCTTCGTTTCAACCCCTTCGGCGACGACCTGCAAATCGATGCTGTGCGACATGGAGATGATCGCCTGGACAATGGCGGAGTCGCTTGGGTCCTCGGTGATATCGCCGATGAACGATTTGTCGATTTTGACGACGTGCAGCGGCAGCTTTTTGAGCAGCGCGAGAGAGGAATAGCCTGTGCCGAAGTCGTCCATGGAGAGACGTATGCCGAGATTTCTCAGCTCGCTGAGCAGGCCGACGCTGTAATCGATATTTTGAATCGCGGTGCTCTCGGTAATTTCGAGACACAGCTTATGGACAGGCAGCCCGGTTTCGGCAAGCACCAGCTTCACCCGGTCGATGAAATCCGTGTGCATAAACTGTCGCGCGGAGATGTTAACGGCTACGCTCATAGGCGGCAGTCCTTGCTGCTGCCAGCGCACCGCTTGGCGGCAAGCCTCCTGCAGCACCCATTCGCCGATCGGCACGATCAGGCCGGTTTCCTCCGCCAGCGGGATAAAATCCAGCGGCGGGACCATTCCGTGATCGCGCGACTGCCAGCGGAGCAGCGCCTCCGCTCCGTAAATTTCGCCGCTGCGCAGATCCATTTGCGGCTGGTAGTAGACGACAAATTCTCCGCGGGGCAGCGCCTTGCGCAGGCCGTTTTCCAAGTCGAGCCGGCGGGCGATTTGCTCGTTCATTTTCGGCGCATATAGAGACGTGCGGTTTTTCCCTTCATGTTTAGCCCGGTACATCGCGATATCCGCGCATTGAATAAGGGCTTCCACGGTTTCGCCGTCCTGCGGATAAAGAGTTACGCCGATGCTTCCGGTGACGTGAAACTCGGCCGTTCCTTCGATAAAAGGGCGCTGCAGCACGCGCAGCAGGCTGTCCGCAGTATCCTTTGCCGTTTGCGGAGCATCGAGATCAGGCAGCAGCACCATGAATTCATCGCCGCCAAGCCGGGCGACAGTGGCGTTTTCCGGCACGCTGCCGGTAAGCTGCGTGGCGATATATTTGAGCAGCTTATCCCCGAGCTGGTGCCCGAACGTGTCGTTAAGCACTTTGAAGCGGTCGAGATCGATCAGCAGGATTGCGATATGCCTGCGCTTCCGCCGGGCTGCTTCCAATGCCTGCTGCAGGCGGGTGTAAAAGAGCAGCCGGTTGGGCAGGCCGGTTAACGAATCGTGATAGGCCAAATACATGATGCGGCGCTCCGCTTGCTTTCTTTCGTCAATGTTGCGGATGGAGCCGATCATGCGCAGCGGCTTGTTCTGCTCATCGCGAATCGCCTGGCCGGCGCTTAACACCCACATGTACGAGCCGTCGTCGCGGCGCACCCGGTATTCGATTTCGTACGGCACGCCGTGCTCGAGATGGCACCTCATCGATTCTGTCATCGCAGGCAAATCTTCCGGGTGAACAAGCTCCAAATATCGCCCCCGTTCGAGCGTAGTATCCGTAATGCTGGATCCGAGTAAGCTGTGTATGCGGCCGGTCCACTCCAGGCGGTCCGTTGAAATGTCCCAGGACCAGATGCTGTCGGTGGTCGTACCGGAAACGATTTCAAGCTTTTCCGCCATTTCACGGTACGTTTCTTCCTGCCGGCGCAGAAATTCCAGCAGTTCGATCCGTTCCAGAGCCGTGCCGAATAAACCGAGCAGCGGAGTCATCCGTTCAAAAGAGGCCATGCGGGATGGGCCGCTGTCCGCCGGTCTGACGATCGCCATATAGCCACGTAACCTGGAGCCGGACGCTACTGGATAAACCTCCGCCACATGACGGCGCCAGAAAGATTCGTCATGATGCGGCTCAGGCAGCGGAGGAAAAAGCTCGGCCCGGAAGTTCGCGTTAGAGGGAATATCCGTCATCCGGCCGGGATCTGACAAATGCTCGATCGAAAGTATCGGGAAGCCGCATTCGTCTGTGCGAAGCTCTGCGTAGCAGCCCCAGACAGCCCCCGTATACTCGAGCCACGACATCGTCTTCAGATCGGTTGGCGTCGCGTTTAGGAAATGCCGGCTGATTTCGTGCTGATTGCGGGCGGAAACTTGCAGGTTATGTATGATTTTTTCGTATGTATCATAGGTAAGAGGCGATTCGGCAATATGTTCAAAAGGGAGCTGCTCGTGCGTATAAGAGCTTCCCGCGGCAGGGTAAGCGGAAACGACATGTCTCTGCGCAGGCTCCGGGTCCGATCCGAGGAGACGGAGCAGAGTCTGCACCGCTTCCCGTGCGCTTTCGATAAAAGTCTTTTCCATAATATCGGGAGGGGATGCAGCCATCTCGCCCGGTTCGATACGCTCGCCATCGGCGGCAAGGAAACCGGCAACGTCAAGTTCAATCGCAACAACCGGTTTCCCGCAGAGGCCAAGCTCCTCCGGCGTCGCCTCAAAACCGGGCGCTTGAACGACGATCCAGCCGTCTGCCCGTTCCAACGCCAGAGGGATGCCGGACCAGGAATCGGGCCTAAGGCCGCTTTGCAGTGTCGTCTGTAAGGCAATGATGCCGAAGCCGTTTTCCTGCAGCGTTCGACGAATATGATAAAGCAGCCCGCCGTAATAAGGACCTTCCATGAAAGGAGTCCGTATGCCGATCCTCTTTGCGTGCATCTCCGTAAAGGTCCCCCTCAGCTAATTGGATGAAAAAAGATACATTAAGATATTCGCCCCTGCTTTGTTGTTTCCTGCCGAATTATGGAGAAAACGTGTTTCTTCCGCAAGGAGGGTCAAACTAAAGAAAATCGATTGACGTTGACTATAGTCCATGATAAACTTACGAGTACATTCTTTATTTTGGTAGCACGGTAGCATATTATCGCACTAAAGCAAATAAACTGGATCGTATATAACTGAAGTTTTGATAAATATGGGGTGAACGAACGTGTCGAAACCGAAAGTGTTTGAAAAACCGACCGGAGTGAAGGATTATGTACCCGAGGCGGTAGCCAGGCTTCGTCATATTGAATATGAAGTGCTGGAATGCATGGAGCGTTGGGGATACAGCCAGATCATTACGCCGACGCTGGAATATTACGATACGGTCGGTGTGGCCAGCTCCACGGAAGACAAACGGCTGTTCAAGCTGCTCGACCGCAACGGAACGACGCTTGTGCTTCGCTCCGATATGACGGCACCGATTGCCCGGGTCGTCTCATCGCTCCTTAAGGATGAGCCGTTTCCGATCCGTTTGTCTTACCATTCGAGCATATTTCGCGCGATTGAGGAAGAGGCGGGCAGGGATGCGGAGTTTTTCCAAACCGGCGTGGAGCTTGTCGGCGACGCATCGTCGGAATCCGATGCGGAAGTGATCGCTTTGGCGGTAGCCAGCCTGCAGGCTGCAGGCGTACAGAAGTTCAAAATCGCGCTCGGCCATGTCGGCTTCCTGAACGGACTGCTCAGCGAAATGCTGCCGGGCCGGGGCGATGCGCAAACCGCGCTGAAGGATTGTCTGCTCGGCCGCGATTACGTCGGCTACCGGGAAAAGTTGAAGCAGCTTGGGTTAAGCGACGAAGCGCGCAGCCAGCTGGAAAGCTTGCTGCGGCTGCGCGGGGGCGATGAAATTTGCCGTCAGGCGCAGCAACTGACCCGCGACCCGCTCGCACAGCAGTCGATAGAACATCTGTGTCAAATATGGGACGTGCTGAAGGCGTACGGCGTCAGCGAGCATGTCAGCATCGATTTGACGATGATCGGCGATTTTTCCTATTATACGGGGATGACATTCGAAGGATATGCGGCCGATCTCGGCTTCCCGGTATGCAGCGGAGGGCGTTACGACAACCTGCTCGGCCAGTTCGGGCGTCCGGCTCCGGCAACGGGGTTTGCGCTGAAAACGAACCGTATCATGGAAGTGGCGCTGAGCGATCGGGAGGAGGCGCCGTACCGGGTGCTGATTGTTTATGATGCGGCCCATCGGGAGGAAGCGTTCCGGACGGCGAAGGAGATGCGCACCCGCCAAGGTTTGACGGTGGAGACGCGTCTCGTCACAGGCCGCGGCGATTGGCGCGTGGAGACGCTGGCGGACGATACGTGCCGGGTGGAAGGCAAGCTGTACCGCGATGTCATCGAGTTTTTGTGAGAGAAGGGTTGGGCAAATGCAGGATATATTAAGAGTAGCCATGCCGAAAGGCCGCATTTATAAACAGGCGTCGAAGCTGTTCCGCGAGGCGGGGCTTGTAGTGACGGGCGAATTCGACGATTCGCGCAAGCTGATTATTCCGGTACCGGAGCTGAGCATGGAATTCATCATGGCGAAGCCGGTCGATGTCCCGACCTATGTGGAATACGGAGCGGCGGATATCGGCATCGTCGGCAAGGACGTGCTGATGGAGGAAAACCGCAATGTGTACGAACTGCTCGATCTCGGCATCGCCCGCTGCCGCATGTCGGTGATCGGCCTGCCGGACTGGCAGCCGGTGCTGAACCCTCGCGTCGCGACGAAATATCCGAACGTGGCGTCGCAATATTTTCGCGAGAAAGGACAGCAGGTCGAGGTGATCAAGATGAACGGCTCGATCGAGCTGGCGCCGCTGATCGGCCTAGCCGACCGGATCGTCGACATGGTGGAGACCGGGTCCACGATCCGCGAGAACGGTTTGACCGAGATGGAGAAAATTTTCGACATCACGAGCCGCTTGATCGCGAACCGGGTCAGCTACCGGATGAAAAACGAGCGGATTCAGGAATTGTGTGACGTGCTGCAGAAAGTGATTCCGGCGGAAGGAGGCGTGAAGCAATGAGAATTGTGCCGGCAAGCGAGTTTTCTTTAAACCGTGAGATGGAATATGGCACTCCCGAGCAAAACGAAGCGGTGCAGCGTATTTTGGCCGAGGTGCGCGCAGGCGGCGATGAAGCACTGCGCAGGCTGACGCAGCAGTTTGACGGCGTCTCCGTCGGCGAGCTGCGCGTGAGCGACGAAGAGATCCGCACCGCTTACGATCAGGTGGACGGCGCGTTCGTCGAGGCGCTGCGGCAGGCGGCGACGAACATCCGCGCGTTCCATGAGAAGCAGAAGCGCCAGTCGTGGATGGACCTGTCGCCGGACGGCACGATCACCGGCCAGGTGATCCGGCCTTTGCGCCGCGTCGGCCTGTATGTGCCGGGCGGCAAAGCCGCGTATCCGTCGTCGGTGCTGATGAACGCGATTCCGGCGCAGGTGGCGGGCGTACCCGAGATCGTGATGGTCACGCCGCCGGCCACCGCGGGGGTCGCCGGCATCGACCCCCACATTCTGGTCGCGGCCGCCGAAGCCGGCGTGCGCGACATTTACCGCGTCGGCGGGGCGCAGGCCGTCGCCGCGCTCGCATACGGCACGGCGTCGATCCGCGCCGTGGATAAAATCGTCGGCCCGGGCAACATTTATGTCGCCCTGGCCAAGCGGTACGTGTTCGGGGCCGTCGATATCGACAGCATCGCCGGCCCGAGCGAAATCGCCGTGCTGGCGGACGACAGCGCCGACGCGGCCTACGTGGCCGCGGACCTGCTGTCGCAGGCCGAGCACGACGAGATGGCGTCGGCGATTCTTGTGACGCCGTCGCCGCAGCTGGCCGAGCGGGTGCGCGAGGAGGTCGCGCGCCAGCTCGAGAGCTTGCCGAAGCGGGCGATTGCCGCCGCTTCGATCCGGGATTACGGCGCGATCCTGACGGTCGCCGACCTGGAAGAGGGCGTCCAGGTGATCAACCGGCTGGCGCCGGAGCACCTGGAGCTGCTCGTGGCCGAGCCATTCGGCTGGCTCGGCAAAATCGAAAACGCCGGGGCCATCTTCCTCGGGCCCTACAGCTCGGAGCCGGTCGGCGATTACTTCGCCGGGCCGAACCACGTACTGCCGACGAATGGCACGGCACGGTTTTCGTCCCCGCTGAACGTGGACGATTTTATCAAGAAGTCGAGCGTTATCTCTTACAGCAAAGAGGCGCTCATGAAGAACGGGCGGCAGATCATGACGCTGGCGCGGCACGAGGGGCTTGAAGCGCATGCGCGGGCGATTCAAATACGTTTGGAGAAAGAAGGGGATTCGGTTGGCTAACGGGTGGAAGGAGCAGCAGGCAGGACCTCGCGAGCAGGCGGACCAAGGAGGGCTCGGCGCTACCGTGACCGGAGCGGCGGAAGGCCGTGCATCGAGCATAGTGCGCAAGACGAACGAAACCGACATCAAGCTGAGCTTGCAGGTGGACGGCAGCGGTGTATCGGAGATCCAAACAGATGTTCCTTTTTTGAATCACATGCTGGATCTGTTTACGAAGCACGGGCAATTCGACCTGAAGGTCGAAGCGGAGGGCGACGTGCATATCGACGACCACCACACGGTGGAGGATATCGGCATCTGCCTCGGCCAATGCTTGCGCGAAGCGCTCGGCGACAAGAAGGGCATCAAGCGCTACGCGAACGTGTTCGTACCGATGGACGAGGCTTTGGCACAGGTGGCGATCGACATTTCGAACCGTCCGCACCTGGAATACCGCGCGCAGTATCCGTCGGCGCAGGTGGGCAGCTTTTCGACCGAAATGGTGCATGAGTTTCTATGGAAATTCGCGCTGGAGGCGCGCATCACGCTGCACGTCATCGTGCATTACGGGCAAAATACGCACCACATGATCGAGGCGGTGTTCAAGGCTCTCGGCCGCGCCCTTGACGAAGCGACGAGCATCGATCCGCGCGTGAAGGGCGTGCCGTCGACGAAGGGAGTGCTGTAGCCGTGATTGCCATTATCGACTACGGGATGGGCAACCTGCACAGCGTAAGCAAGGCGGTCGAACGGCTCGGCTACGAGGCGGTCGTGACGAACGATCCGGAGCGCATCCTGGCGGCGGACGGCGCGATTTTACCCGGTGTGGGCGCGTTTGGCGACGCAATGGACAACTTGAAAGCGGCGAACCTCGTGGACACGGTGCTCGCTTATGCCGCGTCGGGCAAGCCCTTGCTCGGCATCTGCCTCGGCATGCAGCTCTTGTTCAGCGAAAGCGAGGAGCACGGGTTGAACCGCGGGCTGAACCTGCTGCCGGGCCGGGTCGTCCGCTTCACAGGATCGTACAAAATCCCGCACATGGGCTGGAACCGCCTTTCGTTCAAGCAGGAAAGCCCGCTGTTCCGCGGCCTTGAGGAAGGCCACGTGTACTTCGTGCACTCGTTCCACGCGCTGCCGGAGGTGGCGGCGGATCTGCTTGCGACGACCGACTACTATCAGGAAGTGACGGCGATCGTCGGCCGGGGCAATGTGTACGGCATGCAGTTCCATCCGGAAAAAAGCGGCAGCGTGGGCATGCGGCTGCTGGACAATTTTCTCAGCCTGAGCGGTGCAAAACGCGCGGTGTCGCAGGGGTAAGAAGCGTTTGCTTGAGCGGAAACTGCCTGCGCGATGCAAAAGTGCAGGTTTGTGCGGCCGGTGATGGAAAGGGTTATTAAAGAGGGAAGGGGGAGCAAACCATGTTGGCAAAACGCATCATCCCATGTCTCGACGTGAAGGACGGCCGGGTTGTGAAGGGTGTCAACTTCGTCAACCTGCGCGATGCCGGGGATCCGGTCGAGCTGGCGGCGATTTACGACCGCGAAGGCGCAGATGAGCTTGTGTTTCTCGACATTTCCGCCTCATACGAGGGTCGGGCGACGATGGTCGAGGTGGTGAAAAAGACGGCGGGCGAAATCACGATCCCGTTTACGGTAGGCGGCGGCATCGCCAGCACCGACGACATGAAGCGGCTGCTTCGCGCAGGCGCGGATAAAATCGGCATCAACACCGCAGCGGTGAAAAACCCGCAGCTCGTCTCGGACGGCGCCCGCAAATTCGGCGCGCAGTGCATCGTAGTAGCGATTGACGCGCGCTTCAACCCCGAGTGGGGCGAGTGGGAGGTGTACACCCACGGCGGACGCAATTCCACCGGCATCAAGGCGCTGGAGTGGGCGAAGCGGGTGGAAGACCTCGGCGCGGGCGAGATTTTGCTCACGAGCATGGATGCGGACGGCACGAAGGACGGCTTCGACCTGCCTTTGACCAAAGCCGTATCCGAACTGGTCGGTATCCCGGTCATCGCTTCCGGAGGTGCGGGGAGTAAGGAGCATTTTTACGATGTGTTCGCCGAAGGAAAGGCCGATGCGGGGCTGGCGGCGACGATTTTTCACTATAAAGAGCTTACAATTGAAGAAGTCAAAAGCGATCTTAGGCAAAAAGGAGTCGAAGTCCGATGACGGAGCAATTATCGAGCAAGCTGAGCTGGACGGAGATCGCGTCTGCGGTCAAATGGGATGCAAACGGACTCGTGCCGGCGATCGTGCAGGATGCGGTCAGCAAGGAAGTGCTTATGCTGGCTTACATGAACCAGGAATCTTTGAAGCTGACCGTAACGAGCGGAGAGACATGGTTTTGGAGCCGCTCCCGCGGAGAGCTTTGGCATAAGGGAGCGACTTCCGGACACATTCAGAAGGTGCGCTCCCTGAAGTACGACTGTGACGGGGACACGCTGCTTGTGCTGGTCGATCAGCAAGGTCCTGCCTGCCATACCGGCCAGTACAGCTGCTTCTTTAATGAAGTGGCGGCTGCCGGGGAGGAAAAGGGCTCTGTGCAGGGCGACCGCTTCGCTATTTTAGGCGAGCTGGAAGCTACGATCGCGAAGCGCGATGCGGAGCGCCCGGAGGGCGCGTACACGACGTACCTGTTCGAAAAAGGCGTCGACAAGATTTTGAAAAAAGTCGGCGAAGAAACCGCAGAGGTCATCATCGCGGCGAAAAACCGCAGCCACGACGAGCTGCGTTACGAGGCGAGCGACCTGATCTACCATCTGCTCGTTCTTCTGCGCGAGCAGAAGCTGCCGCTCGACGACGTCATGGCCGAACTGGCTCGCCGGCACAACAAGTAAAAGCGGCCGCAGACCCCGATTTTTATTACTGCAATAAAAAAAATTTTGCGAAGCGAAATTTTGATTGGGAATGAGATGGCGAAGGGTAAAGCAAGTGCCGGAGGTACCTGCTGTTAGCCCGCAGCCGCCCGCCATTCCCAACCTGCCATTGTCGCTTCGGAAAAGGAGACCATCCCATGCGAATCGATTATCACACGCACCACGTTCGCTGCGGGCATGCATCGGGAGAGCTGGAGGAATACGTCCTCAGGGGCATTGAGATCGGACTGGAGGAATTGGGCCTGTCCGATCACATGCCCTTGTTGCATGTCGACCCGGCCACGTATTACGAAGGCAGCGCCATGCTGATGGAGGAGCTGCCGCGGTACGTGGAGGAAGCGTTCCATTTGAAGGAAAAATACAAATCGCAGATCGACATCCGCATCGGTCTCGAAGGCGATTACATCGAAGGCTATGAGGCTGACATCGAGCGGATCATTAAAGCCTATCCGTGGGACTATGTGATCGGCTCCGTCCATTTTCTCGGTGAGTGGGACATTACCGACTACCGTCAGACGCATGGCTGGGAAGGCAAGGATGCCTATGCCGTATACGAGCAGTATTACGATGCGGTGAAAAAAGCGGCCCGCACCGGATTTTACGATTATATCGGTCATTTCGACGTCGTGAAGCGGTTCGGCTTTAAGCCGGAACGGGACGTGACCGGGCTCGAGAACGCCGCGCTCGATGTGATCAAGGAATGCGATCTGGCAATCGAGCTAAACGCGTCGGGACTTCGCATGCCTGTTGCGGAAATGTTTCCGAGTCGGCGGATTTTGGAATATTGTTACACAAAAGGAATTCCGTTAACGATCGGTTCCGATGCTCATCAGCCGGAGCGGCTTGCGCAATATCTCGATCAGGCGGTCGATCTGCTGAAGGAGATCGGTTTTAACAAATTAGCCACATTTGAAAAGCGGAACCGCACTCTCAAACCTATTGGAAACGCGTTTTTTCATGTATAATGAGTATGGACAATATGAGATTTCAGCAGCCGGCCGGCTGACCCATTTTTAAAACCCAATCGTTTCCGGAGGTAACCATGGATAGCGGCAAATTAAAAATATTTTCGGGCTCTTCCAACCCGAAGCTTGCTGAGAAGATCTGTCAGGAGCTTGGCGTCAAGCTGGGACAGATCAAGCTTTCCCGATTCAAGAGCGGAGAAATTTACTGCCACTATGAAGAGACGATCCGCAATTGCGACGTGTTCCTCGTACAAACGTTTTCCCACCCGATCAACGAGCATCTGATGGAACTGCTCGTGATGATGGACGCGGCGAAGCGAGCTTCGGCCCGGACCATCAATCTTATTTTGCCGTATTATGGTTATTCCCGCCAGGAGCGCAAGGCTGCGCCGCGCGAACCGATTTCCGCCAAGCTGGTTGCGGACCTGCTGACAACGGCAGGAGCGGACCGCGTCATGACGATCGACCTGCACGCGCCGGCCATTCAGGGATTTTTCAACATCCCGGTGGATCACCTGACCGCCCTGGACCTCCTGAGCGACTATATAAAGAAGAAAAACTTGAACGACCTCGTCGTCGTATCCCCGGATGCCGGCGGCGTGACCCGCGCCGAAAATTTGGCGAACATTTTGCAGGCGCCGATCGCCATGATGTTCAAGAAGCGTTACCGACATAACGAAGCGGTCGTGACGCACGTCATCGGCGATGTGGAAGGCCGCACACCGGTCATTATCGAAGACCTGATCGATACCGGCACAACGATCGTAAACGTCGTGGAAGGACTTAAGGAGCGCGGTGCGAACGACGTGTTTATTTTGGCGACGCATCCGGTGTTTTCGGGACCTGCCCTGCAGCGTCTCGACCACCCGAACATCCGTGAAGTGATCATTACGGATTCCATCGCCATTCCGGAAGATCATTCCGAGCGGTTCCAGGTGTTAACCGTAGCCGGTCTGCTGTCCGAAGCCGTTCGCATCATCATGGACGGCGGATCGCTCAGTTCCTTGTTCAAATACGGCGGCGTCTAATTTATTCATATAAATAAAGTGTGGTGAAAAATGGCAAAGTGGCCGTCAGTCGTGCCGGAGAAGCGTTAGCGGTCGCCTTTGTGAGCGAATTTCGACTGCCGAAGGCGTAAGCTTCATTGCCAAGGGGTCCCCACAAAGTATCAGGAATAAGCTTCGAAGGTTATTCTTCACTTTGTGGGGCAGAGGAGCGATCGTAAGCATGATCCGCGACACGGAGCGCTTTTCGCCACACTTGCAAACCCAACACGAAGCGGAGGTGCCTTACCATGGAAAAGAAAAAGCGAATGGCGAAGACCGGAAAACCGAAAGTCATTTCACTTGGCATGGATGCCACGTTTTTTTTCGAACGGGCCGTGCAGTCGCTCGACCGGTTTCACTATGATAAGGCACTCAAGTATTTTCGCCGCGCGGCGGAATACGAGCCGGAAAACCCGGTCAATCATTGCAACCTTGCCGGCCTGCTTTCGGAAATGGGCAACTACGAGGAATCCAACCGGATTTTGCAGCATGTTCTCGATGTGATCGATCCGACGATGACCGAATGTTATTTTTACATGGCCAACAATTATGCAAATATGGAAAATTACGAATCGGCGGAGAAGTCGATCGTTCATTATTTGGAAAACGACCCGAACGGCCAGTTTCTGGAGGAATCCGAGGAAATGCTCGAGCTGCTCAGCTACGAGCTGGACCGGCCGACGAGGCTGACCTGCATCAAGAGCCGCGAGGGCTTGTTCGAGCACGATAAAGCGAGGGGCTTGCTGGAGGAAGGCAAGTTTACCGAAGCGGTCCGGATATTGGAGAAGCTCGTCAAGAAGCATCCCGATTTTACGGCAGCGCGGAACAACCTGGCACTGGCTTATTATTATATGGGGCATTTTGAAAAATCGCTCGACATGATCAAGCAGGTGCTCGAGATCGACAGCGGCAACCTGCATGCGCTGTGCAATTTGGCGATTTTTTACCAGCATTTCGGCGACAAGGGCAAGCTGGCCCGGCTGCTCGAGCTGCTGCGCAAGACATACCCGTATCATCAAGACCACACGTTCAAGCTGGCAACGACGATGGGCATTTTGGGCGAGCACGGGGCGGCGTATCGGCTGTTCAGACGGCTTTTAAAATCCGGCGAGCTCGGGTACGATCCTTGCCTGTTCCATTACACCGCCGTCGCCGCTTTTAATCTGAAGCGTTATGATGAAGCGAAGAAGTATTGGAAGCAAGCGGAAAAGCTGGACCCGAAATCGGAAATTCCGAAGTTTTTCCTCGGTCAGCTGCAGAAAAGCGAGACGGAACAATCCAAACCGGTTATCAGCTACCATTACCATCTTCCGTTCGAGGAACAGTTCCGTGTGCTTGAAAAAAATACCGACGGCATTCCGGAAGGGCTGAAGCGGGATCCTCTCGTCCGCTCCTCCTTTTTCTGGGCGCTGCGGCACGGTGATACGAATACGAAGCTGCAGGTCATTCAGGCGTTCGGCTTGATCGCCGACGGAGAAGTGAAGGATGCGCTGCTCGAGTTTATCCTCGAACCGGAGGAAGACGATTATTTGAAGCGGGTGGCGATATTCGTACTGCGCAGCATCGGGTTTTCCGAGCCGGTGACCGCCGTCCTGGAAGGCCGCCGTCTGACCGTTCCGGCTTCGCCGTATTCGCCGAATTTGCCGGTCTGGGAAGCGAAGTGGCAGCAGGTGATGGAAATGGCCATTCGCCATATGAATAAACGCTACGATATGGTTCAACAATACGATTTGGAAACGCTATGGGTGGAATATTTGTCACGGGTTTATCCCGGTGCGCCGAAAATTACGAAGGTGGAAGGCTGGTCCGCGGCACTCGAATATTTGACGGCTAAAATGCATCGCCGTGCCGTATCCTATCAAGAGGTGGCGAGCCGTTACGGCACGTCCGTTGCGACGGTCAGCAAAAACGTCAAATTGATCGACGAAGCATGCGGATTGAAGGAAAAAATGGACGCCATTTTTTCCAAGCTGCCGGGTTTGGAAAAATCTGAAACAAACCAGTAGACAAATTCGCATAAATGAGAGATACTATTAAAAAAGAATAATTCTAATAAAGACGCTCGAAGCAGCGTCTTTTTGGCAAAGCGGCCTTTATTGCCTGAGTGCCGAACCGGCATCCGGGATATCCCGCTTTCACAAAGGAGGAGTAAACCATGCACAAAGCGATTATTATCGGAACCGGCCCAGCCGGACTGACCGCAGCGATTTATTTGGCCCGCGCCAACATGAACCCGCTCGTTATAGAAGGACCGGAACCCGGCGGCCAGTTGACCACCACTACCGAGGTGGAAAACTTCCCGGGTTTCCCGCAAGGCATCATGGGTCCCGAGCTGATGGACAACATGCGCAAGCAAGCGGAGCGATTCGGCGCTCAGTTCCGTACTGGCTGGGTGAACAGCGTCGATATGTCGAAGCGTCCGTTCAAGCTGAATATCGAAGGCGGGGAAGTGCTTGAAGCCGAAGCGCTGATCATTTCCACCGGCGCATCCGCGAAATATCTCGGTATCCCAGGCGAGAAGGACAACGTCGGCCGCGGCGTCAGCACCTGCGCCACCTGCGACGGTTTCTTTTTCCGCGGCAAGAAGATCATCGTTGTCGGCGGCGGCGACTCCGCGATGGAAGAGGCGCATTTCCTGACGAAATTTGCGACCGAAGTGCGCGTCGTTCACCGTCGCTCCGAGCTGCGCGCCTCGAAAATCATGCAGGACCGCGCGCGCCAAAACCCGAAAATCACCTGGAGCCTGAATCAGACTCCGCTTGAGGTGATTGCCGGAGAAAAAGGCGTAACCGGCCTGAAAGTGAAAAATAACGAAACGGGTGCGGAAGAAATCATCGAAACGGACGGCATTTTCGTCGCGATCGGCCATACGCCGAATACGAAATTTCTCGGCGGCCAACTGGAAACCGACGAGCTCGGCTATCTGATCGTGAAACCCGGCACTTCCGAGACGAATATCCCCGGCGTCTTCGCCTGCGGCGACGTCCAGGACCACAAGTACCGCCAAGCGATTACGGCGGCAGGCAGCGGCTGCATGGCGGCGCTGGATTGCGAGAAATTCCTCGAAGGCCAAGAGGTTCACGATTGGAGCAAATCGGTATAACGTATGGAAGGATTCGAAAGCAGGTTGTTTTCGCAAAATGCGATGACAGCCTGTTTTTTTCAGGGTAAAGATTAGGCTCGTAAACGAGGCGGTGACATGCAGATGACGGTTCGGCTGGAGTTTCAGCAGTTAAGCAAAAACCTGCCTCGCGGCCAATTGTTCTCGGGTGTATCGGCATCCGTCGACCGGCCGGAAACGATCGCGCTGCTCGGCGTCTCCGGACAGGGCAAAAGCACGCTGCTCCGTATGCTCGCACTGCTGGACAATGTGGACGGGGGAGAGCTGCGCTTGAACGGCGTATCGTACAGCGACTGGTCTCCGCGGCAATGGCGCGCTCAGGTATGTTATGTAGCTCAGCAGCCGGTCATGCTGCCGGGGTCGGTGAGAGATAACCTGATGACCGTCAGCCGGCTTCATCGCAGAACTTTCGAGCGGGAGCTTGCCGAGCGTCTGATGGACCGGGTCGGTCTCTCCGCGATCGACTGGAATAAACCGGCGGCCGAGCTGTCCGGCGGCGAAAAGCAGCGTGTGGCGATCGTCCGTTCCATGCTGCTGCGCTCGCCGATTTTGCTGCTGGACGAGATCACCGCATCCCTCGACAGCCACAGCAAGCATGCCGTCGGCGCGCTTTTGCAGGAATGGCATCGAAGCGAGGGCTGCACGCTCATTTGGGTCACCCACGATTTGGAGGAGGCGCAGGCGATGAGCCGCAGAGTTTGGTTCATGGCCGGAGGAACGCTGCTGGAGGATCGGACCACGGATGAATTTTTTCAACATCCGGCAACGGAGCAGGCAGAAGATTATCTTCAAGCGGCAAAATGATTGTTCTCGCATAATAGAAGCGAAGGAAGAAGGCGGAATTTTGTCCTCACTGGCTTTAGGGTTCACACTTGTTTTCGTAATCATCACGATGGGCATCTCCTTGTGGCAAAAGCTCGGACTGGAGCGGGATATCGCCGTCGGCACGATCCGTTCGGCGATCCAGCTGTTTCTCGTCGGCTACGTGCTGCAGTTTGTGTTTCATGCTGATCATCCTGTCTTTATTCTATTTATCGTAATGATTATGATTGCCGTCGCCTCCTGGAACGCAGGTTCGCGGGCCAAGGTGGTGCCGGGTATCCGCCTGAGGGTCGTTTTGACGATCGCACTGACGGAGGCGCTGACGATGGCGCTGCTGCTCGGGCTTCATATCGTCGAGCGGACGCCGCAGTACATCATCCCGCTGAGCGGCATGACGATCGGCAGCTCGATGGTGGTGGCGGGACTTTTCATCAACCATATGAACCGCGAGGTACAGTCGGTTTCGGGCGAGATCGAAGCGCTTCTCGCGTTGGGCGCCGCTCCCCGGCAGGCGATTCACGATTCGCTGAAGCGGGCGGTCCGCTCCAGCATGATCCCGACCATCGACACGATGAAGACGGTCGGCATCGTCCAGCTTCCGGGCATGATGACCGGGATGATTGTAGCCGGGGCCAGCCCGGTCGAAGCGGTCAAATACCAAATATTGATCATGTTTGTGCTGTCCGCTTCGGCGGCGATCACCGGCATTTTCCTGGCTATGCTGAGCTACCGGCTGTGGTTTACGAAGGATGAACGGCTGCGCCATACGTAAAGGGATGTGCCTGCTCTTGACGGCCTCATGGGTAAAGCTTATAGTGGGAAAAGAAGCTTTGAACGATTTTTTCCGGAAAAGCGCCTGAGAAAAAAGTAATTTGTATGAGGTGACACGCGGTTATGGGTGAAAACATTTACGTTGGAGTCGATCTGGGCGGGACCGCCATTAAGGTCGGAATCTGCGACGAAAACGGCAAGCTGCTGCAAACCTACGAAGGGCCGACCGGAACGGAGCATGGATCCGACGTCGTGCTCGAGAACATAGCGCAGTACGTGCGCAAGCTGGTGGCGGATTCGCCATATCGATGGGAACAGGTGGCGGGCATCGGCGCAGGGATCGCCGGTTTTATGGACATCCCCGAAGGCTTCATCAAATTGTCCCCTAACCTCGGCTGGCGCAACGTGCCGGTCAAGAAGATTTTGGAAGAAAAGCTCGGTAAAACCGTCAAAATAGACAACGACGCCAACGTCGCGGCGCTTGGCGAAGCGTGGAGCGGCGCGGGCAAAGGCGTGCCGATCGTCGTCTGCTACACGCTCGGTACCGGCGTAGGCGGCGGCATCATCATCAACCATCAGATCGTGCAAGGATTCAGCGGCATGGGCGGCGAGCTCGGCCATATGATGATCGTGCCCGACATCGAAGCGATCGAATGCGGCTGCGGGAAAAAAGGGTGCCTCGAAACGGTCTCATCGGCAACCGGGATCATTCGCATGGCCAAGGAGGCGGTCGAACGGGGCGAGCATACGTCGTTGGCTCTGGTTCAGCACATTATGGCCAAGGATGTTTTCGATGCCGCCAAATCCGGCGACGAGGTGGCGCTTCGCATCATCGACCGCGCTGCGCTGTATCTCGGCAAGTCGATGGCGCTGCTTTCCGTTATCATCAATCCGCAGCGTTACATTATCGGCGGCGGCGTGTCCAAGGCCGGCGATATTTTGTTCGATGCGATCCGCAAATATTACGAGGAGTTTACTCAGGATGCGGCCAAGGAAGGCGTGGACATCGTCCCGGCCATCCTCGGCAACGATGCCGGCGTCGTGGGCGCCGCCGGTTTGAATTTGCGCGGTTAGCGGCAGCGAGCGGGTTGCCTAGGCCGAGCCAGCTGGGCCAAACGTATAATAATGCCTCTAATGTTTGCAACGCGCGCGGAATCCCGGACGCGCGTTTCGCCACTTTGAGGCGATCGATTTTGCCTCACATGTAACGGACCTCAGCGGCCGTTATTCGGCCATTTTTTTTCTATTGGTAATCTAACGGACACGAGAGACGTTATTTAGGGCGCTTAACCGCCATTGGAGCCATTTGCAGCGAAATAGCGTCCCTCAGGTCCGTTACATTTCGGAACACCGCGATTTTGGTGCTAATAAGGTCCGTGGTGTCCGTTACAACGAGGGAAATCTACCCTCTAGGGGGAAGCACCTCCGGAGGAACGTTTAGAAGGAATTTAGTCAATTAGCGGAAGCAGCTGATACAGATTATTATGGGGTACAAGGGGCGGCGCCCCTTGAAGCCAATCCCTCAAGGGGAAGAACAGGGGGGATCTTTATGGAAGACATCCAAACGTTAGGCAAGCTTGTTATCATTACGGGCATGTCGGGAGCAGGCAAAACGATTGCCGTGCAAAGTCTCGAAGATTTGGGGTACTTCTGCGTCGACAATCTGCCTCCGGTGCTTATTCCGAAATTTGCCGAGCTGATCGAGCAGTCCAAGGGACGCATCGGCAAAGTGGCGCTGGTGATCGACCTCAGGGGAAGAGAGTTTTTCGATTCGCTCACGGAATCGCTGCGGTATTTGAAGGACAACTACACGCTTACCTACGAGATTCTGTTCCTGGACGCCACGGATAACACGCTTGTCCAGCGGTACAAGGAAAGCCGCCGCCGCCATCCGCTTGCACCGCAAGGAGCGCCGCTGGAAGGCATTCAGCAGGAGCGGAAGCTGCTCGAAGAGCTGAAGGGGCTGGCGACGCAGGTCATCGATACGAGCAACCTGAAACCGGCTGCGCTTAAGGAGAAGCTGACGAACCGTTTCACCAACCTCGAGTCGAACAACATTTCGATCAACGTCATCTCATTTGGCTTTAAGTACGGCATTCCGATCGATGCCGACCTGATTTTCGATGTCCGCTTTTTGCCCAATCCGCATTACGTCGAAGCGCTTCGCCCGAATACCGGCCAGGACCCGGATGTGTACGAGTACGTGATGAAGTGGAATGAAACGCAGGAGTTCCTGGCCAAGCTGCTCGATATGCTCCACTTCCTCGTACCTCAATACAAAAAAGAAGGCAAAAGCCAGGTCGTCGTCGGCATCGGCTGTACCGGAGGCAAGCACCGCTCGGTAGCGATCGCCGAATACCTCGGCAAAGTGATGGGCAACAGCGAGACGGAATCCGTGCGTGTGAGCCACCGGGACGCCGAACGCGATCGCGTCGAGGTGAGGAAATGAAGCCGCCGCATGTGCTAGGCAGGCGGCCGCGGGTTGTCGTCATCGGCGGGGGGACCGGCCTCTCGGTAATGCTTCGCGGCCTCAAGGAGCGCCCGCTCGACATCACGGCGATCGTTACCGTAGCGGACGACGGCGGTAGCTCGGGGATTTTGCGTTCCGAGATGCAGATGCCTCCGCCGGGCGATATCCGCAACGTGCTCATCGCACTGGCGGATGCGGAACCGCTGCTGGCCCAGACGCTGCAGTACCGATTCAAGGAAGGGACCGGATTAGCGGGGCATAGTTTGGGTAACCTAATGTTGGCAGCAATGAGAGAGATTACCGGAGACTTTGTCACCGGTGTTCGCGAGCTCAGCCGTGTGCTTGCCGTCCGCGGGCGGGTGCTGCCTGCGGCCGCGCACGCGATCGAGCTGAAGGCCGAGATGGAAGACGGCTCCATCATCGAGGGAGAATCGAAAATTCCGCTCGCCGGAGGCCGGATCAAACGTGTCTTTATCGAACCCGCCGACGTTTCTCCTTTGCAGGAAGCGGTGGAGGCGCTCATCGAGGCGGATGCGATTTTGGTCGGTCCGGGCAGCCTTTATACCAGCATTCTTCCGAATTTGCTCGTGCCGCAAATCGCCCGGACGATTGTGGAGTCGCAAGCGGTGAAAATTTTCATCTGCAACGTGATGACCCAGCCCGGGGAAACGGACGGCTACAGCGTAAGCGACCATCTGAATGCGGTCAGACTCCACGTTGGAGAAGACTTGTTCGACTACGTGATCGTCAACAACGGGGAAATTCCCCCGCAGGTGCAGGACCGGTATGCGGAGAAAGGGGCTACGGTCGTTCATCTCGATTTGGACGAGGTGACGAAAAAAGGATACAAGGTCATCGCGGACAAACTCGTGTTATTCCGGACTTATTTGCGGCATGATGCCAACCGATTAAGTCACCATATTTATCAGCTGGTGGAAAGCTGGATGTTGAAGAAAGGGTGATTTCGCCTGTGTCTTTCGCAGCCCAAACGAAAAAAGAACTCACTCAAATCCAGGCGGATGCCTGCTGTGAAGAAGCGGAGCTAGCGGCGCTCATCCGAATGAACGGTTCCGTGCAGCTTACGAATCAGCGCGTGGTGCTCGACATCTCGACGGAGAATGCGGCCATCGCGCGGCGTATTTACTCGTTGCTCAAAAAAACGTTCCAGGTGCATACCGAACTGCTCGTAAGGAAAAAAATGCGTCTGAAAAAAAACAACGTGTACATCGTGCGCGTTCCGAATCAGGTGCAGGACATTTTATCGAAGCTGCATATCGTGTCCGAAGGGTTTGTATTCACCCCGGGAATCGACAAGCGCATCATCAAAAACGGCTGCTGCAAGCGCTCGTATTTGCGCGGCGCTTTTCTCGCCGGAGGTTCGGTCAACAATCCGGAAGGCTCCTCGTACCATTTGGAGATCGCATCGATTTACGAGGAGCACAGCAAAGCGCTTTGCCAGCTGGCCAATAAATTCGATTTGAATGCCCGCTGCATCGAACGCAAAAAAGGCTTTATTTTATACATTAAGGAAGGCGAGAAGATCATCGAGTTTTTGAACCTGATCGGCGCCCATCAGGCGCTGCTTAGGTTTGAGGATGTGCGGATCATGAAGGATATGCGCAACTCGGTCAATCGCCTGGTCAATTGCGAAACGGCCAATCTGAACAAGACGATCGGGGCTGCCGTTCGCCAGATCGACAACATCAAGCTGCTCGACAAGGAAGTGGGGCTTCACAATTTGCCGGAGAAACTGCGCGAAGTCGCGGAAATCCGGCTGAAGCATCCGGACATGAACCTGAAGGAGGTCGGCGATTTGCTCAAAGGACGGGTCAGCAAATCCGGGGTCAATCATCGACTCCGCAAAATCGACGAATTGGCCGAAAAGCTTAGAAATTCCTAGTTTCTCAAAGTTTACAGTAATTTTTTGTGACAATGTGCCAATTTTTCTAGTGCATTGCTCTAAAAAATGATATAATAGGTGAAAAATCGCTTTATTCGAGGCAAAACCATTTGCATATAATGTAGCAACTCAAGTACGTAGGGGGTATTAATAGCATGTCGAAACGCCCAGTTGTCGTGAAGTTAAAAACAGGTCTCCATGCCAGACCGGCGGCGCTTTTTGTGCAGGAAGCCAACAAATTTTCCTCGGAAATTTTCGTTGAGAAGGACGAGAAGAAAGTAAACGCGAAGAGCATCATGGGGATCATGAGCCTCGCAATCAGCACGGGGACGGAAGTTTATATTAGTGCGGAAGGTTCGGACGCCGAGCAGGCTGTAAACGCTTTAGTCTCACTGGTCAGCAAGGAAGAATTGGAGAACCAATAACGGGTCGAATGAAGCTTCCGGAGACGGAAGCTTTTTAATTGCTTAGGAAATTATGCAAGGCTTCTTTTTTGTGGATAACCGGGGGATTTGTTCTTCGTCAGGGAATTTTACAAGCCGATTTAGTGGACTTTTGAGGGGTTTTTGACTGCCAGTTTTTCCATATCATAATTGATCTGGGATAGCGCAACCTTTTTCTTAACGACGCGTCTATTGTAAAGGACATCGTGAGGAAACGGGTTTTTGCTGTCCCTTTTTCGGCTCTTTTCCTGTGCGGTGACCCCAATAAAAGAAACAGCGTGATTCACCACGCCATAGGTACGAGGGAGAAGAGAGATGAAACAGCTTAAGAAGGAATTATCGGTTATTATGCTCCTTTGCCTGCTTGTGCTCACTTTAGGAGCACCGTTTGCGCAGGCGTCGATGTCGTCCGGCACTACATACATTTTGTTGTATCTGGACAAGGCGGATGCATTTTTGAACAACCAGCAGGTGACGCTCGATGCGCCGGCGACCATCATCAAGGACAAGACGTTCGTTCCGGCCAAATTTTTGGGCGACGCTTTCGGAATGAAGGTCGAGTGGAACGACAAAACCCGGGATATTCAAATGGTGACGCCGGGCTACAACATCATTTTAAATGCGGATCAAAAGTCGGTATGGATCAACGGCGTGATGACGCCGTTCGACGACGTAGCCGCCATTGTCAACGGACGGCTAATGATCAAGCTGACATGGCTCGCGGATTATATGGGAGCCCGCTACACATACAATGACGAGCTGAGACGGGTGGACATTTTTTATACGAAGCCCCCGGTAGGCATCGTGAATACCAAAACCGGCAATTCCAAGCCGGTGGCGAAGTTTACGACGGCGAAGCCGAGCTACCAAATCGGAGAGCCGGTCAAATATGTCGATTTGAGCTACGACCCGGATGCGGAGGGCATTGCCAAGGCGGAGTGGACCGGGAACCAGGAGGCCTTTTTCCAGGCGGGGACTTATCCGGTCACGCTGACGGTATGGGACGCTCAAGGCAATAAAAGCGACACGTACACCCGCAATATCGTGATCGAAGACAAGGTATTCCTCAGCGCGATCGAATACCCGATCTATATGAAACCTCCGGGCAGCTACATCAAGACCGACTGGAGCACGCTGTGGGGGCATTTCTGGGACTTGCCGGAGCTGCCGAAGAAAGTAACCACCGACGCCAGCCGTCCGGTGCTCGTCAGCGACAGTCCGGAGGATATCGAGCGGAAGGGCATTCTGTACCAGGATAAGGTGAACGGAAAGGCGCGCCTTTACGCCGACCACATCAACGCGACGAAGGACAAGCTGACGCTGGCGATTTTGGCCACCAATACCAAGGATAAGCCGGTGACGATCAAGACGACGAACAAAGGCGAAGTGTGGCCTTCCGTATATGCAAATCTGATCGGCAATGAAGCGACGGTCGACTTTTTGATGTACGACCCGCTGAACGATTCGCTCACGGTACCTCCGAAGCAAACGTTTATCTACAAGCAGTTTCCGGACTTTTACCCGGGTCAGGGCGTGAACCTGTTCTACGATGTCGAGACCGACGGGGAGGTTCAGTTCTCGTTCGTCGCCACGGATGCGGTATCGCAGACGACGCTGCAGACGCTGCCGAAGCTTGAATTCAACGGTCATGTCAGAGGTACGTTCCCGGTGTCCGAGGTGAAGTGGGATATTGATGCCAGCTCGTTTACCCAGCCGTCACGGCTTGTTATAGGCGACGGCAAGACATCCGATCCGTTCCAGCCGGGCTTCGACCCGATGCGGAACCTGTCGGTCACCAACGAAGGGAACTACGGCGTCGTCTATAAGATCCACTCGCCGAAGCCGCGCAAAATGGCAATTATGGTTTTGGCCAAAGGCGGCATCTTCAAAGGGCCGTTCAAAATAAACGGGGAGATTCGCCTCGTGCCGGAATCCGGCGTACTGACCGCCTTTGACGGCATGCAAATCCTTGCCAGAACGACCGGGAAAGAGGATTCGCTCGATATCGAATTCTCGCCGCCGGCCGGTTCGGCCTTCCCGATCGATCTGATCTTCTACCCGCTGGAAGATAAATAAGCAGCGACGCGCATGCGCGCTGGCCATAAAATCCGAATGCTCTGCCTATGCAGGGTGTTCGGATTTTTTTGCTTAGGAGTCGTGGTTGACAACTTTTCGCAATTGTCCTATGGTATATTGCAATACTAACATGCCAGAAGACAGTGTTTTGGACGCAAATAAGCTTTAGAGGGTGGTTGCGTGAAAATTAATTTTGATGAAGGGCAGCCGATCTTTCAACAAGTGGCCGAAATGATTGAGGACGATATCCTGAGCGAAACGTACAAGGAAGAGGATCAAGTCATGTCCGTCAGCCAATTTGTCAAAACGTTCGAAATTAATCCGGCAACGGTCGTGAAAGGGATCAATCTGCTGGTGATGGAGGGAATTTTATATAAAAAGAGAGGGCTGGGCATGTTTGTCGCCAAGGAAGCGAAAGAGCGGATTATGAACAAAAGACGGAAACGGTTCTATACCGACTATGTGATGAAAATGCTCGATGAGGCGAATAAACTGCAGCTGACGAAAGAGGATGTCGTAAAGATGATCAACGAGGACGGAAGGAGCTGATTGAAGATGCCGCCCATTCTGCAATGTGCGAATTTGACTAAGAACTACAGTAAAATAAAAGCGGTTCACGGTTTGAATATAGAGTTAGAAAATAATACCATCTACGGATTGTTCGGGCGAAACGGATCGGGAAAGACGACTTTGCTCGACATGATCGCTGGAAACGTTTTCCCGGATGAAGGGGAGATCGAAGTCGGAGGATTGCCTCTGAGGAAAGGGGAAACTCCCAAGGACATGTGTTATGTAAGGCAGGGCAGGTCCTATTTCGGCGGAGCCAAAATCATAGAGATTTTGAAGCTTGCAGCTGCTTTCCACAAGAGTTGGGACTGGCATTTTGTGCAGAAGTTGATCGATGCCTTCCAGCTCGATCCAAATAAGAAAATGCGGCAGTTGTCGAGAGGGATGGAATCGATCGTCGGCAACATCATCGGGTTGGCGAGCCGCGAACCGATTACCGTCTTTGATGAACCGGTTGTTGGACTCGATGTGCTGATGCGGGAAAAGTTTTACCGATTGCTGATGGAGGATTACGCGGAAAATCCGCGAACGATTCTTCTGTCCACACATTTGATCGACGAAATCGCCAAGGTGGTCGAGCGGATTTATATCATCGAGAAAGGGAGTATTTTGCTGCATGACGACGTAGACAATATACGCACCCATTCCCATTTGATCAAAGGCAGCAGCGACGCCATTCGGATGTTCACGAGCGGAAAGCGCGTGATTTATCAAGATTCCTACGGTCATAGTACGCTTGCAGCGGTGTACGAAACGATGGATGAAAAAGACAGAGCCGAGGCGAAGAGGCTGGGAGTCTCGATTGACGGGCTGCCGCTTCAGAAGTTTTTCTCTTTGCTCATCGAAGGAGGCGGGTACGTTGAATAGGATATGGATCCTGGTCAAAGCGGCATTTCTGCAGCTTCGAATGTATGTCTTGAGTCTTTTGGGCTATACCGCGGTATCCGTTCTAACGGACGTGGTCCTTAACCTGACACTTGGCTACGGCGAAAATTCCCACATATCCTTCGGCAGTACGCTTGTGGTTCTTCCTGTTCTCATAGCGATAGTCCTTCCGCTCAGCTTCTTCAAGCGGATTATTCATCTGGGCGCCACCCGCAAAGAATATTATATCGGAATTCTCATGACGTATGTGATAGCCTCGATGGCGGTTGCTGTGCTGTACATCGTGTGGATGAAGGTGGAGACGATCTTTAGCGGAATGTACGGTAACCACATCATATATCTTCTTGAAGTTTTTCATTGGGATCAATTCGGTTCAGCAGGCATGCTCGTTTATCAATTTGGAGCCTATATGCTGCTTATTTCGATATTCAATCTGTTGTTTTCCGGGCTCAGGCATAAAGCCGGTTGGGTCATCTGCGGAGTCATCATTGCAGCTATTCCGATAGGTTCATCGCTCCCGTCGATTCGGTCCCTGGTGGCTGACGCCTTTCTGAAGCTGCTCTTTAACGACTCGCTTCTGCAAGGATTCGGGCTTACGTTCTTTTCAAGCTGTTTATTTCTGGCCGGCGGCTGGTGGTTTACAAAACGGAGGACGTTATAACTTCATTTTCTCCAATCGGACACTCCCATAGGGGGTGTCTCTTTTTGTGCCTAAAACGGGGGTGGAAAATGTGTTGACAGTTTAATCGACTATGTATTATGGAATATTACAATACCAACATACCATAATACAAAGGCAGTCATCGGTTTCCGTGTCGCACTCCTTTTCGTGTTATGAATGAAAGGGGATATTTGAAATGAGCAAACGATCTTTAACGGTAAAAGTCGCTAAATGGAGCGCCCATCACCCATGGCTCGCCATATTCGGTTGGATTCTTTTCATAGCGCTGTGTGTAGCGGCAGGCAAAATGACCGGGACGAACATGACCGAGCCGAAGGATTTCTGGGTGGGTGAAGCGGGACGTGCGGAATCGATTCTGACATCTGGTGATCTTATGCCGCCCTCCGTTGAAAAGATCCTCATAACCTCTCGGGATGGTGCACCTAACGCGCCATCGGCATCGGCTGCCGCGGAGGAAATTTCCCGTCGAATGAAAGATCTGCCTGTCGTGGAGAAAGTGGAAACACCTATTCGGTCTGCCGATGAGAATGCGATTATGGTGGCTGTCACGTTGAAAAAGGAGTACAGGGCCAAGGATCACGTCCATGCGCTGCAGGATCAAACCGAAGCAGTTCAGGCAGCTTACCCTGATCTGTACATCGACCAAACCGGCGATGGATCCATATCGCAGGGAAACGAAAAGGCACTGGGTGGAGGCCTTAAGCGCGCGGAAATGATTACGTTGCCAATAACGCTAATCATTTTGTTCGTTGTATTCGGTTCGCTCCTTGTGGCAGGAGTGCCGTTAGTACTGGCTCTCACTTCAATTGTCGCATCGATGGGGCTGTATGGAGCGGCTTCTTATGTATTTCCGGATGCCGGGGGCGCCGTCACCAACATGGTACTGATGATAGGTTTGGCCGTAGGGGTGGATTATTCGTTATTTTTTGTCAAAAGGGTGCGTGAAGAGCATGAGCGCGCAGGCGGCCGAATCAGTCACGCTGCTGCGGTAGAGATCGCTGCGGCGACCTCGGGCAAAGCGATTCTGGTTTCCGGTTTCGCGGTGCTCGTATCTTTGGTAGGTTTGTATGTTGCGGACGATGTTATTTTCTCCTCGATTGCGACCGGTTCCATCCTGGTTGTGATGGTTGCGATGATCAGTTCACTTACGGTTCTCCCCGCACTTCTGGTGAAACTTGGCCGAAGGGTGGCTGGTCGCAGCGGTATCAAGTTCCGGGGGAAAACCCGGTCGTCGGCATCGGTTCCGCTGCTGCCTATAGTCTTGAAGCCTGTAATGCGCCGTCCGCTGCTTACCTTCCTGGCAGCAACATCCGCGATGGTTATCCTTTCGCTGCCGGCATTCAATATTGAGCTCAAGGTGGAAGGGAAAGAAACGTTCCCACGGTCGATACCGGCCATGGCGACGTACGATAAACTGACGAGGACCTTTCCGGCGGAAGGAGTCTCCCATTGGGTCGCTGTGCAAAGCAATCCGGCTTATTCCGACAAGGTCGTTGCCGCATTAAACGGCTTGGCTGAGCAGGTTCGGTACGATCCTCTGTTCGCCGAAAGCGGCCATCTCAAGATCAGAACATCGGAAGGGGGCGGAGTGAGTTTGTTGGAACTGCCCATTCCATACAATGCCAGCTCCAAGGAAGCAACCGCATCGTTGGAGAAGCTTCGTAACGAGCTTGTGCCGAAAGCGATTGGTCAAATACCCGGAGCTGAGTATGCCGTATCCGGCGAGACGGCTAGATCTGCGGACACCGTCGATCATCTGATTCGAAATCTTCCGTTAGTCGCCGGCTTTGTGCTGTTGCTGAGCTTTATCGTCATGCTTTTTGCGTTCCGTTCCGTAGTTATCGGGTTCATCGGGATTACGCTTAATGTGCTTTCCGCCGCTTCCACACTGGGAGCGCTGGTCATCGTTTTCCAATACAACTGGCTGGAGTCGCTTGGCTTATCCGGCGGGGGGTTCGTCAGTTCAAGAATTCCGCTCATTTTATTCGTTATTTTGTTTGGACTTTCGATGGACTATCAAGTATTCGTCGTCAGCCGAATCAGGGAGGAGGCTCTCAGCGGCTTGACTACTCGGGAGGCCGTGTTTCGCGGCATTACCGGCTCGGCCACGGTTGTCACCAGCGCGGCGGTTTTAATGATATCGGTATTTTTAAGCTTTATGTTTGTACCGTATTTGGAGCTGAAAGAAATGGGCTTCGGTCTTGCGATTGCTGTCCTGCTTGACGCCGTCATCGTACGTATATTGATTCTTCCGTCCGTCATGACGCTTCTGGGTTATGCGAATTGGTGGCCCTCAAGCCAAATCGGAAAGCGAATGTCCGCGCAGACAAAAGCGGGTTAGCGGTAAGCACCTTACTTTTGTGCAAACTTTGGTTATCATTTGGCATCCATAACGGCTCGTCCGCTGCGTAAAATGATCTTAAACGGCCGGCCGGCCAGTTGAAGATCTAAGAGAGGATGAAATGCGGATGAGCGTAACGCGCCAGCAAATTATGATCCTGCATTTGGCTTTGCCGGATCTCGAGTCGAAAACGGTGGCATGGGCACTGTACGACGGAAGCAAATCCAAGGATGAACTGCAAATGCAGACGGGGGATTCGAACGAGCCTCCGTACGAATCGGTGCTTGATGCGATGAGAGACGGGTGGAACGTCATTCAATTGCCGACGATGCCGATATTCATAAGCGGTCATGAGTTCGAACAAGGGCATCTGCCTTACGAATATGTGCTCGAAAGAAAGGTGGAGATTCGATGAGCGGCGGTTCGGTGGAAAAACAGCATCTGCTTACGGCAAAGCAGATGGCCGATTTTGCGGTTAACGGATATTTAGTGCTGAGCGAAGTGGTTCCCGAGGAGTACAATGAGCGGGCCGCCAAGGAAATGCGCGAATATGCCGGTCACGGCGGCCGGTATTGGAACGAATCCGAGGTCATCCGGGACATTTTCAACCTGCCGCAGGTAAAAGGGGCTATGCAAAGCTTCGTAGGCACCAATCCGGTATACGATCATTCGTTCCTGCATGTCGTCAAAGCGCAGCATCACAAGGGACAGGTGTACCATGCCGACTCGATCATCGACACACGGCCGTTCGGCTACGACATCCAGGCGTTTTACTTCTCGCACGATGCGCCCGACGAAATGGGACCGACGCTCGTGCTGCCCGGCTCGCATCTGCGCAAAGTCAGCAACGGCAGCATCGGCCGTTACAAAAACATCGTCGGGCAGCGCCGTCTCGTTTCCAAGGCGGGCACGATCGCTTTTTTGCACCATGCGATTTGGCACTGCGCGCAGCCGAACTTTACCGATACGACGCGGTACGTGTTCAAGCTGCGGATGAGACCGGGACAGGAGCAGCGCGCTCTGTTCAACACGGAAGGCTACGACAGTCCGGAAGTTGCCGACTATATCCGCAAAGCGGGCCACCACACGTGGTGCGGAGACGAAGGACGCGTCAACCAGGTGAACATCGCCAAGTTTTGGCGGTATTTGACCGGGGATAACCGGGTGGATGTGTCGTTTGAAGGCGCTTTGACCCGGATGGGATTATAAGTATAATCGCAAAAACAAGCTGGTATCGGCGTTTCGCCGAATGCCGGCTTGTTCTTTTTTTGGAGCGATGTGCAACTTTTACCAGAAAAATGCCGTATACAATAATGAGAAAGCGGGGGATCACGATGCTCGATCTGTATTGGGGCTGTCTGATGGTTGGCGTGCTCATCGCTGTGGTGACGGTCATATTCGGCGACATACTCAGCAACCTGCTGGGAGGCGCTCTGGATTTCTTATCCGGGGAGCATCTGCAGAAGCTGCAGCCGATGGTGCTGTTCGGGGCGGTGGCCGTATTCGGGGGCGCGGGGATTTTGCTCGAGAAATACACGGGGCTTCACACCGGCGCGGTGCTCGTGATCTCGATATTGTGTGCCGTTGTTGTGTCGGCTCTAACCTACATGCTGTATGTGAGGCCGATGGAGAACTCGGAAAATTCGATCGGGTTTTCCATGAAGGAGCTGGTCGGAGGCATCGCCGAGGTGACGGTGCCGATTCCGGCACATGGCTACGGAGAAGTTGTGGTCAGAGTGGGCGGAGGCTTAAGCAACCAGATCGCCGCCAGCTTTGACGGGGTGGAGATCGAAGCGGGGGCCAAGGTCGTCACCGTCGAGGTGAAGGACCATACGCTGTATGTTTCCCGTTTGGATATAAAAGAACCTTAAAGGAGATGGATCGATGCCGGATTTTTTGGTAGTGCCAAGCCTTGTCGTCGGAGTGATCATTGTACTGGGACTCGCGTTTTGGGCCAGGTATAAAACCGTAAGCCCCGACGAAGCGATGATTGTCACGGGTTCTTTCCTGGGCTCGAAAAATGTGCTCACCGACGAGTCGGGCCGCAAAATCAAAATCGTCCGCGGCGGCGGCGCTTTCATTATTCCGATATTTCAGCAATCGCAATTTTTGTCGCTGCTTTCGCATAAACTCGACGTGTCGACGCCCGAGGTGTACACCGAGCAAGGCGTTCCCGTCATGGCCGACGGCGTGGCGATCATCAAAATCGGCGGCTCCGTCGAAGACGTCGCTACGGCGGCCGAGCAGTTCATGGGCAAGCCTACCGAGGCGCTGAAGGGCGAAGCGCAGGAGGTGCTCGAGGGGCATCTGCGCGCGATACTCGGCACGATGACCGTGGAGGAAGTGTACCGCAACCGCGACAAGTTCGCGCAAGAGGTGCAGGGCGTAGCCGCCAAGGATTTGAAAAAAATGGGGCTGCAGATCGTCTCGTTCACCATCAAGGATTTGCGCGACAAAAACGGCTACCTCGATTCGCTCGGCAAGCCGCGAATCGCCGCGGTCAAGCGCGATGCGGAAATCGCGCAGGCCGAGGCGGTGCGGGACGCGCGGATCCAGAAGGCGCGGGCCGAGGAGGAAGGCCAGAAGGCCGAGCTGCTGCGCGATACGAACATCGCCGAGGCGACGAAGGAGAAGGAGCTGAAGATCGCCTCCTTCAAGAAAGATCAGGATATGGCGAAAGCCGAAGCAGACCAGGCGTACCACATTCAGGAAGCGCGTTCGAAGCAAAGCGTCGTCGAAGAGCAGATGAAGGTGGAACTCGTGCGCAAAGAGCGCGAAATCGATCTCGAGGCGAAGGAAATTTTGCGCCGCGAGAAGCAATACGATGCCGAGGTGAAAAAGAAGGCCGACGCGGACCGCTATGCGGTCGAGCAAGCGGCTGAGGCGGAGAAGATGAGACGGCTGCGCGAAGCGGATGCGCACCAATACCGCATCGAGGCGGAGGCGAAAGCGAACGCCGAGCAGAAGCGGCTCGAGGGGCTCGCGATCGCCGAGGCCGAGCGAGCCAAAGGGACCGCGGAAGCCGAGGTCATCCGGCTGCGAGGTTTGGCCGAAGCGGAGGCGAAGCAGAAGCTCGCCGAGGCATTCGAGAAGTTCGGCGAGGCGGCGGTGCTCGACATCATCGTGAAGATGCTGCCTGAGCTGGCCGGACGCGTCGCGGAGCCGATCAAATCGATCGACAAGCTGACCGTCGTCGATACCGGTCACGGCGAAGGGGCGGCGCGCGTCAGCAATTACGTGACGTCGCTGATGGCGACCGCCCCGGAAATGCTGAAAAGCGTCAGCGGCATCGACGTCGAGAAGCTGATGAAGCGGCTGGCAAAGCTGCCGGACGCGCCGGCGCCTGCCTTGGCGGGCACGGGAGAGGCCGAGACGAGCAAATAAGCAGAGCGCAGCGGCAGGGCAGCCGGTAGAGGCAAGCCGCTCTGCGATGCGCCAGCGCAAAAAGCCCGGGTGAACCCATTTCGTTAATGGTTCACCCGGGCTTTTTTTACCGCACAGAACTTAAACTTTTTCGATAACCTTATCGATCAAGCCGTATGCCATCGCTTCTTCTGCGGACATGAAGTTGTCGCGGTCGGTATCCTTCTCGATGCGCTCGATCGGTTGACCGGTACGCTCCGCCAAAATGCGATTCAAATTGTCGCGCATTTTCAGAATGCGCTTCGCACGGATCTCGATGTCGCTCGCTTGACCTTCGGCTCCGCCGAGCGGCTGGTGAATCATCACTTCGCTGTTCGGCAGCGCGAAACGCTTGCCCTTGGCGCCTGCATTCAGCAGGAAAGCGCCCATCGAAGCGGCCATGCCGACGCAGATCGTGGACACGTCCGGCTTGATAAATTGCATCGTATCGTAAATCGCCATGCCGGCCGTAATCGAACCGCCCGGGCTGTTGATGTACAGATGAATGTCTTTCTCCGGGTCTTGCGCCGCGAGGAACAGCATTTGCGCAATAATGCTATTGGCGACAACATCGTTAACCGGGCTGCCCAGGAAAATGATGCGGTCCTTCAGCAGGCGGGAGTAAATATCGTAAGCGCGTTCTCCTCTTCCATCCTGTTCAACTACCATAGGAACGAAATTCATAGCGGCGTCCTCCTTTGATTTGTCTATCGGAATAAACCTATCATAACCAAATTTGATAGAAAGGTCAAGAAAGGTCAAAGTCAATTTATTAAAAAAATCAGCAGAAGCTGATTCGTTGTTAAATAAGTGGCGCGCCCGTAAGGAATCGAACCTTAATCTCAGGCTCCGGAGGCCTACGTCATATCCATTGGACCACGGGCGCATATTTTTTGAGTGACAGCAAAAGTAATTATAGGATAATCCGTTCGAAAATGCAAGCACCCGACGAAAGGAACTTTCATCCTTTATGAGGGCGCCCGAATATTGTGAAAAATTGAACTTTTGTTGACATTTTATTCAAAGAGTCGCTATAATAAAAATGCTAAGTTAACTAGCGCTTATTTTTTACCCTAAGTGGGACTGAAAATGATGTACCGGGACGAAATGAGTCCCAATCGATTTCGCCCGATTTATTCCTGCGGAGTGTGTCATGAGAGAAATCCTCGATATTCAAAAGCAGCTTGTGCCCGATTTGACCGAAGTGATGAAGAAGCGGCACACCATTTTGCATCACATCATGATATCCGGTTTGATCGGCAGGCGGACGCTGGCTGGCGCTTTGGACATTACCGAGCGCGTGTTGCGCAGCGAGGTCGATTTTTTGAAGGATCACGGCCTGATTGAAATCGAAACGTCGGGCATGCGCATCAGCGAATCCGGTCGGCAGCTGCTGGAGAAGATCGAACCGCTCGTGAAGGATTTGTTCGGCCTCAGCGAACTTGAGGAGCGCATCCGCGACTTGTTCGGGCTGAAGCAGGTCGTCGTCGTGCCTGGGGATTCGGATTTGTCCATGCACACGAAGAAGGAGCTTGGCCGCGTAGGCGCGTCGATTTTGCGCAAATACGTCACCAAGGACGAGATCGTCGCCGTAACCGGCGGTTCGACACTTGCCCAGGTTGCCGAACATATGGCATCGTCCACGTCGATGAAGGGCTGCTGGTTCGTGCCTGCACGGGGCGGACTCGGCGAAAGTGTGGAGCTGCAGGCGAACACGATCGCCTCCACGATGGCCAAGAAGACAGGGGGCCAGTACCGGCTGCTGCACGTTCCCGACCATCTGGGCGAAGAGGCATACCAATCGCTGATTCAGGACCGCAACATCCAGGAAATTCTTGAATTTACCCGCAAAGCCCGTATCGTCGTTCACGGGATCGGGGAAGCTATGGTGATGGCAAGGCGGCGGAATGTCGACTCCTCCACCAAAGCGAGCTTGCAGCAGGAGGGCGCGCTGGGTGAAGCGTTCGGGTATTATTTTGACCGGCAAGGACGCATTATTCATAAGATGCCCACCGTAGGCCTGCGAATTGAAGATATTGTCGAAATGGACCTCGTTATCGGCATTGCCGGAGGGCGCAGCAAAGGCGAAGCAATCGCCTGCGTGCTGAAGTTCGGACACGAGGATGTGCTGATCACCGATGAGGCGGCGGCGCAGGAAATCGTGAAATACGGTTCATCTTGACGGGTTAACCCCCGTCTTGAGTATAAATTAATTATTAGGAGGAAACCATCATGGCAGTAAAAGTTGGTATTAACGGTTTTGGCCGTATCGGCCGCAACGTGTTCCGCGCAGCGCTGAACAACCCGGAAGTTGAAATCGTGGCAGTTAACGACCTGACGGACGTTAACACGCTGGCTCACTTGCTCAAGTACGACACGACTCACGGCCGTCTTAAGGCAACTGTAGAAGCTACCGAAGGCGCACTCGTCGTAAACGGCAAGAACATCAAAGTATTCGCCGAGCGCGATCCTGGAGCGATTCCCTGGGCTCAATACGGCGTTGAAATCGTCGTAGAATCCACAGGTATTTTCACCGCAAAAGAAAAAGCCGAGCTTCACCTCAAAGGCGGCGCGAAGAAAGTTATCATCTCCGCTCCGGCTACAAACGAAGACATCACGATCGTTATGGGCGTTAACGAAGACAAATACGATCCGGCGAAGCATACGATCATCTCCAACGCTTCCTGTACGACCAACTGCTTGGCTCCTTTCGCCAAAGTATTGCACGAGAAATTCGGTATCGCGAAGGGCATGATGTCGACGATCCACTCCTATACGAACGACCAGCAAGTGCTTGACCTGCCGCATAAAGACCTGCGCCGTGCACGCGCTGCTGCGGAAAACATCATTCCTTCCACTACAGGCGCAGCTAAAGCTGTTGCATTGGTTCTGCCTGAACTGAAAGGTCTTCTGAACGGGGGTTCCTTCCGCGTACCGACTCCGAACGTTTCCGTAACCGACCTCGTGGTCGAGCTGAAAGTGAACGTAACGGTAGACGAAGTCAACGCAGCTTTGAAAGAAGCTTCCGAAGGCCCGTTGAAAGGCATCTTGAACTACTCCGACGAGCCGCTCGTATCCAGCGACTACAACGGCGATCCTGCTTCCTCGACCATCGACTCATTGTCCACGATGGTGGTCGGCGACAACATGGTGAAGGTCGTTTCCTGGTATGACAACGAGTGGGGCTACTCCAACCGCGTGGTTGATCTGGCTTCCTTCATCGCGAAAAAAGGCCTGTAATAAACGCATAACATCCATGGTAAAGGGGAGAAGCAATTCTCCTCTTTGCCCTGTGACAGGGTATACGAGTTTGTCTGTGGGGGATTACATATAAAAAAACAGGAGGCGACTTTCATGAACAAAAAAAGCGTTCGCGACGTAGAAGTAGCCGGCAAACGCGTGTTTGTCCGCGTCGATTTCAACGTGCCGCTCGAAAACGGTAAAATCACCGACGATACCCGGATTCGGGAGACGGTTCCGACGATCAAATATTTGGCCGAAAGAGGCGCGAAAGTGATCCTGGCGAGCCACCTTGGCCGACCGAAGGGCGAATTCGTGGATGAGCTGCGCCTTACGCCGGCGGCAGCCCGCTTGTCCGAGCTGCTCGGCAAACCGATAGCCAAAGCTGACGAAGCGATCGGCGACGCCGTAAAAGCGCAGATCGCGCAAATGAAAGACGGCGACGTGCTGCTGCTCGAAAACGTCCGTTTCTACCCGGGCGAAGAGAAAAACGATCCGGAGCTTGCGAAAGCTTTCGCGGAGCTGGCTGATTTGTATGTGAACGACGCGTTCGGCGCCGCTCACCGCGCGCACGCTTCGACGGAAGGCATCGCGCATTATTTGCCGGCCGTATCCGGTCTGCTGATGGAGAAGGAGCTGGATGTGCTCGGCAAAGCGCTGAACAATCCGGAGCGTCCTTTCACGGCTATCGTAGGCGGAGCGAAGGTAAAAGATAAAATCGCGGTGATCGAGAACCTGATCAATATCGCGGACAACATCATCATCGGCGGCGGCTTGTCCTACACGTTCTTCAAGGCAAGAGGCTTTGAGATCGGCAAATCGCTTGTCGACAACGACCGTCTGGAGCTTGTCCAAGAATTCGAGCGCAAGGCGAAGGAAAAAGGCGTTAACTTCCTGCTACCGGTAGACGTTGTCGTCGGCGACGCGTTCAGCGCATCGGCGAACACGAAGGTCGTTCCGGTCGATCAAATCCCGGCTGACTGGGAAGCGTTCGACATTGGACCGAAGACTCGCGAAATTTATGCCGACACGATCGCCAAATCGAAGCTGGTCGTATGGAACGGGCCTATGGGCGTGTTCGAGCTTGAGCCTTACATGCACGGCACGAAGGCCGTTGCCGAAGCTTGTGCGGCTACAAACGGCTACACCGTTATCGGCGGCGGAGATTCCGCGGCAGCAGTGGAGAAGTTCCATCTTGCCGATAAAATGGATCACATCTCGACAGGCGGCGGCGCATCGCTGGAATTTATGGAAGGCAAGGCGCTTCCGGGCGTCGTTGCTTTGAACGATAAGTAATTTTATGGTGAGGTGAAAAAAACAATGAGAAAACCGATTATCGCGGGCAACTGGAAAATGTTCAAAACCGTATCCGAAGCGGTCGCATTCGCTCAGGAAGTCAAGGGCAAAGCGGAAGTGGACGGCGTGGAAAGCGTCATCTGCGCTCCTTTCACGAACCTTCCGGCATTGGTTGAAGCGCTGAAAGGCACTTCCATCAAGGTGGGCGCGCAAAACCTGCACTTCGAAGACAACGGCGCATTTACCGGCGAAATCAGCGGCGTAATGCTGAAGGACCTCGGCGTTGAGTACGTTATCATCGGCCACTCCGAGCGCCGCGCTTACTTCGCCGAGACCGATGAAATCGTGAACAAAAAGGTTCACGCTGCGTTCAAGCATGGCCTGACTCCGATCGTTTGCGTCGGCGAGAAGCTGGAAGAGCGCGAAGCGGGGCAAACGAAGGACGTTTGCCGCGTACAGACGCTGGCCGCATTCGAGGGCATTTCCGCCGAGCAGGCGGCTGAAGTGGTTGTCGCATACGAGCCGATCTGGGCGATCGGTACGGGCAAATCGTCTACGGCAGAAGACGCGAACGAAGTGATCAGCTACATCCGCGAGCTGATTACCGGCAAATACGGCGCTTCCGTGGGCAATGCGGTTCGCATTCAATACGGCGGCAGCGTGAAGCCGGGCAACATTCGCGAGTATATGCAGCAGCCGGATATCGACGGAGCTTTGGTTGGCGGCGCCAGCCTGGAGCCGGCTTCGTACATCCAATTGGTCGAGGGGGCCAAGTAACATGGCGAGACCGAAACCGGTAGCACTGATTATTTTGGACGGATTCGCTCTAAGAAGCGAAACTTTCGGCAATGCCGTCGCACAGGCAAAAAAACCTAACTTCGACCGCTACTGGGCATCGTACCCGCATACGACGCTGACGGCGTGCGGCGAAGCGGTCGGTTTGCCGGAAGGCCAGATGGGCAACTCCGAGGTCGGCCACCTGAACATCGGCGCCGGCCGGATCGTGTACCAGGATTTGACCAGGATCTCGAAGTCGATCCGCGAAGGCGAATTTTTCGAAAATGAGACGATTCTCGGCGCGATTCGCCACGCCAAGAACAACGGCAAAAAGCTGCACCTGTACGGCCTGTTGTCCGACGGCGGCGTACACAGCCATATCGCTCACCTGTTTGCCTTGCTCGAGGCGTGCAAGAAGGAGCAGTTCGACAACGTGTATATTCACGCGTTTCTCGATGGCCGCGACGTGGCGCCGGACAGCGCGAAGAAATACATGGAGCAGCTGCTGGACAAAATCGCCGAGCTCGGCGTAGGCCGCATCGCCACCGTGCAGGGCCGCTACTACGCGATGGATCGCGACAAGCGTTGGGAGCGGACCGAAAAGTCCTACCGCGCGATGGTATACGGCGAAGGCCCGCATTATTCCGATCCGATGAAAGCGATCATCGAATCGTATGAGAAGTCGGTATTCGACGAATTCGTCATGCCGACGGTTATCGTAGATGCGAACGACCAGCCGGTAGGCCTCGTCGAATCGGGCGATGCCGTCATCTTCTTCAACTTCCGCCCGGACCGCGCCATTCAGCTGTCGCAGGTGTTCACGAACGCCGATTTCCGCGGCTTCGATCGCGGCGACAAGGCGCCGACCGGCCTCTACTATGTCTGCCTCACGCTGTTCAGTGAGTCGGTGGACGGTTACGTCGCCTACAAGCCTAAGGATCTCGACAACACGCTCGGCGAAGTGCTCGTACAGAACAACCTGAAGCAGCTGCGCATTGCCGAAACCGAGAAATATCCGCACGTGACGTTTTTCTTCAGCGGCGGCCGCGACGTCGAGCTGCCTGGCGAGACACGTATTCTCATCAACTCGCCGAAGGTTGCGACTTACGACCTGCAGCCGGAGATGAGCGCTTACGAAGTCGCCGAAGCGGCCGTAAAGGAAATCGAAGCGGAGCGCCAGGATGTGATCATCCTGAACTTCGCAAATCCGGACATGGTCGGTCACTCCGGCCTGCTGGAGCCGACCGTCAAGGCGATTGAGGCCACCGACGAGTGCCTCGGCAAAGTCGTCGACGCGATTGTGGCCAAGGGCGGTGTGGCGCTGATAACCGCGGACCACGGCAACGCCGATGTGGTGACCAATCCGGACGGCTCGCGCAACACGGCACATACGACGAATCCGGTGCCCTTCATTCTGACGAAAAAAGATGCTACACTAAGAAACGATGGTATTTTGGCAGATATTGCCCCTACGATGCTGGAGTTGCTGGGTGTCGCCCAGCCGGCTGAAATGACCGGAAGCTCTCTGCTCGGCAAGTAATTTTACCAATATTAAAAAAGGAGTGTATCATTCGATGACGATCATTTCTAAAGTTTACGCCCGCGAAGTGCTTGACTCCCGCGGCAATCCGACCGTAGAAGTAGAAGTTTATCTTGAGTCCGGCGCTATCGGCCGCGCTATCGTTCCTTCCGGCGCTTCCACAGGCGCATACGAAGCCGTTGAGCTTCGCGACGGCGACAAATCGCGTTACCTCGGCAAAGGCGTTCTGAAAGCCGTTTCCAACGTCAACGACGTGATCGCCCCGGAAATCATCGGCATGGACGCGCTCGACCAAGTCGGCATCGACAAGCGCATGATCGAGCTCGACGGTACGAAGAACAAAGGAAACCTCGGCGCTAACGCGATCCTCGCCGTGTCGATGGCAACCGCACGCGCGGCTGCAGAAGCTCTGGACATTCCTTTGTACGTATACCTCGGCGGATTCAACGCCAAAACATTGCCGGTTCCGATGATGAACATCATCAACGGCGGCGCTCACGCCGACAACAACGTCGACGTGCAGGAATTCATGGTACTGCCGGTTGGCGCTCCTTCCTTCAAGGAAGCTCTCCGTACAGGCGCGGAAATTTTCCACAGCCTGAAGGCGGTTTTGAAAGATAAAGGTTTGAACACCGCGGTAGGCGACGAAGGCGGCTTCGCTCCGAACCTCGGCTCCAACGAAGAAGCGATCCAAACGATCATCGCCGCTATCGAGCGCGCAGGCTACAAGCCGGGCGTAGACGTATTCCTCGGCATGGACGTCGCTTCCACGGAGTTTTTCAAAGACGGCAAATACCATCTCGAAGGCGAAGGCAAGTCTTACACTTCCGCCGAGTGGGTTGACTTCCTCGCGGCATGGGTGGACAAGTACCCGATCATCACGATCGAAGACGGCTGCTCCGAAGACGATTGGGACGGCTGGAAGCTGCTTACCGACAAGCTCGGCAGCAAGGTTCAGCTCGTCGGCGACGACCTGTTCGTAACGAACACGGAGCGCCTGTCTCAAGGCATCGAAAAAGGCATCGGCAACTCGATCCTCGTCAAGGTGAACCAAATCGGCACACTGACTGAAACGTTCGACGCGATCGAAATGGCGAAGCGCGCCGGCTACACGGCGGTTATCTCCCACCGTTCCGGCGAAAGCGAAGACAGCACTATTGCCGACATCGCCGTTGCGACCAATGCCGGCCAAATCAAAACCGGCGCTCCGTCCCGTACGGACCGCGTGGCGAAGTACAACCAATTGCTGCGCATTGAAGACCAACTGGCGAAAGTCGCCCAATACGGCGGCAAAACGGCATTTTACAACTTGAAAAATTTTAAATAAGATTTGCCGAATTTATGAGAGAGAGGATGTATATTTCCTCTCTCTTTTTGTATATGATGGACGTATGATGGCACTGGGGGTTGATGGTGATGGGCAATTGGTTGAAAACGATTCTTTTTCTGCTGGTATCCGCCTTTTTGACGCATCTGCTCCCGTTTTCGTCGTTTTTCCGCAATCTGGATACGATGATTCACGAGTTCGGACACGCGCTCGTCACTTTGGCTTTATCGGGGAAAGTGATGTATATCGAGCTGTTCGTCGACCATAGCGGGGTCACTTATTCGATGGTGACGAAGAGCTGGAGCCTCATACCGATCTCGCTGGCCGGCTATGCGACCGCCTCCTTGTTTGCGATGTTTCTGTTCATCTCATATGCGGAAGGGCGGCAGCGGCTCGGTCTTCAGCTCATTACGCTCATCGCTGTGGTATGCCTCCTGTTATTCGTACGCAATCAGTTCGGCATCTTTTGGCTGATCGGTTTCATTGCGCTTAATATTGTAATGCTGGCGTTAGCACCGAGATGGCTGCTGCATTTTTATTATTTGCTGCTGGCGTTTTTGTCGCTGGAGGAGTCGGTTTTCGGACCGCTGACGCTCGCTGTGTCCGCCTATCTCGATCCGTCCAAGGCGGGGGATGCCACGAACCTGGCTCGGACGACCGGGATCCCTGCGATCGCATGGGGAGCGCTCTTCTCATTGTTCGCGCTGTGGTGCGCCAAGCGGGCGATTCAGGCGTTCGCTTTCGGCCGCAGAAAGCGGAGCAAGCCGCGTCAGCCTGCGGTGACGCGCTACGAATGACGCAGCGCATTTACGAGATTTTCATAAGATTGGTCCGTGCGGACAAGTTGTGTTTATCCTGCTGTTATGGTACAATACAAATATTGTCTGTTCTCAGCAGTTTTTCGCAACGGGAGGAAAAATAAAACATGGAAATCGCATTGAAGGTATTACTTATCATAGCATCGTTAGGCCTCATCGCCGCCGTTTTGCTGCAAAAGGGCAAAAGCGCAGGCTTATCCGGTGCCATCTCCGGTGGTGCCGAGCATTTATTCGGTAAACAAAAAGCACGCGGCCTCGAGCTGTTTTTGTCCCGTCTGACTATGGGGCTTGCCGCCGCATTTTTCATACTTTCGGTTGTCGTTGCATTTTTTGTGAACGGTACGAGTTCGACGCCGCCTCTTGAGCTGACACCGCCTGCGGGCAACACGGCTCCGGCTACGGGCGCAACTCCGGCTTCTCCGGCACCGGCAGCAGGAACGACCACACCGGCTCCTGGAGCGGGTACGGCTTCTCCCGCACCGGCGGCTGGAACGACATCGCCGGCTCCGGCCGCAGGGACGACCACACCGGCACCGGCCACGACGCCGGCTGCAAAGTAATAGCATCCACTGACAGCAGGGGGTATACTCCTGCTGTTTTTTCATGCCGTTTCCACAAGGTACGGACGGGCGCTGCTATATGAACGGACAGAAACGGATATACTGTTAATGCTGCATTTTTCCCGAGTTATTTGCAGAGCAAGCTTGCAGGGCCTGCCCACATTATTCAAGAAGCTTGCACATATCATATTACACCCGTATAACGAACGGGAAACTACATGTAGGCCATACTAAAGGACGGTGAACTTATGATGATTACGGCAGAGGAACTGCTTGATTTTATGAAAGAAACGGCATATAAGCCGATGACGTATCAGGAGCTCGAAAAGCAATTTAACATAGAAAGTGCCGACGAGTTCAAACAATTTTTGAAGCTGCTGAACCAGCTGGAAAACGAAGGTCTTATTTTAAGAACCCGCAACGAACGGTACGGAGTGCCGGAGCGGATGAACCTGCTGCGGGGCAAGCTGCAGGCACATGCCAAAGGGTTCGGCTTTTTGCTGCCGGACGATAAAGATTTGCCCGACGTATACATTCATGCGAACGATATGGGCGGGGCGATGAACGGCGATACGGTTCTCGTACGGGTCACGTCGAAAAGCCAGGCCGGCGGCCGGATGGAAGGCGAAGTCGTACGCGTCGTGAACCGGGCGATTACGCAAATCGTCGGCACGTTCCAAAACCATGAAACGTATGCGTTTGTCATTCCGGACGATAAGCGGATTGTTCGGGATATTTTTGTCACGAAGGAAAACTTCAACGGCGCGATGGACGGGCACAAGGTCGTTGTGCAAATTCTGAATTACCCGGAAGGCCGGGCGGCGGCGGAAGGCGCAGTGATCGAGATTCTCGGTCATAAAAACGACCCCGGCGTCGACATCATCTCGATCATCCGCAAATACGGGCTGCCGGAAGCTTTCCCGGAGGAAGTCATGCTCGAAGCGGAATCGGTACCCGATACGATCAGCGAAAAAGATTTGGCCGGTCGTCGCGATCTGCGCCACAAACGTATCGTCACGATCGACGGCGAGGATGCCAAAGACCTCGATGATGCGGTGAATGTCGAGCGCCTGCCGAACGGCAACTATTTACTTGGCGTACATATTGCCGATGTAAGCTATTATGTGCGCGAAAATTCCGCACTCGACCGTGAAGCGTACAACCGGGGCTGCAGCGTGTATTTGGTCGACCGCGTCATTCCGATGCTGCCGCACCGGCTGTCGAACGGGATTTGCTCGCTGAATCCGCAGGTCGACCGGCTGACGATGTCGTGCGAAATGGAGTTCGACGCAAGCGCGAACGTGGTTCGTCACGATATTTTTACAAGTGTGATCAAGACGAGCGAACGGATGACGTATACGAACGTCCGGAAAATTTTGACCGAAGAAGACCCGGAATTGATGGAGCGTTACGATTATCTGATCGACGATTTCCGGCTCATGGAAGAGCTGGCGATGATGCTGCGGAACAAACGGATGAAGCGCGGCGCGATCGATTTCGACTTCCAGGAGTCGAAAATTTTGGTCGATGAGAACGGCAAACCGACGGATATTGTGAAAAGAGAACGGTCCATCGCCGAGATGATTATCGAGGAATTCATGCTGGCGGCGAATGAGACGGTCGCGGAGCATTTTCACTGGATGAAGGTGCCGTTCCTGTACCGGATTCACGAAGACCCGGATGCGGAAAAGCTGATGCATTTCATGGAGTTCATTACGAACTTCGGATACGTGGTCCGCGGCAAAGGAAACACGGTGCATCCGCGCGCGCTGCAGACGCTTCTTGAAGAGATCAAGGGTACGAAGGAAGAGACGGTCATCAGCACCGTAATGCTGCGTTCGATGAAGCAGGCGAAATACGATGCGCAGAGCACGGGGCATTTCGGACTTGCGGCCGAGTTTTACTCGCACTTTACGTCGCCGATCCGCCGTTACCCGGACCTGATCATTCATCGCGTGATGCGCGAGGTGCTCGAAAACGGCACGCTGCCGGAGCAGCGTCACGATTATTTGTCCGGCCGCATGGACGACTATGCGCGGCAATCGTCGGAACGCGAACGCACCGCGGTGGACGCCGAGCGGGAGACGGAGGCGCTGAAGAAAGCCGAGTATATGCTCGATAAAGTCGGCGAGGAATTCGAGGGTATCATCAGCAGCGTGACGAGCTTCGGGATTTTCGTCGAGCTGCACAATACGGTTGAAGGGCTTATCCGTTTGAGCGATTTGACCGACGATTACTATCATTACCACGAGGCGCAGCACGCGCTGATCGGCGAGAGATCGTCGCGGATTTACCGTCTCGGCGATGAAGTGAAGGTGCGCGTCGCGCGTGTGAACATTGACGAGCATACGATCGATTTTGAAATGGTCGATATGAAGCCGCGCGAGAAGAAGTTCAACCTCGTCGACGGGCTCAAGCAGGTGCGCGAGACGAGCCAGCAGGGCAAAGGCGAACGCGGCAAGGGCCGGCGCGGCGGCGGTGCGGTCGCGGCGGGCGAGTTTAAAGGCCGCGGCGGCAGTGCGAAGAACGGCCGAGGGGCCTCGGCAGCGCGCTCGGGGAAAGCCGGCGGCCGGTCCGGGACTGCGTCGGGCAGCAAAAATGGAAGCCGGCGTACCGGAGGCGGAAACGGCGGCAAGAAGGATCTGATCGGCGCGTTTGTGCGTAAGAAGAAAAGATAGTTATAAGCGTCAATGCGCTTGATTTATTGGATTGGAGTTGATACAATTAGCTCCAATCCAATTTGACTGTTGAGGTGATTTTCATGGGCAAGAAGGCGGACGGCAAGGTGCTCGCCCAGAATAAAAAAGCTTCCCATGACTATTTCATCGAGGATACGTACGAATGCGGTCTCGTATTAACCGGTACGGAAATCAAGTCGCTGCGTATGGGCAAAGCGAATATCGGGGATGCTTTCGCGCTGATCCGCAACGGAGAAGCGTTTATCCATAACATGCACATCAGCCCGTTCGAGCAGGGTAACCGGCATAATCCGAGCGACCCGACGCGGGCGCGCAAGCTGCTTTTGAAGAAGGCGGAAATCAACAAGCTGCTCGGTCTCGCCAAGCAGGAAGGTTACACGCTGGTGCCGCTCAAGATTTATGTGCGCAACGGATTTGCCAAGCTGCTGATCGGACTCGGCAAAGGGAAGAAGCAATACGACAAGCGCGAATCGGCTGCCAAACGCGACGCTCAGCGCGACATTCAGCGGGTTTTGCGGGAGAAGCAGAAGGTGGCGCGGTAGTTTATTGGCTTCCTTGCCAGCAATCGATGCTACACAAGGCACGAACTTATGTTATAATGATTAAGCATCAACGAGTAACCTGCTTTTTCGGCAGAATAGTTACCTACGATGCTCTTTCTATCTCGGGGACGTTTTTGGATTCGACGGGGGTAGTTCGAGCATGGGTAGCGGGTAGTGGGGACGCGGCCACTTCATCAACGCTAAAGCCAATTAAATGGCAAACAACAACAACCTGCTCTTTTAGCAGCCTAAGAAACTGCTGGAGCGCTCCTACCTTCCATCGCCCATGTGGCGGGATAGGGGCTCAACCTTTAGTGGGATACGCTGTCTAGTCTCCGCCTGGGGCTAGCTGAAGAAGACAATCAGGCTGACCCAACGCGCAGCCGGTTACGGGGCGGCGCTCGGGTGACATCAAAACCGTGGCTACACCCGTAGAAGCCTATGTGGCGTTATCTTCGGACAGGGGTTCGACTCCCCTCGTCTCCATAAAGACAAGAAACACCATCCAATGAGATGGTGTTTTTTCATGCACTCTTTTGTGAATGCCTTTGAATGACTTCTGCTAACTCTGAAAGCGTATATTTATGATTGACCATGTCTACGGTGAAATCTTCAGCTGCTTTTGTGTCCATGATAAATAAGTAACCATTGTATCTTAGAAAAATGACCAATGCGGTAAAGGCTGTTCGTTTGTTGGCATTTTGAAATGGATGATTTTGTCCCAAGGATTCAAACAATGCCGCGGCCTTCTCAAAGATCGTTGGATAGGCATCCTCACCAAAGGCGGATGACATGGGACGATGAATCGCAGACTCTAGCATGTCACCGCTTTTTACACCTATAAATTCTCCTGGGCTGTATCTTTGAATCATTGCAACGTTAACAGCGATGACTTCTTGAACAGTAAGATATTGAATGGTGGTCACCTTTATCGATCCTTGAGGCCTTTCAATGTATCATCATAGACATGGATCACTTCGTTAAGAGTTTCAAGGAAATCAGGACTAAGTCCAGTAGGTAAATTCACCTTGGTTAGCTTTCTAATAACGATCTCGCCATCTTTCTCTCTTACATCAATTTGCACTGAATCTCCTGCTTCGAGGCCAAGCTGCTTAAGCGCATCTGTCATTGTAATTCCTAGGCTGTTTCCAAACTTAGATACTTTTCGCTCCATATCGATCACCTTAGTCACCCTATTTCACTCCTTATTTATACTATTCAACTGTTATAACAATTATACAATAAAATGGCCATTAAAATATAGGATCATTGCAAAACGCAGCTAAAGTAGGTCATCTTAGGACTGGATTTGACTTATTCTCGTCCCCATAGGACGAAATACCAATCCGTGAAGGTGCTCTTTTGGGTTTGTGTCTATTGAGGTGTATAATAGAAACTGATCTTATGTTCGGTATGATGATATCGCCATGTTATCGAGGGGTGAGCCAAATGACCAATTTGTTAACGTTATCCGAAATCAAGAATGAAGTCAGAACGGTCATTCGGCAAAACAAGGAACGAGGCTTTTTGCCGTATAGCGGTTGTAATCGGGTGTGCCATGCATTGATAGACATGCTGGAAAATAGCAGACTGCTTGAAGATCGCAAGTTATCCTTCGACATTCATTTATTTATATTTGTTGAGATTCTTAAGCTCGTCTCCCATGCAGATACATCCTCGGGTGCCGCTACCGACGCCATTCACTATTGCCTTTCCGGAGTAGAGGAGCTTAGTAGATCGGCAACCCTTGAGAATCGAAGCCACATGCTTGGTGGGATCATTAAAACATCGAAGAATAAAGCTTGTATCGAATGGGCGGAGCATGGGTACGGTTTGCTGAGCAACGCTGTCTATTTGGTTCGGGATCATAAGGATGCCGAGAGTGTATACAGCATTTTCCCAATGCTCGGAACGATGTATGGAAGAAGGGAATACCCTGATCGATTCGTCATTACTCAAGGAATCATTGAACGGTTGAACGGTGTTGCTGCGGCGGATCAGTATGTGATGGAGCATTTGGATGTTCCCGAAATGAGAAAGATCATGGTTGAACGAGCCATTGGAAACCAGCAGTATTCCTTGGCAGAACAATTATGCGTTGAAGCGCTCCAAGAGGATAAGGGCAATTACCACAGACCCCCTGTGTGGGCCTATCATCTGGAACGAATCTATTCGGAGCTTCGCATTACAGAGAAGCAGGTCGAGATGATTCGTCTCATCCTGCTAAGAGGAGATACATCGTATTTTCAGAAATTGAAGGAGCTTTGCCAGCTTGAAGGCACTTGGGAGGAAACACGGGGCGTACTCCTGCACGAACTTCTTGAAAATCTCATGCCACACGATTTTGCTGCGTTGTTGTCGCAGGAAGGCGAAACCGCAAAATTGCTGGAAGTGGTACGAGCCCATCCTATTTACGTAGAGCATTATGGAAAGCAGTTGGCACAAGACTACCCCGAGGAGGCTTATTCGATCTATGAGGAATATATTTTTAGTGAAGCGGCGGCCGCAACAGATCGAAGAAAGTACAAGGGAGTTTGTAGGCTGATTAAAAGTTATTTCAGGGCTGGTGCCAAAGAACAAGCGAAAGGCATCATTCGGCAATTGATCGAGAATTACCCTCGTCGGGTGGCTATGGTAGACGAGCTTCAAGCGTTAAGTAATAGCTTGCAGAAGTAGTTTGTGGTTTGAGGGCGAAGCTCGGGTGACTTCAAAACTGTGACTACACCCGTAGAAGCCTGTGTGGCGTTATCTTCAGACAGGGGTTTGACTCCCCTCGAAAAACCATTTGAAATCGATTTAGAACGCTCTCGGAATCTCAAATTAACGAAAATATACGCCAAGCCTATGATTTTTCTCTCGGCTTGGCGTTTTCCTTTAAACAATACCTAAGCTTTAGGCTGACCATTGGAATAAAAAAGCACCAACTTCCGGATAATATAGTTTTAGATAGCTACTTCCATCTTTAATGATTTCACACCCGCTTTTTGTACGCCCTCATTGCGAAAATATACGCAACAATCAGAATACCCAGGCACCATGCGAGCGCAATCCAAATGTCATGACCGACAGGCTGCCCGGCAAGCAGAGAACGTATCGCATCGACGATCGAGGTCACCGGCTGATTTTCGGCAAAGACGCGGACAACCGGCGGCATCGACTCGGTCGGCACAAACGCCGAGCTGATAAACGGCAGGAAGATCAGCGGATAGGAAAACGCGCTTGCACCTTCCACCGATCTTGCGGACAGGTCCGGCAATCGCCGCGACCCAGGTTAGTGCCAGCGTAAACAGCGCGAGTATGCCGGCGACGGCAAGACACGGCAGGATCCCCGCCGACGAGCGAAAGCCCATAACGAGCGCTACGAGAATGATGACGACAAGCGATATGGCGTTGGAAACCACCGAGGTCAGTACGTGCCCCCAGAGCACGGCGGAACGCGCAATCGGCATGGAGTGGAACCGCTCAATGATACCCCGCTGCTTATCCAAAAACAGGCGGTAAGCTGTATAGGATATCCCGCTTGCAATCGCCATAAGGAGTATCCCGGGCAACAGGTAGTTCACATAGTTATCCGTACCGGTCTGGATTGCTCCGCCAAACACATAGACGAACAGCAGCATCATCGCAATCGGAGTGATGCAGACCGTGAGGATGGTATCCATGCTGCGGAAAACATGGCGCATGGAACGACCGAGCATAACGCCCATATCGCTGAAAAAGTGGCTTTTTGCCGTCTCCATTTACTTCTCCCCCTTGTTGCCGACGATAGCGAGGAAGATCTCCTCCAGTGTCGGCTGTTTTTCCACATACTCTACCTCTGCGGGCGGGAATAGCTTTTTCAGTTCATTGAGTGTGCCGCCCGCAATAATCCTGCCCTCATGCAAAATGGCAATTTGATCGGCAAGCTGCTCAGCCTCCTCCAAATACTGTGTGGTCAGGAGTATCGTCGTGCCTCCGTCCGCAAGCTCTTTGACAATCTTCCAAACCTCTATGCGCGCCTCGGGGTCAAGCCCGGTAGTCGGCTCGTCGAGGAAAATGATCTGCGGATTTCCCACAAGGCTCAAGGCGATGTCAAGCCTGCGGCGTATACCGCCCGAATAAGTAGACGGCTTGCGGTCAGCGGCGTCGGCCAGGCCGAATCGTTTCAGCATAGTATCCGCTGCCTGACGCGGATTCTTAAGGTGCCGCAGCTTGGCGATCATGATGAGATTTTCCCTTCCGGTCAACACCTCGTCCACGGCGGCAAATTGTCCGGTCAGGCTGATCGCCTGCCGTACATGGTCGGGCTTTGACGCGACGTCAAAGCCATTTATGACGGCGGTGCCTCCGTCCTGTTTAATGAGCGTGGTGAGGATTTTAACAATCGTCGTCTTGCCCGCGCCGTTGGAGCCGAGTAGGGCGAAAATCTCACCTCGCTTCACTTCAAAATCGACGCCCTTTAGGATTTCTATGTCCTTGAAAGACTTTCGCAGACCTTTCACTTCAATTGCTTTTTCCATCCGATATCCCCCTTTTACTTTGGTTTATCCGTAGCTTTTTTTATGGCCTTGTTAACTGCTTGGTCGACAGATTCTTGATAGATGTCAGCGTAAGTTTTTGAATCTTTGATCAGATCGTCGCAGAAAGCCGCTACGTCGCTGCCCGTTACTTCGAGCACGCCTTTCCCCAAGGCAGCGCCCTCTTCAAAAAGATCGACAATCCCCGAGAGCAAACCCGTCCCCTCGGTTAGCTCAACAGGGCCGACCTTAAAGAGATATTTTTGAATCTCCTTATAAACAATCTGATAATCTTGCGGGAGCGCTTTGACACGCGCCACGTGCGCTCGCCACTCTTTTTTGCCCTCGATGATATCTTGAATTTTCATTTTGATATCTTGTATTTTCATATTATCCTCCTACTTACCTAATTTTTTAGCGATATTGTTGTTGAGTTGCTTGCGCCACTTGTCGCGAAAAGACTTTGCCCCTTCTTCGCCGACCAGTGCTGAACAGAAGCCTTTGATATCGTCACCCAACACCTCTTGGATGCTCTGACCGTCCGCCGCCGATTCTTCCAGCAGGCCAAGCACGCCGTCAAGAATGGGCATGAGGTTGCGACCGGTGAAATCTGCGTGCGGCCAAAGATTAACATTGATTTGCTCCCATGCTGCTTGATAATCAGCCGGCAGCTTTCGGACTCGCGATTCGAAAGCTTTCATTTCCTTAGTCATGTCGCTGCCGGTGATTTTTTCCCAAAAGTTCATTATTTTTTCTCCTTTAGCTCATTTATTTTTGATGATACGAACTCCCATTTTTCCCAGAACTTCTGTAGTTCCTTGCGCCCCGCGTCGTTGAGCATGAAAAACTTGCGCGGCGGTCCCATATCGGATGGTTTTTTTTCTATGTCCACGAGTTTATTCTTCTCCAGCCGTACCAAAATGGTGTACACCGTTCCCTCCACAACGTCGGTGAAGCCGAGGGCGTTCAGCTGCCGCGTGATTTCGTAGCCGTAGGTTTCTTTGTGGCTGATAATTTCAAGGACACAGCCCTCAAGCACGCCTTTAAGCATTTCCGTCAGGTTTTCCAGCATAATCACCTCCCTGCTATTCTGTATGACTGGTATGAAGTATTACTTACTACTACTACATAGTAACACGCAGTAGCGGCTTTGTCAACTGCATTTGCTTTGATAATAAAACGGAGCTGTTCCATTTTATACTGGATGTAGCCATCGGCCGAGCGTAATATGTAGGAAAGGCGGATTAAAGGGGAGTCAGGGCATGCTTACAAAATTTTTTATTAAAAACTTCATGACCTTTATTATTGCGGTCTCCATTCCTGTGTTGATTTTCAGCTTGATGGTGATGAACGTATTTCAAGCTTCGTTAAAAGAAGAAATAGACACCAATACGCATAAAGCGTTAAATACGTCCAAGGAGACGATCGAGCTCATTTTCTCAGATATGAACAGTATGAAAATACTGATTGACTACAACCCTCAAATAAGCTTGCCTTTATTGAGGGTTTTAAGCACGGATGTAGTGACCCATGAGGATACGACGGCGCTGAAGCTCATCCGGCCTTCACTCAAATCGTCCAGCTATTCGAGAATGTATATCAACTCGATCTACGTTAAAGTGGGCGACAGCAAATACTTTTTGGCGAACGGGGATAAGGAATCGATCACTGACTATTATGACACCGCCTGGTATGACAGCTTTAAGAAGCAAAGCAGGGATACGATGCTGTGGACGGAAAAGCGGCGGATCAGCGATCTGGACGTGGTCAGCATCTACCAACGAACCAAGCTGGACGGTGTCATTGTCATCAATGTGCGGCAGGAGTACTTCAATAAAATGCTGGACTCCATAACGACATACGATGACCAATATATGGCGGTGCTGAACGAGAAGGGGGAGCTGCTGTTTTCGAATAAAGATATGGAGCAGCTGCTGGAACGGGGGGACGGCGGGGACCAGGCCGGCGAAACTGCACGTTTCGCCGATTTGCTCCGAAGCGACCGATACCGCGTAGTGGAAATGTCCTCGGAGCATTATAGTTTCAAATATGTTTCCGTCATTCCGACCATCACGATCTACAGCTCGGCGATCCTGATCATTAAGCTGACACTGTATTCGGCGATTGTCTCGCTCCTGATCAGTTCACTGCTGGCTTATTATTTTTCCATCCGCAATTACAGGCAAATCGCGAGAATATTGAAGATTTTCAAGCTGGCCAAAGCGGGCATGACGCTGCCGAACGTCGTAGAGAAGAAGAAAAACGACGTTTATTCGCTGATTCTGAACGATACGATCAATTCCTTCGTCAATCAGAGCCATATGAATCTGCAATTGTCCGAAAGGAAGTACCGGCAGGTACTGGCCGAGCTGACGGCGCTCCAATACCAGATCAATCCTCATTTTCTGTTCAATACGCTGCAATCGATCAATTTTGAGGTGTTGAATGTGACTCAGAGGCCTACCTTCGCTAACACGATGATCGAGCAATTGTCCGAGATTCTCCGTTATTCGCTCGACAGTCCGATTCAAATGGTAACCATCCGGGAAGAAATCGAGATCACCAAGAAATATATCGACATCCAGCGCTATCGCTTCGACAACACGTTCAAGGTTACCTGGACGTATGAGCAGGACGTACTGGAATGCAGCACGATCCGGCTTTTGCTGCAGCCAATTATTGAGAATTCCGTCCATTACGGAGTATGTAAGGAAGGCGGCTGCTGCCATATTACGATCCAAAGGGACGGCGATGACATCGAGTTTGAGATTACGGACAACGGACCCGGCATGTCGGAGCAGCGGCTTGACGAGGTGGTTGCTTCGCTTGAGTCCGAACCCGACTATGGCATCTCCGAGCATATCGGCCTGCGGAATATCAGTTCACGATTAAGATTAAAATACGGCGACGAGTACAAGCTGTCCATCCGGAGCGCCCCGGGCGAAGGAGTAACCGTCACGTTTAGAATAAAGGGCTAGAAAGACCGCTGCTCGTCAGAATCGTAAGTAATGATACCTCTTCATAAGTCCGGTACATACAAACGAATTGGTGCAAAATGCTATAATGAAGCCGAAGAATCCGCTTACATTCCGCCGGCGGAATGATAAAATCAATCTGCAGGGAGGTTTCGTTTCTTTGGCTAAACTAAACACCAAGTACATAGGGCTGCTCTTCATTTCGCCCTGGCTGATCGGGTTTTTGTCTTTCCAGCTGTATCCGCTCGTTGCTTCTTTTGCATACTCGTTTACCGATTACAGCGTTCTCCGGTCGGCGAAATTCGTTATGTTTGACAATTACATCCGAATGTTTATGATCGATAAAGATTTTTTACATTCGCTTAAGGTCACTTTTTCCTACGCGCTGATGGCGGTGCCGGGAAAACTTATCTTCGCTCTCATCGTCGCTTTGCTGCTTAATATCAAAATTAAGGGGATGAGCTTTTACCGGACGCTGTTTTACTTGCCTTCCATTCTCGGAGGCAGCGTCGCGTTGTCCGCACTTTGGCGGCTTATGTTCATGAAGGACGGTATCGTCAACAATATGCTCAAAGGCGTCGGCATTCCTACGCCCGACTGGCTGGGAGATCCGCATATTGCGCTGTTCACCATCAGCTCGCTGGAGGTATGGCAGTTCGGATCGTCGATGGTGCTGTTCCTGGCGGCATTAAAGCAAATTCCGCAGGAGCTGTATGAAGCGGCCAAGGTAGACGGAGCTTCGTGGGGGTCAGGTTTCTTCAAAATTACGATTCCGCTTATTACGCCTATTATTTTCTTCAATTTGATCATGCAAACGCTCCATGCTTTGCAAGCGTTTACGTCCGCATTCGTCATCACGGGCGGAGGACCGCTCAAGTCGACCTATCTGGTAGGGATGAAGCTGTACAACGAAGGCTTCAACAATTTTAAGATGGGCTATGCTTCGGCCATTTCATGGGTATTGTTCGCCATCATTTTGCTGATTACCCTCTTGATCTTTAAATCTTCCGACGCTTGGGTACATTATAACGATAAGGAGGAGGGCGCACGATGAAAGGAAGAGCCGTCACCGGGTGGGTTAGTCATGCCGTCCTTGTTTTCGGCAGTCTGGTCATGATCTACCCTCTCTTGTGGATGCTATTTGCAACCTTCAAGCAAAATGCCGAAATTTTCGGCTCCAGCAACATTTTGCCGGAGAAGTTTCCTTTCGATAACCCGTTTGCCGCTTATAAAGCGGGGTGGAACGGGCTTACGGAAATCGGGTTCAGCGATTTTTATTGGAACACGATTGTGATGACGGTGCCTACGGTTCTGTTTACGATCATCTCTTGTTCGCTCGTTGCCTACGGCTTTGCAAGATTTAGCTTTCCGTCCAAAAAGCTGTGGTTCGCCGTCATGCTGTCGACCTTGATGCTGCCTAATGCGGTCATTGTCATCCCCCGTTATCTGCTGTTCAATAAGCTCGGCTGGCTGAACACATACTTGCCCTTTATTGTTCCGGCACTGTTCGCCTGCTTTCCGTTCTTCATCTTCATGCTCGTACAATTCATCAGAGGGATTCCGCGTGAGCTGGATGAATCCGCCAAGATGGACGGCTGCACAGCCGGAGGCATACTGTTCAAAGTGCTTTTGCCTGTCATGAAGCCGGCACTTTTCTCGGCGGGGCTGTTTCAGTTTATGTGGACGTGGAACGAATTTTTCGATGTATTGATCTATGTCAACAGTGTGGAAAAATATCCGCTCGCGCTAGGCTTGCGTATTTCGATGGATACCGCGTCAGACGTGCAGTGGAATGTGGTTATGGCCATGGGTCTGCTTTCCGTGCTGCCGCTTGTGCTGATCTTCTTCTTCGCGCAAAGATATTTCGTCGAAGGGATCGCGACCACAGGGCTCAAAGGCTAACTATATCCGGTGCAAGGAGGTCGGCATGATGTACAAGTTAATTATCGTGGACGACGAGTCGAAAATCAGATCGGGGCTGGAGAAGCATTACCCTTGGGCGGAATTGGGGTTTGAAGTCGTAGGAAGCTTCCCGAACGGTCAGGTGGCTTTGGATTATTTACACGATCATCCTGTCGATGTTGTTCTCTCCGATGTCCGAATGCCGGTGCTCACGGGAACGGAGCTGGCTCAGTGCATTCGTGAGCAGCGATTAAGCCCGCTCGTTGTCTTCCTGAGCGGTTATGCCGATTTTGAATATGCCCGGCAAGCGCTCGTTCACGGCGTTCGAAATTATATATTGAAGCCGGTCAAATTCGACGAAATCGTATCCGTTTTCTCCTTGATCAAGCAGGAGCTGATGGAACGAAGCAAGCCGGAAGCAGCCCGGCGTACGGATCATTCCGCCGATGCGTTCGGCGGATATTACGATAAAATTATTGACATCGTGGAATCTTACGTGGCTGTGCATTTAAAGGACGCTTCGCTTGAAGGAGCCGCCCAGCAGGTCAATATGAGCCCGAATTATTTGTCGAAAATATTCAAAGAAAAGACCGGCAAAAACTTCTCCGATTACTTGTTCGAGATGAAGATGATCAAGTCCAAGGAACTGATGGCCGATATCAACCTCAAAATTTACCACATTTCTTCGGAGATCGGCTACAACAATCCGAAAAATTTTTCCAGAGCGTTTAAGCAATACCACGGCATTTCTCCGCGGGAGTACAGGTGAATTTGCGCCTTAAAAAGGGGTAGAAACTGATACCTTTTCATAAGATGAGCGCCTGTTTATTCGGAAAAAGGGATGCTATTCTTTGAAAAGAAAGCGCTTTATATTCGAGGCAACACAAAGGAGGTCGGCATGCGAGAGGCTATGATCCCAGACATGAGAACGGTCGGACTCGTCGAGCTGGAGAGGTTCATTCATGATGCGGTTGCGGCATGCGGAGTACCTGAGGAGGACTGCGCGAAAGCCGTTGACGTGTTTATGCGGGCGACGCTGCGGGGAGTGGGGCATCACGATATTTACGATTTGCCGTCCCGGATTTCGCGGCTGCTCAGCGGTGAAATTAATGCGAAGCCGCAGTATAAGCAGCTCAGCGCGTTTAAGACGATGGAAGCATGGGACGTCGATCGCGGGCTCGGCGAGGTTGTATGCTGCTTTGCCATGGAGCGGGCGAAAAGGCTGGCTGACGAGTATGGCATCGGCATGTGCATTATCCGGAATTCCAATCACTTTCTTGCGGCGGCTCCTTATGTCGAGCGTGCTGCTGAGGAAGGCTACATTTCCCTGCTGCTGTGCAAGGGCGGCATGAACATGGGAACGATAGGACGCACAGAAAACTGCATGGGCTCGCTTCCGCTCGGCTTCGGCTTTAGCGCAGGCTCCGATGCTCCTCCTGTTGTATTCGACGCTTGCCTCGCCTACGCATCGCATGGGGAACTTCGCGCACGTGCGGCCAAAGGTATTCCGATCGAGCCTTGGTGGGGCGTCGATACGGACGGACAGCCGACGACGGATCCGGCTAAAGTGCTGGAGGGTACGAGAATGCCCATCGGCGGACACAAAGGGTATGCGCTCTCGATGCTGGGAGAAGTGTTAAGCGGCGTGTTTACCGGCGGTTGGATTATGGATCAGGCACCGGACGAAGACGCTGTGGACAATCATTGGGGGCATACGGCGCTCGTGATTAAGCCGGATACGATGCTCGATATGGCCAAGTTTAAGCAGCGGACGTCGACTTTACTTGACCGCGCCGACAAGCTTGCACCCGGTGTGCATATCCCGGGGCACGGCTCCTACCGAAGAAAAGCAGGTATGTTAAGCAAAGGAACGATCGATTTGGAAAGCGGTCTGGTGGAGAAATTAGCGGAAGCGGCCGCCAGGCTGGGAATTGCACCGCTCATCAATGACAGATCTTAAGGGGGAAAATTCCATGATATCGAAAAGAAAGATTACCTTATTGTCATGTGTTTTGTCGCTGGCGGTTGCGTCGGGATGCGCCGGATCCGGTTCCGGTTCTGGCGGCGCTAAAGATGCGAGGAAAAGCGAAGCGGCTCAACCGGCGGCATCGTCAGCTTCGAAAGAAAATGTTACGCTCCGCTTTTCCTGGTGGGGGAACGAGGTTCGCCATAAAGCAACGATAGACGTGATCAACTTGTACATGAAGAAGAACCCGAACGTCACCATTAAGGCGGAATATCGCGGCAAGTCTGAACGGGAGTTGATCGCTACCGGTCTTGCCGGCGGCAGTATTGCCGACATCGTGCAGCTGAACCCGCCGTGGATGGAGGATTTTACAAGAAACTCCGACTTTTTCGTCGATTTCAACACGAAGAAAAATCTGATCGATTTGTCCGGCATTGACCCGCAATTTTTGAAAGAAAACGGTGTATTTAACAACAAGCTGGTCGGACTTCCGATGGGCGTCAACGCGACGATCGGGATCATGAATAAAACGGTGGCTGACAAGTTCGGCATCCCATCCTCGCTCGATACCAAATGGACATGGGACGACTTCTACAAATACGGGAAAACGGTTAATCAGAAGGACCCCGAATCGTATATGCTGAACATGGATATCGGCAGTATGGTTGAGTTTGTCCTCAAGCGTTACATTGTGCAAAAGACGGGCAAACATATGATCGGCGACGATTACTCGCTGGGCTTTACAAGAGACGATCTGGCGGAAGCGTTGACCTACATCAACAAGCTGTATACGGATAAAGTCGCGATTCCGGCATCCGATGCACAGGTGTTTAACGATGCCGCACAGACGAATCCGAAGTGGATCAACGGCAAGGCGGTTATGGTGTTCTCCTGGACATCGACCGTATCGCCTTATACAAACGGGGTTAAAGGCGAATTCGTACCGATCGCTCTACCGGTCCGCGAAGGCGCTAAGAACACGGCTTTGATCGTCAAACCGCCGCAAGTGGTTGCAGTCTCCAATAGGAGCAAACATATCGACGAAGCGGTGAAATTCGTTAACTTCTTCTTGAACGATATTGAAGCAAATAAAATTTTGAAGGACACCCGTTCCATTTCCGCCGTTAAGCCTGTAGCTGACGCTGTAGGCGCCGATAAGCTGTACGATCCTGTCGTATTGAAGGGCCATGAATACGGCATGAAAAATATGGGCCTCGGCGATAACGGACCTACGACAAACGGCGAGATTATTGAAGTATTGGAAAATGCGGTTGAGATCGTAGCGTATCCGAACGCCAATATCAATAAAGTGACGGATGACTCGATGAAGCTGATCAATGATATCGTGAAAACAATGAAAAAATGATTGAATGATCGTCGCCATAGGGTCAAGGGCAGCCTTGGCCCGGGCTGCTTTCGAGCAAGAGTACATCAACCATGTGCAGCGGGAGGTTTCTGAGGATGAGAGTACCTTTTGAACAGTTGTATGGGGAACTCCGAAGGGTGCTGTTGAAGGAAGGCTTTACCGAAGACAGAGCGGAGCTTTCCGCAAGATTATTTGCCGAGGCCAGCAGGGACGGGTTTTATACTCATGGGCTCAACCGTTTTCCGACCTATCTTGAATACATTCGCAAAGGCTTTATCGATATCCATGCGGTTCCGGAAAAAGTCGAGGGTATGGGAGCTGTGGAGCGGTGGGATGGACGCAGAGGCCCGGGCAATATCAATGCCTATCTGAGCATGAGACGTGCGATCGAGCTTTCGCGTACGTACGGTATGGGCTGTGTCGCCATCAAAAACACGAACCATTGGATGAGAGCGGGCAGCTATGGCTGGCAGGCAGCGGAGGCGGGCTGTATCGGCATATGCTGGACGAATACGCTGCCGAACCTGGTGCCTTGGGGAGCGGAAGAACGCAAGATCGGCAACAACCCGATTGTGCTGGCTGTGCCGCGGGAAGAAGGACCGGTTATTCTCGATATTGCGATGTCTCAATTTTCATATGGTAATCTGAACGCTTATTCGTCACGTGGGGAAGCGCTGCCGGTTGCGGGCGGGTATGACGGGGAAGGCCGGTTGACGAACGACCCGGATCAAATATTGGCAAGCGGGAAGCTGCTGCCGATCGGCTATTGGAAGGGCTCGGGGCTTTCCATCTTGCTGGATCTTATTGCCATGATGCTGTCCGGTGGACGCTCTACATATGAGGTCGGCTTGGACGAGGGCGAGCAGGCGGTTTCACAAGTGTTTTTGGCGTTTGACACGACGGCGCTTTCGGACCGGAACATGCTGAAGGAGAAGCTTGAGCATGTTATCGACGATCTTCATCGCTCCATGCCGGCTCAAGGACACCGCGACGTCCGGTATCCGGGAGAAGACACGCTGCGCAGACGGGACGATCATATGCGCAATGGAATTCCTGTCGATCCGCAAATTTGGCAAACGGTGCTTGACGCTTAAGAAGGCTTCGGCTTTGTGGAGGGGATTGGGTTGAAAAAAGTACTGATTACCGGAGCTGCCGGAACAGTCGGCAAATGTATCTACCTGGGCTTGCGGGATGATCCCGATTACGCGGTGATCGGCACCGATATTTTGGCAGACCCCAGCCTCGGCATCGAAACGATGGATGTTACGGATTACGAAAGCTGCCTGCGCTGGATGGAAGGCGTCGATACGGTCATTCATATGGCTTTCCGCATGAAGCATCCGAGCCTTGCCGAAGCGTTTCAGGTTAATTATTTGGGCGTGTACCATGTTTATGAGGCGGCCAGAGAGAGCGGGGTCGGCAGAGTGATCTTCGGCAGCTCCAATCATACTGTAGGCCGTTATCTCGCAGATGACGCGGTCGATGAGCATTCGCTTTATCGCCCAAGTAATTTATACGGGCTGTCGAAATGCCACGGAGAGTTAATGGGGAGGCTGTATTCGGACAAGTGCGGTATCTCATCGATCAATGTACGGATCGGCACCTTCTTCGGACTGCCTCCGAGATCGAAAAGGGACCTACGCACATGGATCAGCAGCAGAGATTTGGTTCATCTGATGAAATGCTGTATTGATGCGGATGCTGATTTGAAGTTCCTGAACTTGTTCGGCATCTCCAACAACCGGGACAAGTATTGGGATATTTCTTATTTGAAGGACTTAATCGGTTATGACCCGCAGGACGATGGCGCCGCCTATGAAGGAAGCATCCCGCCGGATAAGTTCAATCCGGACGAACTTGTCTACCAAGGCGGCATCGGCGCTTTCCGTCCCGCTGTTTATTAGTTCGACGCGATTAGGTTAACCATTTAGCCAAACAGGAGGGGTGCTAATGAAAATCGTTGACGTTGAAGTGGTGACGTTTCGCGCGAAGTCGTGGTTAGGAAGCAATAAAGACGGCCATCAAGGTCCCGGCCGGGAGCACGATATCGCTCATCCGATGATTCGCATCATAGCGGACGATGGAGCGGAAGGGTATCATATCCCATACCAGCAGCTGATTCCAAATGAGAAGTATGAGCTGCTTGGGGCGGAGGCGAGGAAGCCCGAGAACTCTGCGGGCAAGCCTGTGTCGGACCCGAAGCACGATCCGATTCAAGGAGTCGTTGATAAAGTGATCAAGCCGCTGCTCATCGGAGAAGACCCGATGGCGCGGGAAAAAATACATAATAAATTGTGGGTCATGCAGCGGAGCAGCAAGCGTTTGACCGACAGATTGGTCTGCTTTATCGACTTGGCATTGTGGGATTTGGCCGGCCGCGCATTCAAGCAGCCGGTGTATAAGCTGCTCGGCGGTCATCGTACGAAGGTGAAGGCGTACGCGAGCACGATGATCGGGGACACGCTGGAAGGCGGCTTGAATACGCCGGAGGCGTTCGCCGATTATGCCGAAGAGTGCAAACAGAGGGGCTACCAAGCATTCAAGCTGCACACATGGGCCGAGCGCAAGTGGACAGAGTCGACGATTAACGCATCGCCCGATCCGAAGCGGGATATTGCGGCATGCCGCGCGGTCAGGGAGCGGGTCGGCGACGGCATGGATCTGATGCTGGACCCTTATCACTACTATAACCGGGAGCAGGCGCTTTATTTGGGCAAGGAGCTGGAGAAGCTGAACTTCGTCTGGCTGGAGGAGCCCATGGATGAATACTCGTTGTCATCTTATATTTGGCTGGCTGAGCGGCTCGATATTCCGGTGATCGGACCTGAGGTGCATAAAGGCAAGCTCGCTTCGCGGGCGGAATGGATTGTACGTAAAGCCAGCGATATTTGCCGGGCCGGCGTGATGAATGTCGGCGGTCTGACGCCGCTGATGAAAGTCGTCGGCTTATGCGAAGCGTTTGGCGTCCGCTTGGAGCTTCATTCCCCTGGGCCAGGCAACCTGCATGCGATGGCGGCGATGACGATTCCGGGTGAGTATTATGAACGCGGCATGCTGCATCCTTTCCTTAACTATGATCATGTGCCTGTATGGCTGAATTCATCGGTCGAGCATATGGATGAGGAAGGCTACGTGCATGTGCCCGACAAACCGGGTCTTGGCTGGGATATTAACTTTGATTATATTCGCGAGCATAAGTTATAAAAGGAGGGCTGCGTTTGAAAATCGTCGACCTGCAGGTGGTGCGGTTTCGAGTTCCGGCATATAACGGCTTTAACGTGGCCGGCCATCAGCATCCGGTATCCGGACGCTGGTCCGAGGAAGCGTTGATTCGCATCGTGACGGATGAAGGTGCGGAGGGCGTGTATGTCAGCTCGCAGCGTCATTTTGAGCCCACGGATAAATTCCCGTTTGAACGTTTGCCGGATTTGTCAGCGGGTGGCGGTCGGGAGGGCAGCTTTCAGGTGAACTCGAGCTCGTGGGATGTTCTGCTCAAGACGGTGCGGCCGCATCTGATCGGAGAGGATCCTTTCTGCCGGGAACGCATATGGCGGAAGCTCTCCGGGCTGCAGCGGTCGTTTCCGAAGCTGACCGACCGGATTTTAGCGATGATTGATTTGACGCTTTGGGATTTGGCGGGCAAGGTCAGCAAGCTGCCGGTCTATAAGCTGCTGGGCGGTCATCGGGAAAAGGTAAAGGCCTATGCCAGCACGATGGTAGGGGATCATTATAAGGGCGGCCTCAGCACGCCGGAAGAATATGCGGATTTTGCCGAGGCGTGCAAGAAACAGGGATATAAGGCGTTTAAGCTGCATACATGGATGGACGAGGTCTGGACGCCTTCCACGATCATGGCGACTCCGGATCCCCTTCGCGATGTCGAGGCTTGCCGTGCGGTGAGGGAACGTGTAGGCGGCGATATCGTGCTGATGCTTGATCCGTACCACACCTACTCCCGCCAGCAGGCGCTGACCATCGGGAGAGAGCTTGAGAAGCTGAACTATTACTGGCTTGAGGAGCCGATGAACGAATATTCCGTGTCGTCTTACGCATGGCTCAGCGAGCAGCTGGACATCCCGGTCATCGGGCCGGAATCCCATGCGGGCAAAATTTATGCCCGAACCGAATGGGTGATCCACAAAGCGGCCGATATTTTGCGGGCGGGCGTAATGGGCGTCGGCGGCTTGACTCCGTTTATGAAAATCGTCCATTTGGCCGAAGCCTTCGGCATTCCGCTTGAGGCGCACAGTCCCGGCGTCGGAACGCTGCATGCTATCGCCTCGATGAGCATCCCCGGCGAATACTATGAACGCGGGCTGCTGCATCCCTTCCTGAATTACGACGTCACGCCTCCTTGGCTGAACGAGATGGTCGACCCGATGGATGAAGAGGGCTTCATCTCCGTTCCTCAGGGGCCGGGCCTCGGTGTGGACATCAACTATGACTACATTGAGCGGCAGCGGATTATTGAGGAGTAAGCTTCTTAAAAGCACAGAAAGCACCAGCCGATAATGGGCAGTGCTTTCTTTTTTTATGGAGACGCGAGGTGGGGGCGAAGCCCTATCAATCGGCGTGAATTGTTTTCAAGCCCTCTTTTTCGGCACGACGCGCAAACCAGGTGGCCAGCAGGGAGCCGGAGATGTTATGCCATACGCTGAAGATGGCACTCGGAACAGCTGCGATCGGATTGAAATGAGCCGATGCCAAGGCAGCCCCGAGACCGGAGTTCTGCATTCCCGTTTCGAACAAAACGGCTTTACGCTTGCTATAATTCATCCGGAACAGCTTGGCGAACCAGTACCCGAGCAAATAGCCGAGACCGTTGTGCAGAATGACGACTGCAAAAATGAGCAAGCCGCTATCGACGATTTTGGCTTTGCTGCCGGCTACCACAATGGCCACAATAGTGACAATCGCCAGAGTGGATACGAGCGGAAGCGCCTGAATGCTGGCTTCGGCTTGTTTTTTAAACAGACTCTTGACGATAACCCCAAGAATAATCGGGAAAATAACAACCATCAGAATGTCCTTAATGAGCGCTCCGCCATCGATCGGCATCCAGCGGCCTGCAAGCACGCTGATTAAAGCCGGTGTAGCCAGCGGTGCGATCAATGTGGAAACGGAAGCGATGGAAACGCCAAGCGCGACGTCACCTTTTGCAAGCAGCGCCATTACATTGGAGGAAGTCCCGCTCGGGCAGCAGCCGACCAGAATGACGCCAACCGCGATATCGGGCGGAAGGTTCAACACAAGTGCCAGAACATAGGCGAGCAGCGGCATAATAATATAGTGGCCGACAACGCCGATCAACACCTCCAGCGGACGACGGAAAACTTCTCGGAAGTCGGCGGAGGACAGCGTAAGCCCCATCCCGAACATGACGATGCCAAGAAAAACGGAAATGTAGCCCTTTAACGGCGTAAAGACCCCGGGCATAAAAAATCCCAGACAAGCAAATACAATGACCCAGAGAGAAAAGGTTCCCCCTACAAAGCGGCTTATTTTTGCAATAGCGCTCATTGTGTCAAACCTCACTTATGATGTAGTTTAATAGAGCTAATCTATTGTACGCCAAATTTATTAAAAAATCTATTGCTATGTTTATTCTTAACAAGCTAATCTATTTTCCGTAAACCATTCATTATTTATTTTTCTTAACGATAATCAGGCCTAACAGTATGGAAATTAGCATCCCAAGAACTGTGGTGATGTTTTCAATCAACCACTGGGTGAAATTCAAAAATAGACTGTTGCCCGTTAATGTACCATCCCCGATGGTACCATATATCTCCATTTGGGAATCGCGATTTAATGAATAAGCAATGTCTAGTTTTTCCCCATTTATAGATGAGGTTATTAATCGTTTTCCACTTAAGCTAAATTGCTTCTCATTGGTAGTTTGATTGAATTTGAGGTCTCCCTTTTCAAAAAATAAGTTGGATGTCTCGCCGCGCCCAGTAAATAAAAGCTCTCCCTTTTCCGCAGGTATTAATAAATTAAAATGATCAAAATTCTCAAACTGAAAATATGAAATATGACTTTTTTCATCGGGATTAACAAAATTCATCTCATAGTAGGGGAAATTGGACGGATATTTCTTTCCCTTGATGAAAACTTCTAAGTTTCCCTGAAGTATAAGTTTGAAATTTTTTTCATATATAGTTGCGGAAAAAGATAAATCAGTTTTTTTATTGTCGATGCTTAATAAATATGTAGTTGGAAGACTGCCAAATCTTTGAAGAAAATATTCCTTTTTCAGATTAAGTTGACTTAAATTCATGTCGAGCATGTCGAATTGAACGGGTACATTTGAAGAAATAGCAGTGAAGTGCTTTGGGTGATTCATCGAATATCCATATTGTATTTGCAAATCACCCGGTTGCAGATTAAAGTCTTCTCCGTCAAGATTCATAATAAGTGATTGCTGATTTATAATAATCCCTTTCAATGTGCTATCGGACGACATCATTGTCGATGCCTTGCTATCAATCCTGCCTTCAAAATGGGTTATATTAATTTCTCTTGGTGATCCATTTGCATAGATCCACGCTTTATGAGGGAGAACTATGAAAATGCAGTATATTAATACAATTGTTATGGCAATAGGTGATAGCAGCAAAAATGTGTTCTTTAACCATTTACGGCGTTTATAGTATTTATTGGGGCGTTGTTTGGCTGTAAAACCAATTTTATTCATGCTTGGCTCCTATTTAAGGTGGCTGTCTCTTATTACACTTATCGGAAAGTCTTTATGGCATTGTTATACTTCTGTCGACCTTCCACTGAACCTTGCGTTTACCGACTGGAGCGTTGTTAAAAAAAATGTAGAAAAATGTAGAAAACCAATGTTCAGTTTCAATAATTTGTAGTATATTAAAAAATGTCGTCCGATATAGGTCTAATGTACCCTATATATAGGACCATTATCGGATAATGCTCATTGACAAAATGACAGAAGAAGGAGAGAAGGCAATGCTATTACATGTAGTACGCCGTAAAATCAGCGTAGTTCTTGTTTTTGCCCTGCTCGTAAGTACTCTTATGCCGCTCACGGTATTTGGGGAAACCAAGCAGTTCAAAGACATCGCTGATTCTTATGCGCAGAAGGAGATTCAATCGTTAGTCGAAGCGGGTGTAATCTCCGGATATGAAGATAACACTTTTCAACCGAAGAAACCTATGACACGTGCCGAGCTTGCGAAAATCATCGTCCTGTCCCTCGGACTGAAGGAAAATGGCGATAAAGCGGCGGCGTTCAAGGACGTTGATCCGAAGAGCTGGTACCGCGGGTATGTAGGAGCATTGGTGGAGTCCGGGATCACTGAAGGGACGTCGGCCACATCCTTCAGCCCCGAGTCGAAGGTAACGCGCGAAGAATTGGTCGTATTTTTCATTCGTGCATTCGGCTTGGAGGATACGGCGAAGAAACTTCCGATTGACGCGAAGCTGTCGGATATATCGGACGTGTCCGAGTGGGCGAAGCCAAGTGTCTCGTTGGCCTTCAAGAATGGCTTCATCAATGGGGTCCAGGGCAATGACGGCAAGCTGCGGTTCAATCCGAAAGATAACGCGGAGCGACAGGCTTTAGCCCGTCTGGCTTACGAGTTTAAAACTAACAAGTCCGTATACATAGACAAATCCATGGAGCTGGCGAAAGAGGTTAACAAGAGCGAAACGCCTGTAGCTACGCCTGCGGAAACCCCTTCAGTTACCCAGGAGACAACGGCGGATACGACGAGCAGCACAGTTGCCACCCGCAGCCGTCATAAAAAGGACCGGTCGACTCAAACTCCGACACCGGAAACACCGACGGAGGGAGCAACGCCAACGCCGACGCCGGAACCAACACCGACACCGGGGCCGACGCCGGAACCAACACCGACACCGGGACCAACGCCGGAACCGACGCCGACACCGGGACCAACGCCAATTCCGACACCGATCAACGGTCTTCAAGTTGTGGTGAATGGCGAGAGCGTGGATTCCATCTATGCGGCTGAGGAGTCTGATGTCATTTTCCGCGTGACGCTCGACGGTGCCGAAACGGTAAATGCAAGCGTCTATAAAGTTGACGACAACGGCAATGCAATTTCGATGATTACCAGTCTGTATGACGATGGTTCGATCGCTCATGGAGACAGCCTCAAAGAGGACGGAATCTACAGCGGAAAAGCGACGCTGAACGAAAGTGCGGAGGGTTACATCCGTCTGCGGGCATTTACGGGCGACGTTCCGAGCAGTGCGGTCTTTAAGCTGTCTGTAATCAGTCATTTTACGGATGAGCAGCTTGCAAAGGCTGAAAGCATTGCAAACGATACGCAGGCCAAGCTGGACCAAATGATCGGCCAATACGGAGATTCGCAAAAAGCGAAAGAAGAAACGGTCACTTGGCTGCAAACGCAAGCTGAAGTGCAAAGCGCCGGTATTTCCGGAACCGGCGGAAGCATCTGGTACGTATTGAACAGCGGAATTTTGGGAGGGATTTCTTCAGCTCCCGAGAACACGAAAGCATTGGGAAGCACTGAGCCAGATGCCGCTGCAGTTCAATTGATGGCAGCGAATGCATTTTCGCTTACTGCTAAAAATCAAACAGCCGCATCGGTAGGAAGCAAGCGGGTTGCCGTCATTTCCCCGTTTGCCGGCAAGCTTGCGTCTTCGACCGTTTATGACGCGGTGTACGATAAGTTCGTTCAGTCGAGTTACCCATTCGTGGCGGAAAGAATAAAAGATTCCGCGGCGGGCGTTAATTTCTTTAAAGGATTGAAGAATTATGGAGTCGTGGTTTTAGATACCCATGGAGATACTTTCTATGATGAAAAAGTACTCGAAGCGCTCCACAACAAGTTTGGCATTGATTTTCCTTATGCCGGGCCGCAAGCGATATTTTTGACCGGAGAAAAGGCAACAACCGAGAATAAAAAAACGTATGAGCTCGATTTGAAAAAAGGAAGACTGGCTATTATTTCCGGTTATTATGCTATTACTCCGTCCTTTATTACACGTTATAACGATTTGATGCCGGATACGATCGTATTTAACGGAAGCTGCCGGAGCTTGTACAACAATTCCATGGCGGATGCGTTCATCAATAACGGCGCCGGTACTTATTACGGATATACCGATTATGTAAAGCTTACTTATGACCAAGCTATTGTTCAATCTGTATTCACAGCTCTGCTCGATGAGAACAAAACGACCGAAGAAGCGTTCAAGGCGGCAGTTGCTGCCAATGGCGCCAACGACGGTTTGGCCGCTTTCGCAATGAAAGGAAGCAACATCGGGGCTAAGACGGAAGGCTTGATCAACGGAACGTTTGAAAACGGAACTTGGAACGGGTGGAACGGAAACGGGGATGTTCGGGTTATTTCCCAGCTCGGGCCGCTCAAGCCGACAGAGGGCAACTATATGGCCATAATCAGTACGGGCCTTGGTTTTGAAAACAACGATTACCACGGTTACGACTACAACTCGGATAGTTATATTGAGCAAAATTTCATTATTCCGGCAGGAGTAGCGACTCTTTCGTTCGATTACAACTTCATTTCCGAGGAACCGAAGGAATTTGTAGGTTCTATTTTCAATGATACTTTTAAAACAACAGTTACTTCCAGCGTATACATCAATACCGCTTCCGTCGTGACCTCCGATGTTTATGGAAGAACTGTAACGTCCAGTGTCTACGGAAACGGCTTTGTCACCATTGGCGGCGAATCGATCAACGATTCCACAATATACTGGACCAACGATAACAAAGTGGCGATTGATTTCTACGGCGGGGACAGCACGACCTACATGACGAATTGGAAACATGTAAAATTTGACGTAAGCCAATTCGCCGGCAAAGAGCCGATCGTCCTTCGCTTCCACGTTTGGGATCAGGGAGACAGTATCTATGATACGGCTGTGCTGATCGATCATGTTGTTTTAGAATAAAAGATAGGTATATAAGGAGCACCGGCTGAAGAGGCCGGTGTTTTTTCCTTTTTTTTATTTTGTCGGCTTAGCCACGGCACTCACACGCCAACCTAATAAAATACAAATAAAACAAGCCCCCAAAGGCAATATTAATCCTAACATGGAAGCCTGTGCAACCCGGTGCGGAATCGACTGGAATCCCATCCAAAACAATGAACTGAAAATGTTGTCAACATCGATCATGACGAAAGGTGATTTTCATTTTGTTGAAGGTGAAAGCGCTTTTGCTTTACGATAAAGTCATATCAAATGACAGGAGGTTACTCAAGTGAGCGCAATCGCGGAACAAAAGCAACCGGCGTCAGCCGATGTCAGAGTGCAAGTTCAACGTTTCGGACGTTTTCTAAGCGGCATGGTCATGCCCAATATCGGCGCTTTTATTGCTTGGGGTCTAATTACGGCTTTATTTATTCCGACCGGCTGGATTCCCAACGAGTATTTAGCCAAGCTGGTCGGACCGATGATTACGTATCTGCTCCCGCTGCTCATCGGATATACCGGAGGATCGATGGTTCACGGCACCCGCGGCGGCGTCATCGGTGCGGTGACAACGATGGGTGTGGTCATCGGGACGGACATTCCGATGTTTCTCGGGGCTATGCTGGTGGGACCGTTCGCTGCATGGGTCTTGAAGAAGTTTGACAAATCGATTGAGGGGAAAATCAGATCCGGCTTCGAAATGCTGGTCAACAACTTCTCCTCCGGTATTATCGGCGGAATACTGGCCGTACTCGCGTATACGGTGGTGGGTCCGGCCGTGCAGGTTGTCAGCAAGACGCTGGCCGCGGGTGTGCAGGTGCTCGTTCATGCAGGCTTGCTCCCGCTCGCCAACGTGCTGATCGAACCGGGTAAAATCCTGTTTCTCAACAACGCTATCAATCACGGCGTACTCAGCCCGATTGCCGTAGATCAGGCGGCTAAAACCGGCAAGTCGATCCTGTTTATGCTGGAATCGAACCCGGGGCCGGGACTCGGCATCCTGCTGGCCTACTGGCTGGTCGGAAGAGGTTCGGCGAAGCTGTCCGCACCGGGCGCGGCCATCATCCATTTCTTTGGAGGGATTCATGAGATCTACTTCCCTTACATTTTGATGAATCCGCGTTTGATTTTGGCGGTAATCGCCGGCGGTGTGACAGGAACATTCACGTTCTCCGTGTTTAACGCAGGTTTGGTGGCTCCGCCTTCGCCGGGAAGTATTTTCGCCTATATCGCGATGGCGCCGAAAGGCGGGCTGTTGTCGATATTCACCGGGGTTATTACAGCCACCATCGTTTCTTTTGCGGTTGCCGCACTGCTGCTTAAAACAAGCAAGCAATCCGAGGAAGAAGACGATCTGGAGCAGGCGAAAGCCAAGGTGCAGCAAATGAAGCAAGCTCCGAACGCATCCGTGGCGGCTGCGGCAGCTGTGGCTGAAGCCGCAACTGCGGTAAAACCGGCGGCCGAAGTGCGCAAAATCGTGTTTTCCTGCGATGCGGGAATGGGATCCAGCGCCATGGGGGCATCTCTGCTCAGAAAGAAAATGACTGATGCAGGGGTCAACGTCACGGTAACCAATACGGCGATCAGTGAAATTCCGGGCGACGCCGACATCGTCGTGACGCATAAATCGCTCACCGACCGTGCCCGAGCCAAGGCGCCGCAAGCCGAGCATATTTCGATCGATAACTTTTTGAAGAGCCCGGAATACGACAAGCTTGTGGAAAGACTAAAATAATGCTAACTTTCAGACGTCGGCGTCACTGCCGGCGTTATCTCCATTCTATTGACAAGGAGCAAGGGGCATGAGCCAGCATCAGCGGCGCCGGCAAATCGTCGAGCTTCTGCTCAGCCGTCAGGATGAAATTACAGCCGGAGAAATCGCCTCCGAAATCGGCGTCAGCACGAGAACCGTTCACAGGGAACTAGCCGAGCTGGAGGCCATCTTGGAATCGCTCGGCTTGACGCTGAAGAAAAAAACAGGTAAAGGCATTCAACTGCAGGGAGACCCTGAACGGCTGGATGCGTTAAGAAGGACCATTCACGGCGAAACCGTTCTTGAATATACGGCCCACGAACGAAAGCTTTACATTTTGTGCATGCTTCTAACTGAAGATGAGCCCGTCAAGCTGTTTACGCTATCGCATGAGCTTGGCGTTTCGATCCCGACGGTCACGCACGACTTGAACGAGCTGGACGAGATGATCCTGAAGGCGAACCTTCTCCTTGTGCGGCGAAGAGGATACGGCGTGGAGCTGACCGGAGCGGAGGCGGGTAAGCGAAGACTGATCCGCTTGCTGGCGATGCAATACCTGGACGAATCCGATTTGTTCGGCAAAAATCCTCCGTCCCCGCAATCCGCGGAAGGGAAGCTGCTGGCGCTTATCGGCAAGGAGCATTTTGCCAAGGTAGAGGCTGCGCTTTGGCATGCCGAGGAGATCGGAGTCAGCAAGCTGGAGGAAGCGGAGTATATGCGGCTTCTGATCGGTATCTCGATTGCCATCGCCCGAATGGGGCAGGGCAAGCATGTGGAGCTGAACGCAGAGCATGGCTCGATGCAGGATAAAGAGCTGGTGTCCCGAATCGTTCGCGAGCTGACGGAAACGATCCCTGCCGAGTTTACAACGGCGGAAATTGCCCATATCGCTTCGCTGCTTGAGCCTAAAAACGCTGCCGCGGATCCCAACGAGCTGCTTCCGGCGGAAGAGCTGTATTACATGGAAATCGTGCGGAAGCTGATTCGCAATATGGAGCGGCGCAGCGGCAGCCGCTTCAGCGAGGACCGGACGCTCAGAGACGGCTTGCTCCGCCATCTGGAATCCGCGATCAAGCGGCTTCGTTCGGGCGCACGTATACGCAACCCGCTGCTGGGGCAAATCAAGAAAGATTATGAAGAGTTGTTCGATACGATTCGTCTGGCGGTCGATGAGACGATGCCGGATCTGGATGTGCCGGACGAGGAAATTGGCTTTCTCGTTATGCATTTCGGGGCATCGCTGGAAAGGCAGAAACAGTTTGGACGCAGCGTCAGAGCGTTTATCGTATGCACAAGCGGGATAGGAACGTCGAATATGCTCGCCGTCCGGCTGACCAACGAGCTGCCGCAGGTGGAGATTGTCGGCCACGCCTCATGGTTTGAAGCGGCGCGCATACCGGAAAGCGAATACGATCTGATTATTTCCACCATAGACCTGCCTCTGCCGGAGCATCGGTACATGAAGTTAAGCCCGCTGCTGACGAAGGAAGAAGCGGAGCGGCTGCGGTTGTTTATCCAGAATGTGACGCTGCAGCATCAAAGGGAGGCCGGGGTTCAGGAAGAAAAGCAGCCGGCTGCGCACAAGATGGATCGGATCCGGCGGTATATGGACGAAATCGGCAAGATTATCGATCAATTCGCCGTTTACGAGCTGGAGCAGCCGTTTACCGGGTTGCAGGCTACGCTGGAGGCCATGTGCGGGTATGTCCAGCGAGCCGGAACGATCGAAGAGGTGGGGCCGATTGTCCAGCTTTTGCTGGAGCGGGAGAGGCAAAGCAGCCAAATCATCCCCGATTTGGGCATCGCGCTTTTTCATATTCGAAGCGAAAAGGTGAAGGCCCCCTCCTTTACATTGTTCAGGTTGAAAGAAGATTTGCAAATTCATGATAAGGGGCCTACCGGGGTCAGGCAATTGCTGCTCATGCTCGGACCGAAGGAGCTTTCCAAGGAGAGTCTCGAGGTGCTTAGCGAAATCAGCTCGTTCCTGATCAACCCCGAGATGATCGAGCTGCTCAAAACGGGCAGTCAGGCCGAGATCAAGCAGTTTTTGTCGGAAGAGCTGGCTGTTTTTGTGGGGAACAAAAAATAATTCGGAACAAGGGAGAGAACCGACTATGAGCATACTGTCTGCAGATAAAGTGAAATTGAACGCTCAGCCTAAAGATAAATTCGAAGCGATCCGCATGGCGGGACAGCTTCTTGTCGATGCCGGTCATGCCTCGGCAGCTTACATCGACAAAATGATCGAACGCGAGCAAACGCTGTCCACCTATATGGGCAACGGGCTGGCGATTCCGCACGGAACGCAGGATTCCAAATCACTCATTCAATCCACGGGATTGTCGATTGTGCAAATTCCGCAGGGCGTCGATTTCGGAGACGGCGAAAAGGCAACTCTTGTCATCGGCATTGCGGCCGCTGGCGGCGAGCATTTGGACATTTTAACCAATGTGGCCATGGTTTGCTCCGAAGACGAAAATATCGAGCGGATTCAAAACGCGTCGACACCCGAGGAAATGATCCGCATTTTCGAAAGCGGGATGAACTCATGAAAGCTTTACATTTTGGCGCAGGAAACATCGGCAGAGGTTTTATCGGGCTCGTTTTATCCCAAGCGGGTTATGAAGTCTGTTTCTCCGATGTGAACGACAGCTTGGTCGAGCTGCTGCGGGAGAAGCGGGCGTATACAGTTCGTTTGGCGAATGCGGCACAGGAAACGTTCCGGGTATCGAATGTCACGGCGATTAATGGGAAAAACCCGGAGGATGTCGCGGAAGCGGTCGCTCAAGCGGATTTGGTCACGACGGCCGTGGGCGTGAACATACTTAAGCATATTGCCGAAGGGATCGCCCAAGGTTTAGCCAAACGTGCGCAGCGCGGCGCCGCCCCACTCCATATTATTGCTTGCGAAAATGCGATCGGAGGCAGCAGTCAGCTGAAGGAGCATATATACGGCCATTTAAGCCCGGAGCTCCGCGAATATGCAGACCGAAACGCCGCTTTCCCGGATTCGGCCGTCGATCGGATCGTTCCGATCCAAACGAATGAGGACCCGCTCGAGGTCAAAGTCGAGCCTTTTTACGAGTGGGTGGTGGACGAATCGCAAACGATACCGGGCTTTCACCGCATCGAAGGCGTTCATTACGTTTCCGAGCTGGAGCCTTACATTGAACGCAAGCTGTTCACCGTCAATACCGGACATTGCTTCGCGGCATATATGGGTTACCTGCAGGGCTTCGGCACGATTCAAGAAGCGATGGCGAACTCTGAAATCGCCGCAAACGTTCGGCATACAATGGAAGAGACAGGTGCTCTGCTCGTCAAGAAATATGGTTTTGACCGCGAGGAGCATCAGCAATATATAGATACCATTTTAGACCGTTTTGCAAATCCGTATTTGACCGACCACATCGAACGGATCGGCCGTTCGCCGATTCGCAAAATATCCCGCAACGACCGCTTTGTCCGCCCTGCTCTGCAGGCTTTCGAATTGGGGCTGCCTACGCAATACTTGACGATGGCGATCGCCGCGGCGCTTTTGTTTGATGTGGCGGCCGATCCGGAAGCGATGGAAATTCAGCGTTCGTTAAGCGAAGATGGTCTTGGCCAAACGATAACCAAGTATACGTCGCTCGGCAAGGAGCACCCGCTGCATGCCGACATCGCCCGCCAATACGGTTTTTTGAAAAGATAGGAGGGATTGCAGTGGACAAAATAACGACCTATCGGTTGTCCGGCATCGCGGCGTCGCCCGGATTCGCTATCGGCAAAGCTTACCGCCTGCAGCAGGAGCCGTATGTTCCCGCTGAGGGCAAGGCCGCCGACATTCAAAACGAACTGGAACGGTTTCGCAGGGCGGTGGACCTGGCAAGACAGGAGCTGGAGAAGATCCGCAGCATGACGGAAGCCCGGATGGGTGCGGCCAAAGCGGAGATTTTCGAGGCGCACCTCATGCTGCTGGAGGACCCGGATTTGATCGATGCCATCATCGATAAAATAGAAAATGAAGGCGCAAACGCTGAGTTTGCGCTGTACGAAGTATCGAGCGGCTTCATCGAAGCGCTCAGTTCGATGGATAACGAGCTGCTGCGCGAGCGCGCAGCCGATGTGCGCGATGTGTCCGGACGAATCATGAGCGGTTTGCGGGGAGTCCCGTATGCTTCCGTTTCATCGATTCATGAGCCGTGTGTGCTCGTGGCGGAGGATTTAACGCCTTCGGATACGGCGCAGCTGAACCTCGATTATGTTCTCGGTTTTGTGACCGAAATCGGCAGCCGTACCTCTCACTCGGCGATTATGGCACGTTCCCTGGAGGTGCCGGCCATAGTGGGAGCGGGCCAAGAGGCGGGGCGGATCGAAACGGGCACCCCGGTGATCCTGGACGCGCTGGAAGGCACGGTGATCGTGGATCCGACCGCCGAGGAGCTGTCGATGTATCAAGCCCGCAAAGCGGAATACGATGAACGTAGACGCGAGCTGCGCAAGCTGCTGGATGAACCGACCTTATCGCAAGACGGTCATCGCGTAGAGCTTGCGGCCAATATTGGCAGCGTGGAAGATTTGCAGAAAGTGCTTGAAAACGGAGCGGAAGGTATCGGGCTGCTCAGGACGGAATTTTTATACATGGGCCGCAGCAGCCTTCCCGGCGAAGAGGAGCAGTTTCAGGTTTACAAGCATGTGCTCGAGCGGATGAACGGGAAACCTGTCGTCATCCGTACGCTCGATATCGGTGGAGATAAAGAGCTGCCGTATATGAAGCTTCCGGAGGAAAGCAACCCGTTTCTCGGGCTGCGCGCCGTACGCTTATGTCTCAGCAAGCCCGACTTGTTTCGCACCCAACTGAGAGCTCTGTTTCGCGCGAGCGTCTACGGAAACTTGAAGATCATGTTTCCGATGATTGCCGTAAGAGAGGAGCTTCTCGAGGCGAAGCGTCTGCTGCAGGAAGAAAAGGAAAAGCTGATTCGCGAAGGAACGCAGGTATCCGATTCGATTGAAGTCGGCATCATGATAGAAATTCCCGCCGCGGCGCTGGCCGCCGATCAGTTGGTCAAGGAAGTCGACTTTTTCAGCATCGGCACCAATGACTTGATTCAATATACGATGGCTGCAGACCGGATGAACGAAAATGTGTCGTATTTATATCAGCCATGCCACCCGTCGATTTTGCGATTGATCCGTATGGTGATTCAAGCGGCGGAGAAGGAAGGCAAATGGGTAGGCATGTGCGGGGAAATGGCCGGGGATGAAAACGCGGTTCCGATTTTGCTCGGCATGGGCCTCCACGAGTTCAGCATGAGCGCAGGGTCGATTTTACCGACAAGGGCGCTTATCAAAAGGCTGAGCCGTCGGGAGTGGGCCGATTATTCGGAGCAAGTACTTGCTATGAGCAGTAATGACAGCATCGTTCAATTCGTAAAGCAAAAGACAAGGAGTGACCTGACATGATATCGCAAACTTATACGGTACTTAATCCATCCGGTTTTCACGCGCGTCCGACCAAGGAATTCGTGCAAACCGCAGGCACTTTTCCGTGCAAGGTCAGTGTGATGAAAGGTGGCAAGAAAGTAAACGGCAAAAGCTCGCTCAGCATGCTGACGCTGGGGATTCAGAAAAACGACGAGGTCACGCTGGAAGTGGACGGCGAGCAGGAGGAGCAGGCACTCAGCCAGCTGGGCGGACTTCTTACGAAAATATTCGAGGAATAGGAATAATGCCAAAAGCATCGACCATGGGGTTGGTGCTTTTTTGTTTCTTGGGAAATTATGGATGGTTCCCTGTAATCTAATAGCAATAACTCACATACGCTTAGATAATAATTCAAAAGTGTGGTGGGTATTTTGTTTGACGAATCCGTACGACCTTATTTGATAACCAGAAAGCTATCGCCGGAAAATCAAGAAACGCCCTTTCACTTTACAAATCTGGCGAGTATACCTGAAGAGCTGCTGTACAGAAGAAATCATTTCGCTTATCCGCCAATTCATCAGGAATCATTCCGCATATCTATTCTCGGCGAAGTCGCCCGACCGCGTACGCTTGACTACGATTTTATTCGGTCCCTGCCACCAAGGACAGTTGCAGTCGTGTTGGAATGTGCAGGAAACAAGCGTTCATTTTTCAAACCGAAAACATTCGGCGAACAATGGGAAAGAGGAGCTGTAGGCCAAGGCATCTGGAAAGGTGTTTCCCTATCTTATTTGCTTCAATTAGCGGGTATAAAACCGTCGGCCCAGGAAGTCGTTGTGGAAGGCTGGGATGCGGGAAGCCGCGACGATATGCCGGGAATTTTTTCTTATGCGCGAAGTATCCCGATCCAAAAAGCGATGCAATCGGATACGATCCTTGCTTATGAATTTAACGGCCGGCCCTTAACGTGGAGACATGGATTTCCCGTCAGACTTATCGTTCCACATTGGTATGCGATGGCGTCCGTTAAATGGGTAAGAAAAATCATCGTGACCGAATTTCCGTTTCAGGGTCCTTTTCAAACTGTGGATTATCAGATCTACCCGGATAAAGCCAACGAACAAGCAAAATATCCTGTAACGATAATGAATGTCAACTCCTCCATACAAAGACCGCTGGATCGATCAATCATGAGGAAAGGCAAGCATTATATTCAGGGGATTGCATGGACGGGGTTGGGAGAGGTCCGCCAAGTGGAACTCAGTTTTGATGGAGGGGATACATGGGTGACGGCCAGAATCGGAAGAACCCCTGTTCAACCGGCTTCTTGGGTACACTGGGGGTATGAATGGGACGTCAATCGGGCCGGGGAATATTTAATTATCTCGAGAGCCGGGGATACATACGGCCGAGTCCAGCCGATGACGGCCCATTGGAATCGCAAGGGCTACTCTTATAACGCAGCAGATCAAGTGAATGTAACCGTAGAGTAGATTGTGAATGGTATCCCAGCTCCCATTGACAGATTCATTAAATTTCGTCATGATTTTGGTTATTGGGAAATTTCCTAAATTTTGCCGAAGCGAGCGTGCCCATGAGATTCCTGTCACTTCTATTGTCTTTCTTATTCATCTTGCTGCTATCCTCATGTAAAGAACAACCGAGCCCTAATGCAACAGTTACGCCCACCTCAGGAAATATAAATCAAAGCAATGTTGAATCTAAAATAAATCAATCGGCGAATGACATCGACTCTCGCCAGACGGCAAAAACTCCGGCACCCGGCAATTCGCCGTCACCCACTTCTAAACAATCGGAATCGGCGCAACCAACGTCTATGGTCGGGGATACCATCAAGGAACAATCTTTTAAGGTGAACTTCGAAAATTTAGGGGATTCCGAGTTTATTACGACGGTTGAAAAGGCAGAAGGTAAGGATCGGCTTCATTTTTACATCAAACATGCGAATGCATTGTCGGAATTGAAGTATGAATCCGATTCGGGTTTCCTTTATCCTGAAGTCTCCGCCGTATCTTTCCGGGATGTGAACGGCGACGGGCGCAAGGACATTATCGCGATTGTAAATTACACTACCGGCGCCGGGCGAATGGGAACTATTCCGATTTCCAAGTTACTTATCTTTAAACAGAACGAATCCGGGTTTATTGAGGATTTATCTCTTGAAGAAAAAGCCGAAGCCGGTGCCCCCTACCGGATCATGACCGTTCAGGATGTTATGACCGGTCTGAAAACCGATTCCAAAGATGGCGTATCCAAAGCATGGCAGCGCGTGATTCCCGGAGAGTACATATTGGAGGGAAGCAACGAGTTACACGGCTCTACCTTGACCATCAAAAAAGCTTCGGGTACGGGGCTTTCTTTCAGTCTGGACGCTTTTTATGCAACTAATAAAGAAGCTATCCAGCGAGGAGGGGTCAATATCGGCAATATCGATAATGGGGAAGCAACTCCCCAACATTCGGAAATGGTTTTCACCGATACAAGTTCAGGGTACGAACTATCCTTCTCCTTACTCTCAAATAATGAGATTTACTTGCAGGATAACGGTAAGCCCTATTACGGGCATAACGTTAGTGTAAACGGGGCGTACTCACTCAAAAAGAAATGATGCGGATTTATAAAGAATAATGTCCCCATCTACAAAAGCATAGGGACCTAATTAGCGCACGTTATTTATTAATTAGCGCTTTCCGATCGACAGCTTGGGGCGGTTGTTCCAACCACCCGTGATCGATCAAAATGTTTGCGCCATCTTCGACATAATTTCCAACTTCCAATATGAAACGTCCATATTTTTCCGCGATATCGTGTCTTGCACTCATCGACAATGCATTGGCATAGGCTCTTATCCTTACTGTAAACATATCCAATTTGTGGAACAACATCAATTTATCTGAAAACGGAGCCGAAGTCGAGGTTGTCACCAACGGATCCAATATAGGGGCGGCCGATAAATCTTCATGCTGAAGAATCTGACTGAATATATCATAATGTTTGGTGGCGATTTCCTTGCCTCTAAGAAAGTAATCCCTGGCTTGTTCCGACTGTGCCACCTGGCTGAATCCGATTAAAACGGTTTTACTCGTCGCGTTGTTTTCAATGTTATCGTAAAGATGCGTTATTTCCAAGGCTTGCAGCGGCCGCACCTCTCCAAAGAAACCGTTCAGATAACTTTGTTTCTCGATAAAATCGACTTTATCGGGATACGGAATATAACTGGGTTTGGTCAGCAAGCCTTTCTTTAACATGACCTCGTTCAGCTCATTGAAAAATTTAACCGTCAAATCGACACATTGGGTAAAAAAAGATCGGATATCCGGTCTGGTTACCAGTGGGACGGCAATTCCATAAAGGCTAATCCCCGCTTTACCGACATATTTCAAATAGTGAAGATAAAATTCGTCTTCAAACAGCCTGGGCGCCCCCGGATTAACGTCCTCTTCCGTAAACCCTTTTGGAATCGGGTAATTTTCTTGCTCGAATATTTGCTTGATGGATTGTACGAACTGCTCGGACAAACGGAGAGCGTTTTCCAATACCTTTTTGATCTCCTGATCCTCCACGTGGTTCAGCATATGACTCAAAACACATATAGACATGGTGTTCCCAATATAGGTCGCCCAAAGTTTTCCCTGCTCAGCGGAAGTCAGCTTCTCATGAGTTTGGTTTTCATTGTTCTGTCGTTGATTTGACGATGGGAGTTTAATTGGTTTGATCGTCTCCATTATGAAGCCTCCGTTCATAGATTTCCCAGTTATTCTCGCCTTTTTTACCCTGAAATATGTTTCCTGTTTATGGATGATCCTTAGATTGCAGTCTCCTTGTGCACGCGGATTTCATCCATATCCCTATGCCAATACCGAAGAAGCAAAACAGCATAGGCAGCCAGACCGGGCCGAATAACACTCCAAAAATCCTTAAGTTTGGCGAATAGATCACGCCAACTGTTGCGAAATATGCAGCGAAAGCAAAGGGGAAGGCGGAATAGGGCGGTATATTTCCCGCAAAGGTGTCCCGGTACGCATCATAAATGGCAAACATGTACACACACGGGTAAAACATGAGCCATTGATAATCGGTCGATTGAATGGCTTTTTGAATCTCGCCTTGAAAACTTTCAATAATTATCCTGTTCAAGCCGGATTGTTGATTCACGGTGAATTCGAGGATAAGAAAGGTTAATCCCTTTATCATCTTTCCGTTTAAAAATTGTCCAAATCCGGGTAGGGCAATACTCCATAAAATTTTTTCAATCGCTGCCCTTTTTATCATAGTGGCACTTTCCTATCCTTTAACATTAGTGTCCCAAGCGATTGTTTGATGATTTTTAGTTAGGTTTCCCTGGGAGTAAACATTCAAAAACAGGGAAAATATGGTTAATTTTGTTTACAAAAAATTCATCTGAAATTGATCGCCAATTTACACAATTCGCCTATCATACTTTATGTATCATAAAGTTTCGCGCGAAGAGTGGAGACTAGGAGAAAACTCGGAGCGAAAACGGCCTTGAAACGGTTGTTTTTGCTCTTTGTTTTTTCAGTCTCCTTTTTTATTTACCCTGGCAGAGAACTTCCATCCTAGAGAGGAGAACCTTATGTCGTTTTACAGAAAAATAGCCATCGTATTGGCAACCTTATGGCTGTTTGCCGCGATGGGAACAGCCGAGGCCCATTTCAGCTCCACGGGGTATTCGGATATTACGGTGGGGGAGAAAACGCTGCACTATAGCTTATTTTTGCTGGATCGCGAGCTGCTGGAGGCTGAGCCGGATATCGACCTGGATCGCGACGGAAAGGTTTCGGAGAGCGATTTGTCCGGCTCCGCCGAGAAATTGACCCGGCTCGTCAATGACCGGCTTGTTGTGACGGGCAACGGCAAGCTCGCTGCAGGCAAAGTTACGGCGGCAAGTCTTGCGATGAAAGCGAAAATGTCGATGGCCCAAATCGATGTCCGGTACGAATTTCCCGATGCCGTGCAGCGGTATATGGTCCAGTACAACTTTTATGACGGCACGAACCCCGACCATCGAAGCTTTGCCACAATCAAGCTGGGAGAGCAAACCATCGTTCAGGTTATTAACAGCAATAATAATATCATCCAAATCGAGGGCAAGGCGGCGGTCGGACAAGCGCCGGAGTCTTCGCCAGCACCGGGGGCACCGCAAGCGCAATCGAACGCATCATGGACGACGCAGCTTCGCGAGTTCACGTATATGGGGATGAAGCATATATGGTCGGGACCCGATCATCTGCTGTTTCTGCTCGGCCTGCTGCTTGCGGCCGGCATGGTCGGCAAGACCGGATGGACGACGCTGAAGCTGGTTACGGCGTTTACCGTCGGTCACAGCATCACGTTGATCCTGTCTGCGCTTGAGCTGGCGTCGCTATCTCCGGTCCTCGTGGAGCCGTTAATTGCATTAAGCATCATCTATATTGCGGCAGAGAATATATTCCGCAAATCGGATGACGGCAACAAACGGATCGGGATCACGTTTTATTCGGGCTCGTGCACGGCTTCGGATTTGCGGAGATTCTCCACGGCACGATGGCGGGAAATATCGCGCTGCCGCTGTTCTCCTTCAACCTGGGGGTCGAGATCGGCCAGATCGCCGTACTGCTGGTTGCCGTCCCCGCCATCTGGGCCGTGCGCAAGCTGATCTCACGTCCCATTTGGACCTATGGCTTGTCTTCATTCATCGGCATCATGGGCCTGTACTGGTTTGTTGAGCGCGTCATATTTTAACCGACTAACATGAGAGAGAGGAAAGCAAACATGAAGAAAGCGAGCAAATGGATTTCTGTCGTCACATTATGGTGCATGCTGTTCAGCTTACTAACGCCGGGCAGCTTTGCAGCGGCGGAAGGTTCGAGTCCATCCGGACCCGAGCTGTTTGTGACGGAAATATTGCCGGATAACGTAGGAACGGACAATTACGAGTATTTTGAGGTGTACAACAATTCGAATCAAACGCTTCTGTTGAATGATTATACGTTTCTGTACCGCTATCCGAATCCGGCTACAAGCCCGGATTTAACATTTACATTTGCCGCAAATACGACTCTTGGTCCGCAGCAGCTCATGGTATTTTGGTACAATAATGCCAGCCCGAAAAAGACGCTTAGCGATTTCAACAACATGTATGGCGTAAATCTCAGTGCAGGTCAAATAGTCGAAGTAAGCGGGAGCGGCTTCAGCGGATTTGCCAATACTGCTTCCCGTACCGTAGTCATTAAAAATAAACAAGGTACGGAAATTTCGAAGTCCACTTATGCCGCAAGCGATATCAGCGTTGGCAAAAGCGCACAGTTCAGGCTGCCGGCAAGCGGAATTCAGACGGAATTATATCTGGCTAATTCGACCCCTACACCAGGCTCAGCTGACCCGCAGCAGCTTTTGCCCGTCTCTTCGGGAAATCAGCCTCCGGTTATCGAACATACGCCCGTGACCCAAGGACAGGCGAACGCAGATCTGACCATTACGGCAAGTGTATACGATCCGGACGATACGGTGACGGCATCGGTTTATTACAAGCTGGCGTCGCAGACCACTTTCACCTCATTGCCGATGAGTCCCGCAGCGGGGTCGAATTATACGGCTACCATAGCCAAAAGCGTACTGACCGAGCCTGAGTTAAACTATTATATTCAAGCCAAAGGCGGGTCTGATACGGTTACGACAAGCACTTATAGCGTTGCGATCGAGTTGTCCTCATTCGATTACTCCAAGGTGCCCGGTCTTCTGGTCACAGAACTTGTGCCGGATTCCTCGAATGTCGGCTCCGCAGACGGCTATGAATTTATCGAGATTTACAACAATACACCCCAGTCCGTGGAACTGCGGGATTACAAGATTTTATACCGGTATACCAATTCTTCGTCGGCAGACGGAGTATGGGAGCTTCCGGGGCAAGCGGTCATTCCGCCTGGCAAAGCCATCGTGCTTTGGATCATGAACGGCAGCAACAATCAGCTGACCGCGGCAGACTTCAACGCGAACTACGGAACCGCTCTAGTGGAAAATACGGAGCTTGTCCGGATCGACGGCGGGGGCGGCATGGCCAACGGCGGTAAACGGAAAATCGTTGTCGCCTCCAAGGCAGGAGTCGAAGTATCGGAGGCTTACTATGATAACGATGAGCAAACCGTAGCCAATAAAGGGGTATTTTACCGGTACCCGGTGGATGGGTCCAATAGAATGAGCTTGCAGGAGCAAACGACGGGCAAAAATGTGGCGACCCCAGGCAGCGTCGAACCGGCTCTTCTGCCTGCGCAGCCGGCCGGTCCGCTGAACAAGCTCCCTGTTATCGAGCATACGCCGGTGACTAAAGGCAGTGTCGATCAGGATTTGCCGGTAAGCGCCCGGATTACCGACCCGGACAACGGGACCGTAACGGCGGTGGTTTATTATAAACCCGCAAGCGCAGCGGATTTCCAGTCCGTGGCGATGACGGTCGGAAGCGACCATCAATATTCGGCCAGCATTCCGAAGCAGGTTTTTGCTGACACGGAGCTGCAATACTTCCTGCAGGTGAACGACGGAAAAGATACGCTTAAGACCGTAACCTATAACGTCCAAATGGATACCGGAAGCGTGGATTATTCCCGCATTCCGCCGCTGTTGGTGACAGAACTTGTGCCGGATTCCTCGAATGTCGGCTCCGCAGACGGCTATGAATTTATCGAGATTTACAACAATACGGATCAAACGATCAATTTCAAGGATTATAAAATTCAATACCGCTATACCGACTCCGGTCCCGATGCGGATGTCGTTTGGCCGACCGATCGGGAAGATCTCCTTATTCCGTCGCGGAAAACGCTTGTATTCTGGGTCATTAACTCGCAAAATACGGAGAAAACGGTAGCCGACTTCAACGCTCTTTACGGCACCAACCTTGTCGAAAACACAGATATCGTGAAAATTTACAGCGGCGGCATGGCCAACGGAGGAAAACGGGGGATTGTCATCGCCACCAATACCCGCACGGAAATTTCCGCCGCTTATTACGATACCGATGAGGAAACCGTTGCGAACAAAGGGATTTTCTACAAATACGCGCCGACGGGCGCGTCGCAGATGATCAAATACAGCGCCGGCTTGCTGCCGGCAACGCCGGGCAAAGTCGAGCCGGTTCAGGTGCCTATCGTACCGGCCACGCTGCCTGTGGATACGGTAAACCCCACCTTCAACAACTTGACGGACAAGACGGCTATCGACCAGTCGGAGAACTTGGAGATCGTCGGGGAGGCTCACGACGAGAATCGGGTAAAGACCGTTGCGCTGTTCTATAAAACCAATCAGCAGGCTGAATTTACGAAACGTTATTTGACGGAAAGCTTTGCCGATACGTATTATCATTACAAAGTTTACGCTCCGGAGTTAATCGGAAGAGAATATCTGGATTATTATTTTGTGATCTCGGACGGCAAAAACGAAATTACAACCGGCACATACCGTGTGCAAATAACCGGCGGGATGGACCATTCGGACTTGCGTCTGAATGTGAAGGACGGCGACATATTCGGCGGCACCCGCATTCTGAAGGGAACTTCGGAGCACGCGCCGGCGTCCGAGCTGCGGCTGTCGATCGATCAGGACGTAATGGAAGCGGGTGTTTATACCGCTCTTGAACAAGACGCTTACTTTGCTTTCGACGTGACCGGCGTCAACTATTATTTCAAGAACGGCGTTACAATCGGGCAGGAAATTCTTTATACGTTCGACGATACGATTAACGATTTCGTGACTTTGACGGTCCCCATTCAGGCGGATCGGCTTAAGAACGGAAGCAATGTAATTTCCATTCGGGCCGGCACGAAAGCATCGCCGTTCGATGACCGCAAGGAGGAGAACAAGGACGATTTCGATGTGCGTAATGTCCGTCTAGTTCTTGCGGACGGGACGGAGCTTTATGACTCGCGGTTCTCGAATCGGGATGCGGTCATCAAGATGGGAGACAGCGAAGGCAAGTACCCGGTCATTGATTTCGACTTTGTCATTCCGGCAGAGAAGCTTGCTTCCAAAGCCTATGCGTGGGATACCCGCCAAATGGCGGACGGCAATCACACCATTACGATAAGCCATCCGCAGTATGGATCGAAAACGGCGCAGGTCCGCGTGGACAATACCGCTCCGGATATCGCACCTACTGTGGAGGAGGGCAAATCCTACCGAGGAGCGTTCACGATCGATGCGACCGTTACCGATGCGTTGTCCGGTGTATTGAAGACGGAGGCGTGGCTGGATGATAAGGCAATTACTCTGCCTTACAGCACATCTTCCTCGCAAATCAAAGCCGGAGTCCATACGCTGCGCATCAGCGCGACGGATCAGGTAGGCAACGTCAGTCAGAAGGACGTACACTTCGAAACGCCGGTGGAAGATCCCGCCGTACCGGAGCTCGTAACGCCTGCATCGGGTCAAACGGGGGTGAACCGCAATGCCGTTTTGGCGGTTAAAGTAGCCGACCCGCTAAACGATAAATTAAACGTGTCGTTCTTCCAAGGATTTAAATACGATGCCGCGGCTCAAGGCGCTTTCTCGGGCTTCCGTAATGCGGTGGATGTGGAGCCGCCGAAGACGAAAGCTCCGGCCGGAGAAACGCCGTTTGCGCCCGAGGATTACGAGCGTGTTCGTTCGGCCGACGGTGTGTACTTGACGGACGACGCCGTTACGAAATTTCCGTACCAGCGGTTCCAAGTTCAATTGGACGCCTCGGTCAAGGACACCGATTTAATTGAGCTGGAATGGAAAGGGAACTCTCTGGAAGGCCGCAAGGTGAGCATGTACGTGTGGAGCCCGGCCAAGCAAAAGTGGATGACGGTCGATGACAAGGTGGCGGGGAAGGAAGATTTCGAACTCGGCGCATGGATCAAGGCCGGAGACTACGCGGAAGACCGCATGATTCAAGTGCTTGTTCAGGACGAGCTTCCGGTATCGCAGAACCCTTACGATTTCTCCTTCGTCTGGATGTCGGACACCCAGTATTATTCGGAGAGCTATCCTTATATCTATGAGGATATCGTCAAGTGGATTGCCGACAACAAAGAAAGCAACAAAATCAAATACGTCATTCATACGGGCGACATCGTGGACGAAGCGGACAAGCCGATTCAGTGGCAAAGAGCCAACGACAACATGAAGGTGCTGGAGAATGCGGGTATCCCTTACGGCGTGCTGGCCGGCAACCACGATGTTGCAGGCAAGCAGGGGGCGTACGACAATTACTGGCAGTACTTCGGCGAAGACCGGTTCAAGAGCCAGCTGACCTTCGGCGAATCGATCGACAATAACCGCGGCCATTATGATCTGGTGTCGTCGGATGGCAACGATTTTATATTCATATACATGGGCTGGGGCATTCGCGATTCCGATATCGATTGGATGAACGAGGTGCTTGCCAAGTATCCGGACCGCAAGGCTGTGCTGAACTTCCACGAATTCCTGCTTGTTTCCGGCAACCGGGCTCCGATTGCGGATAAAATTTTCGAGCAGGTGGTCAAGAAAAATAAGAATGTGTTTGCCGTATTGTCAGGTCATTATCATGACGCAGAGCTGCTGGTGGACGAACTGGACGACAACGGAGACGGCGTGGGCGACCGCAAAGTCTACCAGATGCTCGCCGACTATCAAGGCGGACCGGAAGGCGGACAAGGCTATATCCGCTTGCTTCAATTCGATATCGCCAACAATAAAATGCATGTCAAGACGTATTCACCCTATATGGATGATTACAACTATTACGATCCTGCCGAATTCCCGGGCAAGGACGAGTTCTCGCTGGATGTGGATTTGACGCCGAAAACGAAGCGGGTCGCCACGGATTATATGAGCGTCAACGTATATACGGACCAACTGATCGGCAAGAACAGCGATGTGTCCAGCGGACAGCAGTCGTCCGTCACTTGGAGGGATTTGGCTGCAAATAAGATATACGGATGGTATGCCGTTGCGGAAGACGCATTTACGGGCAAAAGCATGTCGGATATTTGGAAGTTTGTGACAGGAGATGGCATTTCGGACTTGGCACCGCCAATCTGGACTAACGGCAGCCTGGCGGCCACGAATGTAGGGAAGACGTCATTGAGGCTGAGCTGGACAGGAGCGTCAGATAATGTGGCCGTCACACAGTACAAGCTGTACAAGAACGGCACCGAGCTGGCGACGGTATCCGGAACGGAGTATGAAGTTACCGGCTTAACACGGGATACGGGGTATACGTTTAAAGTGGAAGCCGGTGATGCGGCCGGCAACTGGAGCACGGGAGGACCGGAAGCAGCCGTACGGACGCGGGACGATTCGAAATCGTCAGGCGGCTCGTCTTCGCCCCCTGCGGCTTCATCCCCGGCTGCGGAAACACCGGCGGCCAATCCCGTATCTCACGATAGGGTAGAGGTTAAGGGCAAGGAAACAACCGAAACCCGTACCGACGGTACGACCATTACCAAAGTAACGGTCAGCGCCGAGTCACTGAATGAATCGCTGGCGATGATCGCAGGTCAAAGCAATCCGACGATTTCCATCAAATCCGAATCGCAGGGCAATGTGAAGGTAGAGCTGCCGGCAAGCTCATTGGCAAATATAAAACAAAACGCTCCGGGGACGGTTATCTCGATCCAGAGTGGAAACGCCAGCTACGACTTGCCTTTAAGGGCTATTGACCTAACTGCTCTTGCACAGTCCCTTGGCGTCGATGTCAAGGATATGAAGCTAAGCATCACGATGGAGCAAGTTAGTGGGGATGCTGCACGGAAAATCGAGGATACGGCCAAGCAAACGGGAATCAAGCTGCTCGGTTCCCCCGTCGATTTCTCCGTTTCCGTGGAAGGAAACGGAAAAATGCAGGAAGTGAACGATTTCGGCAGCACTTACGTTTCGCGTACGATCCTGATCCCACAGACGGTAGATAGGGAAAAAACAACGGTCCTCTTGTTCGACCCCGATGCAAGGGAGATGGCCTTTGTACCCGCGAGGTTTACTGCTATGGACGGGAAAACGGTCGCCACCGTCATGAGGAACGGAAACAGCATTTATGCGGTTGTCGAGCTGAATAAGACGTTCGTTGATATGAGCAAACATTGGGCGAAAACGGATGTTGAGCTAATGGCTTCGAAACTGATCGTGAAGGGGATCAGCGAAGAAGCGTTCGGTCCGGATCAGAGCATTACCCGGGCAGAATTTGCCGCTATGATCGTTCGGGCGTTAGGAATTACCGAGAATAAAGGAGCGGCTGAGTTCAGGGATGTATCCGACAAGATTTGGTTTGCAGGAGCGGTCGGAGCAGCCGTGAAAGCGGGGTTGGTCGAAGGGTTCGAGGATGGTAGCTTCAAGCCGGACACCCCTATTACCCGGGAGCAGATGGCTGTCATGGTCGGTCGCGCATTGAATTATGCCGGCAAGTCAGCCGGCGTGACGGGTATGGAAGATAAGCTGCTCGATAGCTTTAAGGACAAAGCGGCGATCAGCGAATGGGCCAGAGCTGCGGTAACGGAAGCCGTGAACGCCAAAATTATTGAAGGAATGGATGGCGGGGCATTCGTCCCATCCGATAAGGCGACTCGCGCTCAAGCGGCCGTCATGATAAAGCGAATGCTGAAGTTCGCGCAATTCATCGATGGATAAGAGATTGATTCCTCCTGACTTAGCAGCATGGAAAAGCGGATCAATGGGAAATATGAAGAGGAATCCCATATATGCCATGTAAGTCATAAAGGAGGAACACTTAATAAATGCCGATAGCTCAAACCCTATTCGACAAGCTCGGAGGGCAAAAAACGATCGATGCGGTAGTTGATGAGTTTTATAAGCGTGTGCTGGCCGACCCGACGGTGAACCTCTTTTTTGAAAATACGGACATGGAAAAGCAGCGTCGTCATCAAGCCGCATTTATCGGATATGCGTTGGGAAGCGGTGTGCAATTTACCGGCAAATCGATGGCCAAAGCCCATGAGGGGATGAATCTGCAGCCCATCCATTTCGATGCCATCGTCAAGCATTTATCGCAAACACTGGAGCACTTCCATGTCGATCAGGAAGATATTCAGGAAGTCGTCAAAAAAATCGGAACATTAAAAGACGACGTTTTGTATAAATAAAATTCAGTGTTGAAACGATAGGAACATCCAATCGCTCGATTCGGGCAATTGGATGTTTTCTTTATCCCCGGAACTCGCATGGTTTCCCTTCGTGATGTTTATTCCTTTAATTACTTTTAAACCGTTTATGGGACTTAATCTCCTATTATTTCAGCTCCTGTAATCTTCGCCTATAATGAAACAAGGGAAGAGTTTGCAATCGCTTTCAAAAAAGTTCGACGGGTTAATGTAAGTGAAATCAATAAACAACCGGAGGTTAAGCAGATGCTCTCTATCTTGGGTTTTCTGATGATAGCCGCATTTATGTATTTGATCATGTCCAAGCGATTGTCTGCGATGATTGCACTGATTTTGGTGCCCATCGTATTTGCGGCGATTGCCGGATTCGGCACCGATGTCGGCAAAATGATGATGGACGGAGTGAAATCGATCGCCCAGACGGGGATCATGCTCATTTTCGGAATTCTGTATTTCGGCATTATGATCGATGCCGGGCTGTTCGATCCGTTGGTCAGCCGCACGATGAAAGCGGTTAAAGGAGATCCGGTCAAAATCGTTATCGGTACCGCGCTTTTGGCGCTGGTCGTATCGCTGGACGGCGATGGGTCGACCACTTATATGATTGTCGTGGCGGCTATGCTCCCACTGTATAAAAAACTACAGATGAACCCGTTGGTGCTTACCGGCGTGACCATGCTTGCCGGCGGTGTGATGAATATTACGCCTTGGGGCGGACCGACCGCCAGGGCGATGAGCGCGCTGCATCTGGATGCTTCCAGCCTGTTTACGCCGATGATTCCGACGATGGCGGTTGGCGCGCTTTGGGTAATACTGGTCGCCTATATCCTTGGCCGCAGTGAGAGAAAACGTCTTGGACTGAATGAAGCGGCCCTCAGCGAAATCGAGCTGGAAGCGATAGCCATGCAGGCAGCGACAACGGAGGTGTTGGATTATAAACGTCCGCGGCTGATCTGGATCAATCTCGGTTTGACGATCGCGCTGATGGTTGGATTGATAACGGGGTTCATGCCGCTGACCGTCCTGTTTATGGTTGCTTTTGCGCTGGCGCTCATGATCAATTATCCCAGTCTGGAACAGCAAAAGGAGCGAATCTCCGCTCATGCAGGCAACGCATTGAATGTCGCAGCGATGGTGTTTGCCGCCGGTATTTTCACCGGCATTTTGTCGGGAACGAAAATGGTCGATGCGATGGCTCAAACGCTTGTTGCCATGGTGCCTGAGGCCCTGGGGCCGCATTTGCCGGTCATTACGGCGATTACGAGCATGCCTTTTACGTTTTTCATGTCTAACGACGCTTATTATTTCGGTATTCTACCTTTAATTACGCAAGCCGCGGCCGCCTATGGTATCGATCCTGCGGTGATGGGGAGGGCGTCTCTCCTTGGTCAACCGGTACATTTGCTGAGTCCGCTGGTACCGTCAACGTATTTGCTGGTGGGCCTTGCCGGAGTCAATTTCGGCGATCATCAGCGCTTCACGCTCAAATGGGCGATCGGGACGACGCTTGTCATGCTGGCGACGGCGATCGTTATCGGTGTGGTTCATTTTTAGTGCCGGAGAATAATCCACTCATCGCGACCGAACAAGCTGCCGTTTATCGGCGGCTTGTTTTAATTTATGCGTTGGCTATAGCGATCCTTTTTACGAACTTGAAACCCCTTTGCCGGGAAGCACGTAAAGTCATAGGAAAAGAAAACTATCGCATGATGACGGCGGAAGTGCTTCTAAGTCAGGCCCGCAAGCTGCAGACCAGGAGGAAACCTGAATGGAAAGTCAAGTTCAAACGGATTGGAGTCAAAACAAAGCTGCCGCGGCAGCAGATCATTCAAACGGCATCTCGCCGAACCTGAAAACGGGTATGCAGGCGCTCTGGGTAAAGTTGGCGTTTTGGATGAAAGTAACGGCATTTCTTTACTTAGGGTTTGGCGTTTTTCAGGTGCTATTGGGTTTTGTCCAATTCGGCTTTGGGACCGTAGTGGGCGTCATTCAAATTATTTTGTTTGTCGTATTAATCCGTCTTACCGGACAAGTGAAGGAGATGCCCAATCGTTCGGACGAAAATTCTTTATTTCTGCTGAATCAGCGGCTTGTCGTCTACTTTCGAATGCAGGCATTACAGATTGCCGGACTTTTCCTGTCGGTCGTTATATTGGCGGTGACAGTCATTCAGTTTCTGACCAAATGGGAATGGCTTATACAATTGATTAAATGGGGCAAAAAGTTGGGCGGACTGCTGAAACTCGTAGAGACGCTCCTGGTGTACATAAAAGATTGGTTCACATAAAATGCGCCGTCGGCGGCGGAAGGGATGCGTTAAGCCGGAGCAACCGGCTCCTGGAACCCCTGTAACAGACAAAGAGGAGCCACGGGCTCCTCTTTGATTTTGCGCTTATTCCTCGTGTTCGCGTTCGCAAATGACCTCGGTAAACAAATTCAATGGAAAGATGGTTGGAACGTCTCTTCCCGGGATCTTTACAAACTCGACGAAATTTCTTCCGACACGGATCAATTTGCCGTGCAGAGATCCAATATCTTCGGCGGATGCCGTCAAATCATAGGGCTTTGTAGTTATAACGCGTTCGTTCGTCACGATAAAGAAGGATGTGTTAAAATCCACTTCATTCGTTCCTACCCTAAAAGAGTCTGCGGTAACGTGGGATAGTTTTCCGGTTGTTTTGGTGAGGGGGATTCCCGGTTGAAAAACGGTCACGGTACGTCCGACAAGCGGTTGCAGTCGCTGGACAAAAGTGATATTCTGCGGGGCCGGACAGCCTTGGATGTCGATGTCGCTCAAAAAATCTCCTCCTGTAAGAAGCTGTATGTCACTTAATTTTATGCCGTTAGAGCGATTATGACTGGGCGAATCTGCCGGATCTTCATATGACTTGGCATCCTGCGGCAGACACGATCAATTGAGGATAAGCTTTTGCAAAAGAGGAGGCATTTTCACCGAATGTAATGGAATCTCCAAGAGCTGTATAGATCATTAGAATGTTGAATTTAGCCAATTTTAGCCAATATATAAGTCCCGTTATTTTGGCGAGAGGCCAGGAGTATGTGTCGAACGGCTGCGTACTCTCGATAGAAGAGATGGAAGATTTGGTTTACCGTGCCGAGGTGGAAGGCAGCGAAATATACGAGGTGTACGTGGAGCTTGACGAAGAGGGGAACGTGATTTCCTCCGATTGCGATTGTCCATTCGATTACGAGAATTTCTGCAAGCACCAGGCCGCGGTCCTGCTCGAGCTTCGGGATCGTGCGGGAATGCCGACGGCAGCTCTGGCAGAAGGGACGACAAGCAAAAACTTAAGGCAGCTGCTGGAAGCGGAAAGCAAAGAAAGCTTGATCGACCTCCTGCTTTCTCTCGCTGATTCCGGCAGCGTAAGACAGCGCATCAAACTCCATGTGTCTAAAGCCGGCGGGGCCGACGAGCTGGAGGAGTGCAGAAAGCTGATCCGTTCGTATATTGATACGTACTCGGACCATCATGGATTCGTTGATTGGCGCAGTGCGGATCAAGCGGTGGAAGGTGCGAAAATCGTAGCCGGGAAAGCCGAAGAAGCGGCCGAGCAAGAGGAATGGGTTCGAGCCGTCCGGATCTATCTTTGCATTTTGGAGGAAATGGTCGAGTTTCTGCAGGAAGCGGATGATTCCGGCGGTACGACCGGATGTCTTATTGAGGAAAGCTTGCAGTGTATAGACGAGATTGTAGAGCAGCGTAACCGGATGCCGCAAGCGGATAAGGCCACCTTGTTCGGGCTGCTTTTGGACGAGTCGGAGCGTCCAGGTTATGACGGATGGTCTGACTGGCAGTTAGCCTTGCTGGACAGCGCCGCGCGCTTGGCGGAAACGGCTGAGATGCGCAGGACATGGGAAGAGGCAGCTTCCCGAATGGTCTCCGAACAGGCAGATGATTTCAGAGGCAGGAATTATTTTGCCGAGCGGATAGCCGTGATGCAGTATCGATTGATCCAGGACAATGAGCCAAAGAAGCATGTTGATGATTTTCTGAACCGCCATTTGCATTTTTCTAATTTCCGGGAAATGGCCATTCAGGATGCTTTTCAGAAAAGCGACTATAATGAAGTGATTCGTCTCGCCGAGGAAGGGGAAGCGCAGGATCAAGCGAAAGGTCTTCCTGGTCTGGTCTACCGTTGGAGCAAACACCGTTATGAAGCATACCAACGTTCCGGGCAATTGGAACTCCAGCGTCAGCTTGGGGTCCGGTTTGTGCTTGATGGCGAATTCTCGTACTACAAGCAGCTTAAAGATACTTATCCGCCGGAGGAATGGAAGCCGGTTTATCGGAGTATGCTTGAGGAACTGGAAAAGGATCGATGGCCCAAGGAAGTGTATACCGATATTCTCGTGGAAGAGCAGGAGTTTTCGCGGCTTTTGGATCATGTCAAAGCGCAGCCTTCCAGAATCGAACAGTTTTACCCTCATTTAAATCCGCATTTTCCTGACGAAGTCAAGAAATTGTTTCACATTCACATTGAAGGACAAGCTGCCCAATCTACGACAAGGAAGCATTATGCCGACGTTTGCCGGATCATACTTATGCTGGGTCGGGCGTAAGGACAAGAAGAGGCGATGCAAATCGCGCGGCTTCTTCTGGCCAAATACCCCAATAAGCCTGCTTTTCGCGATGAATTGATGCAGAAATGCGGGGTCAATTGAACATTTGCAGCAGGGGCCGTTTTCGTGAAGGCTCCTTTTTTGCGTTATATCACGAAGTTGTGCAGGGCTCTTATCCGATGGCATAGTGAGAGGGAGGTTTCCATATATGTAAATAGAGTATGTTTGGAATCCCAATGAAACCGGGCGGTGGGCAGGATGCTGCAAGCGGGCGAAAGCCGGGAGATGCCGGATTTATACACCAGAGCGACTTTTCAAGCGCTGGTCGACGCGATCCTCCCGCATACAATCCAATGCGAAGAAGAATTAGGGATAGTACCCGCAGCCGGGGCTATTCAGCTGGGAGTGGACCGATTCGTCATCGCGCAAATCGATCAGTCGCAATTTGTCCCCGTTGATGTAAAAGAGCTACCGATGCCGCTTTCCAGATCGGCAGCTCAAATGCTGGATGAGGGAGCAAAGCAGCTCGTGCGAAGAGGGCGGGTCCAGCATCCGTTACATCCGCATGTCTTCTCGGGGGGAGGATTATTTTCTTCTCTATCGCGGCTGGACCGGCTGCTCGCGATGGATGTATTGGACCGGCTGGATCTTCCGCTCCGCTTGCTGCCCCCGCCTTTTCGGAACAGCCCGGGAATGGTTCAAACGATGATCGAAACATTTCATCAACTAACGATGTTCGGTTATTACTCGGAATGGGTCGGATACGGGTCAACCCGACTTTTTCCTCCGGATTACCGGCAGTTGGAGTTCTTTCCTCCGGGTTGGGGCAGGATCGGCTATCCCGGTCCGGCATTCGGATACCGGGATTTTCGCGGATTTTTATTACTTTATTCTCATCATAAAGGGGAACATTCCCATGACTGACCCGGACGTTATCGTAATCGGATCCGGCGGCGGCGGAGCCGTTATAGCGAAAGAGCTGGGGGAAAGAGGAATTCATGTCCTGGTGTTGGAGGCAGGCCCCTGGTACGGCAACTCAAGGTGGCCCGAGCCGAATAAAGAGAAGGGGGCGCAGATGAGCTCCCATCCGGACGACTTGAACGTTTTTTTATTCAAACAGCAATATACCAAATTTGAAGATGAGATGAATAATTTGATCTCGGGGCGCCTTCGCTGGGGACCGGCGGACAGAAATCGCCCTCCGTGGTTCAGGAATGTAATGGAACGGGGGTTCATCTGGCAAAACTCGGGTGTCGGAGGGACGACCCAATCGTATCTTGCGAATTCCCCTCGAGCCTTTCCGGTGACAGTAGATCATGTTTGGCCGATCTCTTATCGCGAGCTGATTCCTTATTATGAAAAAGCGGAAGCGACGCTGCCGGTGCAATTTTCACCGGTGACGGCCAAGGAGGAGTTGTTCTTTTACGGTGCGAAGAAAGCGGGCTGGCGTCTCATTCCGGCTCTGGATGTGACCGTCCCCGGATATCGGCCGCAGCCCAATGCTATTTTGCCGCCGAACAAAAACATTACGAATGCGGAGTACCCGGAGGAGCTGCTGTCCTGGATGGAAGGCTGTACTCTCGCCGGACATTGCATCAACGGATGTCCGCACGGGCCTTCCGTGGATAAAATGGCGAAGCGCTCCACCCTGGTCAGCTATGTTCCGCTTGCTTTGCGGACAGGATGTGTTGCCATACGGCCCAATACGTTTGCAACCCGGATTTTGACGGGAGCTCATCCGGGGGGAGGGGTCCAAGCAGCGGGAGTGGTAGTGCGGGATACGTGGACGGGCGAGACGGAGGAAATCCGTGCCAAGGTTGTGGTCATGGCAGCCGGCGCGATTGAAAGTCCGCGGCTTTGGCTCAATTCGGGCCTCCCCGGTAACCGATGGGTGGGAAGAGGGCTGGTGAACCATTATTTTGATTGGGTCACGGGGATGTTTGACGAAAGAGATTTAACGGCAATTTTGGGAAGCCCGGATATCAATCCTTTTGTAGGCCATACATCGGGAGGAAGGCTGGATTATCCCGGCCTCGGATCCATCCTGGTCAGCGGGCTGAGCCCCGGACTTACGGCATCCATGAGCTTCGGAATAAGCCAGGCGGGATTCAGTTTCCTGCACGGACCGCTGACGGAAACGACGGCATACGCGCAAGGCCGCGTCACCGGGCCGATGCTGCGGCATTGGATGGACAACTATCGAAGAACCTTAAGCATCGTGATTTTCGCCGATGATGAGGTACTCTTTCGAAACGGGGTCACGGTGGATCCGGCCAATAAGGATGAGCACGGACCTGTGCCGAAGGTGAGTTATGTTCCGGGAGAGCGGGGAAAAAGAAACCGTGACGAGCTCGTGAAAATCGCGGTGGACATTTTATGGAAAGCCGGGGCCAAAAAGGTGCTTCGGGCGGATTGGCCGGCTTCCCTGATGATCCACATGGAAAGCACCATGAGGATGGGGTTTGTCGTGGATGAGTACGGTGAAGCTTACCAGGTCAAGCGGTTATATTTGGCGGATAACGGCGTGCACTTCAATGCGATCGGAGGGGCGAATCCGACTTTGACCACGCAGGCGCTCGCCACCCGAACGGCGGAAAAGCTGGCGGAAAAATATTTTAACTAAAAAATGCAAAAATGAAGCAACCTATGTAACAAAAAAGGGTGTGACGCCATGAATGTCTTGGAATTGTTTGCGGATTCCATCAAGCCTTTTCTGGATGGGGAAAAGCCGCCCCTTAATGTGGGAGAAGTGATGAATCTATGGTTTTATTTGACGGCGACGGACCAGACGATGCGCGGCGAACAGGTGTCCTTCAACATTGTTCAGGACCTCGAGCTTAAAGCGAAGCTGAGAGAGGTTATCGACACCGTGCACACTCCAATATTCGAGGATTTAACCGCGTTTTTTAAAGCAGAAGGTGTCCCGCTGCCCGAGATAATGCCGGGTAAACCGGTCGGCGACTTCCGCAATATTCCGGAGGGCTCCAAATTATCCGACGAAGAAGTGGCGAATCTTCTCAGCTTCAACATCGTGCTCGGAATCAATTATGCCTGCCGCGGGATGACGGAGGCGGTAAGGCCGGATGTGGCGGCGATGTTTGCCAAATTCCAGATGAAGAAAGCGGCTTATGCGATTGGGCTCAGGGATCTGTTAAGAAAAAAAGGTTGGTTAAAAGTCCCCCCGGTTTATAAGGCGTAGGGTTATCATATTGGTCCCGTTCATATGAATCGGTAGAAGTCCCCGTATCGGGGGCTTTTTTGCATTTCGGGATCGAAACGATGAAAGGCGCCAACTGGACCTGAGACGGAGCGCAAACACATCGCGGGACCAATGTGCGGCCGCATGTTTAATGCTACACTGTAAATCATCAAGCGGCGTACGCTTTGGAGTATTTTGATAATGGAGAGATGATCGATGAAAATCCGGATGGTATTTGGTGTTATTTTAATCATGGCAGGAATTGTGTGGGGGCTGCACAGCGTGGGAATGATCCCGGGATTCCCGGGCGGCGTATTTGCGGTTAACAAGAGCAAGGTCGATATCAGGAAGGAAACGGCGGCCGCCGACTTTCAGAACATTGTAGTAAATACCTCGAGCACGAATGTGCATCTGATCAAAGGAAGCTCGAACCAGATCGTAGCGTCGCTTGAGGGGAATGCTAGCTCCAATTATGAAGGAAAAATCGATTTGCGGATGGAGGCGAGAGGCGATACGTTGAAAGTGGAACCCGATATACCGGACAATTTTAACATTGGCTTCAATATGCTGGATATCGATTTGACCGTCGAGATCCCGGAGAAGCAGTGGAGCTCGATCAAGGTCGCCACAAGCAGCGGGAACATCGATGTGAAGCAGATAAACGGGGGCGCCGTTGAGCTTAAGGCGAGCAGCGGAGATGTAGGAGCGTCCCGGGTACAGGCCAAATCGTTCGCAGCAAGCGTAAAAAGCGGAAATATCGATGTGAAGGATGTCGAATCGGCGGCGATTTCTCTGGAATCGACCTCCGGCAATATTGCGGCGAGCCGGTTCAAAGGCAATGAGGCGGCATTTCACGCGGGAAGCGGAAACGTGAAATTGTCCGAAGGACAGGCGGCAATCAAGGCCGAGACGAGCTCCGGCGACATTCGCCTGGAAGCAAGCTCCCTGCTGAAAAATACGGAACTTAAGGCCGGAAGCGGGAACGTCATCGTCAATTTGGATCAAGATCCGCTTTCGCTCTCTGTCGATTACCGCGGAAATTCGGGAAGCGGGACGATCGAGTGGAGCGGCTTCCGATATGCGGAGAAGGACGAGGACAAGCGGGTTATTAAAGGAACGTTCGGAAGCGGAGACATTCAGCTGAAGGTGCGCACTCAATCGGGTAACTTTACGCTAGGCAAAGGCTGACCGGGGTTATCTGCCAGCCTCGATCCACGGTTCGGCGGACTCGACCGCGAATGGCCGCAAAGCACTGGCCGCACTGTATCAGGGGACGGTGCTTTGCGGCCGGTGACGGGACCGCGTCGGTAGTCACATGCCGCTACATCCGGGCCAGCAAAATCTCACGCATGACGGTGCGGTCCAGCTGCGCGGGGCTCAGCTTGTTGTCGGTGGCGGCAAGCACAGGATCGATGTTGCGGGCATTTACGCCGTAGCGGTCGAGCCTCGGGAGCTGGAGGCGTTCCGTCCACTCCTCCAAAGCGGCGATCAATCCGTCGCAGCAGCCGGGCACGTCGCTTGCCGGATGCCCGGTGACGACGGCACCGACTTTGGCGTATTTGGCCAAGCCTAACGCCGATGCCGCGTCGGTCCCGTTTTGCAGGTGGCGGACGACTCGTTTCGTCGTTTCCGCCAAAAGCGTCCCGCAAATGACGCCATGCGGGATCGGGAAGCTGCCGCCAAGCGGAGCGGCGAAGCCGTGCACGAGGCCGAGCCCCGCATGCGCGAGCGTAATGCCCGATATCATCGAGGCGTAGGCCATTTGCGCGTGCAGCGCCTCATCGTCCGCCGCATCGGTGCAGATCGGGATCAGGCTTTTCGCGGCAGCTTCGATGCCGGAAAGCGCCAGCGCATCGGTAAGCGGCGACGATTTGACCGATACGTACGATTCGATGAGCTGCGTCAAGGCGTCCAGGCCGCTTGCGGCTTTGACGTGCGCGGGGCAGCTGATCGTCAGCTGCGGATCGACAACCGCCGCATCCGGGATAAACCGGTCGTGCCGGATCGACCGTTTGAAGCCGCCCGAAATGGAGATCACTGCGTTTTTCGTCATCTCGCTGCCGGTCCCGGACGTGGTCGGCACCGCGACGAAAAACACTTTGCGTCCGCTGTGCGGCCGATAGTCCGGCTGGCCCTCGAAATAATGCAGCACGGTATCGCCCGGCTCGGTGCACAGCATCGCGGACACCGCTTTGCCCGCATCCATGGCGCTGCCGCCGCCGATCGCCACAACGGCGTCGAACGGCTGCGGACGGCCCGGCGAGGCAGCGTCGCGATATCGCACCGCCACTTCGTCGACCCATTCGACGGTGGGTTCTTGATGAATATGCGCGATGTCGTATGCGATTCCTTTCGCTGCGAGCGCCGCAGCGATCTTGCTCCAGGCTTCGGCGTTCGTCCGTTCGAAGCTGCCCATCACAAACAAGATGCGGCGCGTTCCTTCCGGAAGCGCTTCGGCCAGCTTGGGCGCCGTTCCGCTGCCGAACGAAATCGCCGGAGTTCCTGCGAACTGAAACGGATTCATTGCCATTGCTCCTTTTCCGTCGGGGCGATCACGCGATGGGGCGTGCCTTCGCGCGGCTTGTCCATCCAAGGCGCGACCGCATCCCGCCATTTCAAATAATGCGGCGTTTCTTTATGCTTCGCCGCCGCCGCCTCCGACTCGTAGGCCTCGTACAGCGTAAAGCAGGTCGGCTCATCCCGGTGCTGCAAAACGTCAAAGCGCAGGTTACCCGGCTCCTGCACGGAGCCTTTATGATTTTCCACGGTGGCGGCAATAAAATCATCGACATGCTCGGCTTTGACATAAACTTTTACGATAGTGACAACCATCGATCGTCATCTCCCCGGATATAGGATCTATGTGGCTTTAGGATGCTTCTTCCAAGGAAATGATATCACACTTATTTCGGCAAAAACATAGGGGACCGGCGGCACAGCACGAAACGAAACCCGAGGCTAAAACATCGCTGGAGGTGAATGCGCCGTATGGCCGGCCATTAGGGCAGTTTCGCCTCTGCATCCGCAAGGACGGCGCTGATTCGGCTCTCGAGGTTATAGATGGCCTGCTTCTTTTCATTGATTTGGCGCGACAAAGAGACGAGCGTCGTCAGCGAGTCCGATATGGCTGACACATCCCCTTTTTTCACGGCCTGTTTAAACGCGCTCAGCACGGGGGACACTTCGCTTTCGGTCGATTTGATTGCACTTTTCACCGTCTTGATCTGCTCGTTAAGCGGATCTCTGTCTTCCAGGAGACCGCGGATGTCCTTCATCTTTTGCGATGCGCCCGCTTTGGCGGTTCGCAATGACGTTTCCTTCGCTTTAATGTCTGCTCGCGCTAATTGCACGGGGACTTTCAGGAGGCTGATCTGGATGCGGAGCAGGCCGCTGAGATCTTTGCTTTTCAAATTCCGTGCCGCTTCAAGCTGCTTGTTGAGCGTGGTGTAACGGGAGAGCAGCGGCTCGTATTGTTTCCGCGTATTGGCCACGACAGATTCCAGCCGGTCCAACTCGCCGGCGTCGATCTGCTTGATCTGTTTGCCCAGCGCACTTAAATTGTCCTGGTTGGCGGCATGAAGCGACTTGATTTTTTCGTCCCAATCTTTTTGCTCTTTCTGCAGAGCGAGAAGTTCTTCATACAGCGAGCTGATTCGGTCCGCTTGAGACTGGTTTGCTTGCGCGACCGTTTTGTCCAGCGCCGACTTGGTGGAAGCGGCGATTTCGATCGGAGCAGCCAGGGCTGCAGCCGGGACCGCGGTGGCCAGCATCGAGGCGACCACCGAGGCGGTGAACATGTGTCGGGGTTTCATGCAAATCCTCCTTTGATCCTGTAATAGGCAGGTCTGCTTGCAACAAAAAAAGCACCGGCAAGGAAGGCTTGTAGCCTTCTCTTACGGGTGCTTCCGTCGTAAGCGTTCCTATGAAATTACATTTTTTACTATACAAGATGCCGAAGCCGGTGTCAACGATACAGCTACCCTGACGTAGTGGGGGCCGATGGCGCACTACTGCAATGTAGTGCCCGATTGTCCGGATTGCTGGGACACGTAATCCATCGTCCAGTCGATCATTCCATTCATCATGGACAGGATGAGATTTACGATGTCTTCCTGGGTGAGCGAGTTTCCGGAGGAGGAGTTGCTTGAAATGTAATTTTGCATTTTCGTTTCCAGTTGGGTGGTCATGTCTTTCAATTTCTTCAGGTCGTTCGCTACATCGGAGATGCCGCCGCCACTGCCGCTGTCTTGGTTTTGGCTCCCGCCGCTGCCTTGGCTTTGATTCTGGCCCTGGCTTTGATGTTGCCCTTGATTCCGGCTTTGCCCCTGCTTTTGCAGCAAATCTTTGATTTGCTGAAGCTCCTGGGTCAGGCTTTGATTTTGCTGGCTTAATTGTTCGATTTCATCTTTAAGTTCCCGGTTGCTGATCATGGCATGCTCCCCTACGTTTTTTCTTATGGAATCATCCGCTACAAACACGAATGTATCTTCATGGAAAAGTCATCAATTATAAGCCATTCTTAGTTATTTGCAAAATAAGCTTGATTATTCCCGGACCGCGGGCTGAGGAATATATTATTTGTTGACAAAACTATCGTTCGAGCATAACGTTATGGGGTACGCCTTGCTCCAGTCAGTATGGCAGACACCGATTTATCGACCGGCATGACGGCCTTGCCTATAAACGATTGGAGAGGAAGAAGATAGCAGTATGATGCATGAAGATCACGGAGGATGGCGGAAAGCTACGGCGCCTTATGAAAGACCGCGGCTTAGTCACAGTGTTTGGCAGCTTATTAATACGCTGGGCCCCTTTTTTATTTTATGGTATGGAGCGTACGTATGCCTTTCCGTTTCGGTTTGGCTGACGCTTGCGCTTGACGTCGTTGCGGCAGGTTTTTTAATTCGAATATTTATTATCTTTCATGATTGCTGTCACAGGTCGTTTTTCAGAAGCCGAAAAGCAAACGCTATCGTCGGGACGATCACCGGAATCCTGACCTGCTGTCCCTATTCGCAATGGCGCAGCAGCCATGCGATTCATCATGCGACGAGCGGTAACCTGAATAAACGGGGGACCGGCGATATATGGACGTTGACTGTAGAGGAATACACGGCATTATCTCCATTACGGCGCTGGGCGTACCGCTTTTACCGAAATCCGCTTGTCATGTTCGGACTGGGTCCGATTTATATTTTTCTGATCGATTACCGCTTTAATGCGAAGTCGGCGGGATACAAGGAACGCATCAACACGTACATCACAAACGCGGGAATCGCCGCCGCAGCGGCGGGATTATGTTTGGCTATCGGCTGGCAGTCGTTTTTGTTGGTGCACGGACCGATCTTTTTCATCTCCGGTGCGGCGGGGATATGGCTGTTTTATGTGCAGCACCAGTTCGAAGGTACCTATTACGAAAACGAAGAGGATTGGTGTTATGTGAAAGCGGCCCTGCAGGGAAGCTCCTTCTACAAGCTGCCCGGCATCCTGCGCTGGCTCACGGGAAATATCGGGTTTCATCATATTCATCATTTGAACCCGAGAGTGCCTAATTATTATTTGCCTCAGATTCACGAACAAAACCCGATGTTTCAGGATGTGCCGACCGTAACGCTGCTGTCCAGCTTGCGCTCCGTGCGCTTCAGGGTGTGGAACGGGCATCTTAAAAAATTCGTCGGTTTCCGAGATGTTGAGAAAAAATCATCGTGATCAGCAAAGTACCGATCCTGCGGGGGCGGTGCTTTTTTTTGTGCAGCCAAGCCGGCTTCGAATGCCTGGAATTGTGCGGGTAGAGGATTCACGAAAGGAATATGATTTCGGTTACAGCGGCAAACTATAGCGGTAATACCAGCTTATGACCGGAGGATTGATCGTCCGTGGGATTCGTTCTGTTTTTTGCTTTGACTTGGGCGACCGTGTTCGTGCTGTATTCCATGCGAAAAGGCTTAACCGCTGTGGAAAGCATTTTTATATTCCTGCTCGTCATGATCCTGAGCATCAACTTTTCGTGGATCGTGATCGAAGAGCTTTATTACGTCCAAACATCGGGAGATCCCCTGAAGTACGCCGCTTTTATGCTGGAAAGAAGCGTGCTGATCCCGATCGTTTTTACGATTATGTTCAATTATATATACGATAAAAAATCGACCGAACATACGCTGCTTGCCGTCGCGCTCGGCATGGGAGAGGTGCTGGGGAGCTTCGCCATTGCCCGTTATTTTCAAATTTTGTACTATGTCAGGTGGAATTTAATTTACGATGCCGTCGTTTTTTTGGCGATGCTGTTTATCACTTTTTACGCGCATAAGCTGTTAAGAAAATCGATGAATGTCGAGGTGAAGCCGCTGTGATCTTATGGGAGCGTTTTGACGCCAACGAGTGGTTCGTCGTCATTATGCTGTGCGTCTCTTATGCTGCGATTTGGCTGCTGCCGAAAAGATTGCCGAGAAGCGTTGCGATCGTAAGCCTCGTTTGGGGTTTCGCCAGCTCCACCTTGTTTGATTTTACGATCGGCGGCGGTATGATGGACTTTTACCGGGTGAACGATTCGAACCGCTATGAATTGACCGATCTGCTCACGTACTTTATGTTCGCGCCGTTCGGTTATTTTTTTGTTTATTTTTACGAGTGGCTGCATATCCGCAAAAAAACGTTTTTGCTCTACGTGGCCGGCTGGTCTGCAGTAGGTATGGGATTCGAGTGGCTGGCGGAGCGGGTGCATATGACCCAGTACCAGTTAGGGTTCCGGCCTGAATATAACCTCGCTGTTTTTCTCGTCGTGCAGACTACGACCGGGCTCGTTTACGAATATTTGAAACATAGCAAACTTATGATGGTGCATGTTCGGAAACCGCTCAAGTGAATCGCTATGCGAAAAAAAGAGAGCTTGGCCGGCAGCGGGCCAGGCTCTTTGTAATCGGACCGCCGCGGAGGTTGCTGGAAATGAACATATCGCCACGGATCGCCTGACGAGATATCGTTCAAGAAGTGCATGTGGTCCGATCCGTCAGCTGCCTCCGTCGGCGGGTTTCGTTAAGATTTTGAATACTTTATAGAACGCGACATTGATATACAGCAGCAGCGGATATTCGAAAACGGACCACCAAAGCTTCCATCCGTGGTAATAAAAGTAACCCGCAAGCAGCGATAAATATTCGAATCCGACCAGAAATGCCGACGCCAGACCGACGTAAAGGACGGAGCTTTTCATATTATTCCATGGATAAAAGTTGAAAAAGATCAGAGTCACGGATGGGAAAAGGCCTAACATGGGGATAAGGGAGAGCCAATCAACTCCTGTTTGGAAGAAGCCGTATAAATCATATTTGAGATTAACGAACATATCGACCAACTGCTGGAACACGAGCCCGAACAAAGCGATGACAAACATGTCGGCACGCCCCAAACGCTTCGGCATAAAGAACGCGATGCCATTGAACAAAATAACCGAAACAAGCAAAAAAGCCATTTGCGATATCACCACCTCGCCTTATTTTCACCTAAATGGGTAAATATATAGGCGGTCGGAGGTGTTTTCATCCGTTATTTGAACCGGATTCATTCGCAAGGGGTACTGAACGGTTCATTTCAACTCTTTTCGACGGGCAACGTGAAGAACAGCGCCCCAGTGACGACGAACCGACTTTCCCGGACGATTATTAAGGCAAACCCGGATTTCGTTGAAGAGCTTGTCGCGTTTCCATTCCTCCATAAGTATGTGCCCCGAGAAGGTTTCGAGGAGTTTAATATACTCGTCAACACGATATATGCGCTCCCAGTCGAAATGTCTTATGTGAACAATCTCAAACAGGCCGCTTTTTTCAATCTCATCTCTTTGCTCTTGAAGTTCCCCTGGTCGAGGCCAATCGTTGTTGTCTACCGGTTTACCTTCGCCGATCTCATGATAAACGGTTTGAATATTACGAAAGAAGGGGTCTCCGTCATCCGGAAAAACGTGATCTGCGTTCCAAAAGGCCAGATGTCCGCCGGGACGAAGAACCTGCCATGCCTTCGTGTACCGAACTTCGGGATCAATCCATTTCCAAGCGGTTGCAGCGAATACCAGATCAAACCCAAACTCCGCCTCCGGCTGCCAGTCTTCGAAGCTCCCGTTGACGATGTCAACGTCCATTCCGGCAAGGTTTTGACGGGCAACTGCAGCGAGCTCAGCGCCAAGCTCTACGCACGTGATTTTAAATCCGCGCTTGGCTAACGGGAGAGTAGCCTTTCCTGTGGCACAACCCACTTCCAACAAACGATCACCCGGATTCAAATTCGCCGCATGGATTAAATTATCGAACAATTGTTCCGGATAATCCGGACGCGCCTGCTGATAAATATTCGCAGCTCGTTCAAACGACTCGCGCAACTTTTTATTATCATTATTTGTAAAAATCGTAGAGGACTTGGTGAAGGGTTAAGTTATTTACCATTAGATATTGACATCCGACTGATGATGTAATGTAACCAAGAAAATAACTTATAAAAGCTGCAGCTTTCATGAAAAAATGACTCACCATATGGTGGTGGGTCACTTTTTTTACATTCCCCTTTAACCGTTATTTGGTGTATCCATAAAAATCGACATATCATTTAAGATCGTCGAAATTCCGCAATAGGCGCCGCTCCAGCCCATTCTCGTCGGTTACCAGTTCCTTCATGATGGGTATACTCATATCGGTATTCGGGTTGTATTTAAGGCCCCAATGCATAATGGCAAATACAACCGGAAACAGATCAAGTGCTTTTTGTGTTGGCCGGTACATCGTTTGTGCGCGGTTCGTCTCGCCTTCTATTTTGACGAGCAGGCCCGCTTCAACGAGCGATTGGAGCCGTGCGCTCAATATATTGGTTGAGATACGCTCGCGCGAAGCAAGAAACTCGCGGTAATATCGCTTGTTGTGGATGAGGACGTCGCGAAGAATGACCAGGCTCCAGGGATCGCCCCAGATGTCTAGCGAATATACAATTGGACAAACGGTGGATGTTCGTTTTTTCATGACTCGATTATACGATTCATGCTTGCATTTTACAAGTT